>JANLRV010000137.1:0-15103 GCA_031361905.1 Actinomycetes bacterium
GTTTTCCGGGCGCAGTTGCTGCACGGACGCATCGGCAAGCCCGGAAAACCCCGCAGTGGCGCTCGCAGCGAGCAGAACGCCAGAACCGACCGAGACACACCCCGGAACACCCGAACACACGGAGTCACTCACCTAGAGTCAGGGCATGGCGGATGAGGGGCAGCGTCCGGTCGAGCGGAGTATCTGGAGCTACGTGGCCCCCGCCGCTCTCCTCGCCGCGATCACGATCCTCGTCCTGATCGCCGACAGTGCGGGGTGGTTCGGGCGGGACTCCGCGACGCCCGGGAAGCCCATCGCGCCGGCGCCGCCCGCGGTCACGACGCAGCTGCCCCCGGGGCCGGTCGAGACGACCGCGCCGACCGACACGGGCGCTGCCACGACCGGCACCACGACGGATGCGACGGACACCACCGAGACGACCGCCACGACCGCGACCACGGACACCACGGGCACCACGGATACGTCGGGCGCCCAGACGACGATCAAGGTGACCGTCGCGAAGGGCGACACGCTGAACGCGATCGCGCTGCGCACGAACACGACCGTGGCGCGCCTGCTCGAGCTGAACCCCGGGATCGACCCGCAGGCGCTGACGATCGGTCAGGAGATCGTCGTCGGCTGATCGGCGAGCGGGGTCGAGCGGTAGATCGTCACGAGCGCGCAGTCGACGACGAACGTCCGGACGCCGAGCGTGACGATCAGGAGGGACGCGGTGATCGGCGTCGCGTCGTTGTCGAAGACCGGCTGGAAGATCACCTCGATCAGGAACTCGACCCAGAAGATCAGGATCAGCATCGTGATCGAGGGACGAGCTCGCGATCGCAGGGTTGCGGCACTCGCGCGCAGCGATTCGGGCAGGGTCAGGCCGTCGAGGGCGATCGCGTAGTCGGCGTAGAGCGTCGCGACGGTCAAGCTGATCCAGACGAGCAGGGCGAGACCGCCTGAGAGGCCGCTGACGATCAGGATGGACGTCGTCGCCGCGATCAGGAGGGTCATCCAGAGCACGCGCCGCAGCTGCGGTTTCGGCAGGCCGCTGCGCATGACGAGCGCCTGCAGGTACGAGACGCGCAGCGCGGCGACCGCGAGCGAGCCGCCGACGATGCTCGAGCAGAGCGCGAGCGCCGCGCCGCCCGAGCCGTCGAGCGCGGCGTTCAGGCCGTCTGTCTCGATGCCCGAGGCGAGCGACGTCACCGTGTCCACGAACGACGTGAAGCGGTGCAGCGACGCCACGAGTGGCAGCAGCGAGACGACCTCGATCAACGTCAGGCCGAGCGCTGCGAGCAGCAGCCGCTCGCGCGCGATGATCAGTCGCCCGATCGCCTGCGGCAGCGAGGTGGCGGGCGGTCGGGCGTGCTGCACATCTGCGATTGTGGCATGCCCCCACCGTCTACCCTGCCGGGGGCATGCGGGCCTGGATCACTCTCGTCGGCCTCGCGATCGTGTGTGCGCTGCCCGCCGGTGCGGCCGGCGAGCGCGCCCCGCGGCCGCGGGCGAAGGCCTGGATCGTCGTCTGGAGCGCCGACGGGAACGGCGGCCTGCTGACGCAGAGCGCATCCACTGCGGCACGCCCGGTCGCGTCGCTGACCAAGCTGATGACGGCCTATCTCGTGCTGCGCTACGCCCGCCTCGACGCCGTGGTCGTGACGACGCGCGATGCCGTCGCGGTCGGCGAGTCGGTCGTGCCGCTCGCCGTGGGCGAGCGGCAGACCGTGCGCGACCTGCTCGCCGCGCTCGTCGTGCGCTCGGCGAACGATGCGGCCGTGATGCTCGCGCGCACCGTCGCGGCCGAGCCGCGCGCGCGCGCCGCGATCGCGCAGGCGGTCGTCGAGGGCGGGCGGCCCGCCCGCACGCCGGTCGCGCGCTTCGTCGCGCTGATGAATGCCGAGGCGAGCGCGCTCGACCTGCACGAGACGGTCTACCGGACCCCCTACGGCCTCGATGTGGCGGGGGCGCACTCCTCGGCGCGGGACGTGCTCACGCTCTCCCGGCTGCTGATGGCCGATGCGCGCTTCCGCGCGCTCTCGCGTCGCTCGGTCGTCGTGATTCCGGGGCACCGCCTCGCGTCACGCAACGGCCTCCTGCTGCACTACCGGTCCCTCGACGGCGTCAAGACCGGCCACACGGACGACGCCGGCTGGAACCTCGCCGCGCACGCCAGGCGGGCCGGCGTCGAGGTCTACGCGGTCGAGCTCGGGGCGCCCACGGAGCGGCGCCGCGATGGTGACGTGGCCCGCCTGCTCGACTGGGCGTTCGATCGCGTCCCGAGGGCGACGGCGGTTCGCGCCGGGTCGGTCTACGGCCGGCTCGGATCGGTGCGGGCGGTCGCCGCTCGCTCGCTCGTCACGCTGGCGATGCCGGCGCTGCGCCTGCGCCTGCGGATCGTCCTGCCCGACCGGCTCGATCATCGCGTGAGGCGGGGCGACCGGCTCGGCGAGCTGCGCCTGACGAGGCTCGACGACGGGCGCGAGCTCGGCCGGATCCCGCTCGTCGCCGACCGCGACGGGGGACGCGACCGCAGCGGTCTCGCGAATCTCTGGAGGCGGGTCAGCGGCGTCTTCTGACGCGTCGACCAGGCTCGGCACGATTCCCCGCCGCTCGCTCCGGAATCCGGGCTACGATGGGTGTGTGGCACTCGACCGCCGCGCCTCGCCATGATTCTCACGGTCACGCCGAATGCCGCGATCGACAAGACCCTGCGGGTCGCGAACCTGCAGATCGGTCGCCGCCATCGCTGCGAGCCGGGCGCAATCCGCGCGGGCGGCAAGGGCATCAACGTGGCGCGGGCGCTGCGCGCGCTCTCGGAGCCCGTGATCGCGACCGGGCTCGCCGGCGGTCGCACCGGCGAGCTGATCGTCGACGATCTGACCTCGTCGGGGATCGTCAGCCAGTTCGTGCACATCGCCGACGAGTCGCGCGTGACGACGATCTTCATCGACCCTGCCGGCGAGGGCACGGAGACCGAGGTGATCGAGTACGGGCCCGAGGTCTCCGACGGCGAGCTCGCCTCGCTCGAGCAGACGCTCACCTACCTCTATCGCGGCGCCTCCGCCGTGGTGCTCGCGGGGAGCCTTCCCCGGCACGTGCCGGACGACTGGTACGCCCGCACGATCCGCGAGGCGCGCAAGGCCCGGGTGTTCACGGTCCTCGACTCCGAGGGCGAGGCGCTGCGGCTCGGCGTGGCAGGGGAGCCCGATCTCGTGATGCCGAACCAGGAGGAGGCCGAGGCGCTCGTCGGCTTCGAGTTCGAGACGACCGAGGACATCGTGATCGGGCTCGAGACGATCGCCGAACTCGGGGCGCGATCGGTCGTGATCACCCGCAACGACGGCGCCTACGTGCTCGCCCGTGAGGCCGGCAAGACGCACGTCCTGCGGGCGACGATCCCGCCGCTCGAAGTCGTCTCGTCGGTTGGCTCGGGCGACGCCCTGACAGCCGGGTTCCTGGCCGCGCGCCGCGCCGAGCGGCCGCTCCCGCAGGTGCTGCGCCACGCAGTCGCGTGCGGAGCCGCGAGCACCCAGGAGCTCGTGCCCGGCGCGCTCGACCCGAAGGAGGTCTCGCGGCTGATCGGGTCCGTCGAGATCGAGGAGCTCGCCCCCACGGCCGCGTAGAGCGGTCGCCCGACCGCGTTGCTAGCATGCCCGAAGGTTGGGTATTCGACGACAGATTGACTTCCCCTTCAAGACCCAGGCTCGCGATCGCGCCCTGGGTCTTTTCGTATCCGGTGGGAAGCAGACGAGGGGCACCTTCTAGTGGAGATCGAGATCGGGCGGGGCAAGAAGGCGCGGCGCGCCTACGGATTCGATGACATCGCGATCGTGCCGAGCCGGCGTACACGCGATGCCGAGGATGTCGACATCGGCTGGAAGCTCGGCCCCTACCTGCTCGAGCTGCCCCTGCTCGCCTCCGCGATGGACGGCGTCGTCTCGCCGGCGACCGCGATCGAGCTCGGCAAGCTCGGCGGGCTCGCCGTGCTCAATCTCGAGGGCATCTGGACGCGCTACGCCGATGCCGACAAGCAGCTCGAGCGGATCGCGGACGCGAAGCCGACCGAGGTCACGAAGCTGATGCAGCAGCTCTACCAGGAGCCCGTCAAGCCCGAGCTGATCTCGCGCCGCGTCGCCGAGATCAAGGAGGCCGGCGTGCTCGCCGCGGCCTCGCTCACGCCGCAGCGCGTCCGCGAGCACTACAAGCTCGCGCTCGACGCCGGGCTCGACGTGCTGGTGATCCAGGGCACGGTCGTCTCGGCCGAGCACGTCTCGACGGTCGTCGAGCCGCTCAACCTGAAGGAGTTCATCGCGTCGCTCCCGATCCCGACGATCGTCGGGGGCTGCGCCTCGTACCAGACCGCGCTGCACCTGATGCGCACCGGGGCCGCGGCCGTCCTCGTCGGCGTCGGACCGGGCGCCGCGTGCACGACGCGCGGCGTGCTCGGCGTCGGCGTCCCGCAGGCGACCGCGATCGCGGACGCCTCGGCGGCTCGGATCCAGCACCTGCTCGAGACCGGCGCGTACTGCAACGTGATCGCCGACGGCGGCATGCGCACCGGCGGCGACATCTCCAAGGCGATCGCGTGTGGCGCCGATGCCGTGATGATCGGCTCGCCGCTCGCCCGCGCGACCGAGGCGCCGGGGCGAGGGCATCACTGGGGGATGGCGACGTTCCACCCGACGCTCCCGCGCGGCACGCGGGTGAGGACCACGACCGTGGGCTCGCTCAAGGAGATCGTGCTCGGCCCGGCGTTCGAGAATGACGGCACGCTCAATCTGATGGGCGCGCTCCGCACCTCGATGGCGACGACCGGCTACGAGACGATCCACGACTTCCAGAAGGCCGAGATCATGTTCGCCCCGGCGTTGCAGACGGAGGGCAAGAAGCTGCAGCGCGAGCAGGGCGTCGGGATGTCTCGGTGAGCTCGGCGATGGCCGATGATCGCGTCGCACTCGATGAACGGCCGGTCCTCGTGCTCGATTTCGGAGCGCAGTACGCTCAGCTGATCGCCCGGCGCGTACGTGAGTGCCGCGTGCGCAGCGAGCTCGTTCCCCACGACATCTCGCCGGAGGAGGTGCTCGAGCGGCAGCCGTACGGACTGATCCTCTCAGGCGGGCCGGCGTCGATCTACGAGCCCGGCGCGCCGGCGCTCGACCCGCGTCTCCTGCAGCTCGGGATTCCGGTGCTCGGCATCTGCTACGGCATGCAGGCGATGACGATTGCGCTCGGAGGCGAGGTCGCCCGCACCGGCAGCTCGGAGTTCGGCAAGACGGAGCTGCGGGTCGAGGGCGGCGTCGTGCTCGCCGACCTGCCCGAGTCCGCCTCCTGCTGGATGAGCCACACCGATGCCGTGGTGCGCGAGCCGCAGGGCTTCCGCGTGACCGCTTCGACCGTCTCGACGCCCGTCGCGGCGATGGAAGATCCGGAGCGCGGGCTCTACGCGGTGCAGTTCCACCCCGAGGTCCAGCACACGCCGCGTGGCACCGACATGCTCGGGAACTTCCTCTTCCGCGCGTGCCACGCGCCGGCGGGCTGGACGGCGCTCGCGGTGATCGACGAGCAGGTCTCGCGGATCCGCGAGCAGGTCGGCTCCGAGAGGGTCCTCTGCGCGCTCTCGGGCGGCGTCGACTCATCCGTCGCGGCGCTGCTCGTGCACCGGGCGATCGGCGAGCAGCTGACCTGTGTCTACGTCGATCACGGCCTGATGCGCGCCGGCGAGTCAGAGCAGGTCGTCGAGACCTTCGCGCGGCACTTCCAGGTGCCCCTCGTGCACGTGCAGGCGCAAGACCGGTTCCTCGAGCGGCTGCGCGGCGTGACGGATCCGGAGGAGAAGCGCAAGCGGATCGGCGAGACCTTCATCCGCGTCTTCGAGGAGGAGGCGAATCGCCTCGACGGGATGCGCTTCCTCGTCCAGGGCACGCTCTACTCCGACGTGATCGAGTCGGGCTCGAAGACCGCTGCGAAGATCAAGTCCCACCACAATGTCGGCGGCCTCCCGGACGACATGCAGTTCGAGCTCTGCGAGCCGCTGCGGATGCTCTTCAAGGACGAGGTGCGACGTGTCGGCGAGGAGCTCGGCCTGCCGGACGAGATCGTCTGGCGCCAGCCGTTTCCGGGCCCGGGCCTCGGCATCCGCATCATCGGCGAGGTCACCTTCGAGCGGCTCGAGATCCTGCGCCACGCCGATGCCGTGATCCGCGAGGAGATCCGCCGGGCCGGGCTCGAGCGCGAGATCTGGCAGGCCTTCGCGGTGCTGCCCGCGATCCGCTCGGTCGGCGTGATGGGCGACGCGCGGACCTACGAGCACCCGATCATCATCCGCGCCGTGACGAGCGAGGACGCGATGACGGCAGACTGGGCGCGGCTGCCCTACGACCTGCTCGAGACGCTCTCGAGCCGCATCATCAATGAGGTGGCGGGCGTCAACCGCGTCGCCCTCGACATCAGCTCGAAGCCGCCCGGCACGATCGAGTGGGAGTAGCCGGGCTCAGCCGGCGTCGGCGCGTCTGAGCGCAGCCTTGCGCGCACGCTTGGCCGCCTGGTAGGCGGCGAGCGCCTCCGGCGAGTCGACGTCGCCGAGCGTCGCGTGTGCGGGAGCGAGCGCATCCGCGAGCTGCACGCCGAAGCGGCGGGAGAGCACGGCTGCGAATGACTTGATCTTCATCTCGCCGAACCCGGGCAGCGCTGCGAGTCGCGCCCGGAGGTCGTCGGAGTCGCGCGCCTCGCGCCACACGCGCGAGGCGTCGCCACCGTACTCGCCGGCGACCACGCGGCAGTGCTCCTGCACGCGCTTCGCCATGTTGCCGGGAAAGCGGTGCAGCGCGGGCCGGCGGCGGAAGGCCTCCTCGAGCACGGCCGGATCCATCGCTGCGATCGCGCCCGCATCGAGACCGCCGAGGCGTCTCGACAGCTCGAGCGGCGACGAGAACGCCTTCTGGACGGTCACCTGCTGATCGAGCACGAAGCCGATCGTGAGCGCGAGCGGGTCTGACGCGAGCAGCGCGTCCGCCTCGGGGTCGCCGGTGAAGTAGAGCGCGTCGGGCATGCCGTGATGGTACCGCCGGCGCGGGTTACCCGGCGAGCCGCTCGGCCATGGCCGCGAGCTCGGCGGGCTCGGGGTGCGTGGGGTCCCACATCGTGCGCAGCGCGTCGCCGTCGAATCGGGGGATCACGTGCACGTGGTAGTGGAAGACGGTCTGCCCCGCTGCCGCGCCGTTCGACTGGACGATCGAGACGCCGTCGCAGGCGAGGCGGTCGACGAGCCGGCCGGCCACCTCCTGGGCGAGCTCCGCGCAAGCCGTCAGGTCCTCGTGCGAGACCTCGTGCAGGCTCGCCGCGTGGATCTGCGGAACGACGAGCGTGTGCCCGACGACGCTCGGGTTGATGTCGAGGAAGGCGAGCGCGCGCTCGCGCTCGGCGATCCGGTGCGACGGCAGCTCGCCGCCGGCGATCAGGCAGAAGACGCAGGGCATCAGCCGGAATCGTACGCGGCCATCAGCGGGATGATCAGCAGGCAGGTCGCCCCGGCCGCGACGAACGAGAGGCTCACGCGGCTGTCGTAGACGGGCAGCCAGAGCACGGGCGCGGCGGCGTTGCCCGCGAACTTGCAGGCCGAGAAGACGGAGGTGAAGGTGGTGCGGTTGGCGGGCGCCGCCTCGACCGCGAGCGTGTTCAGGCCGTTCCACATCAGCACCGACCCGAGCCCGGCGGCGAACCAGAGCGCGGCGAGCCCCACGCTCGCGGAGACGACGCCGCAGGCCGCGACGGCGGATGCGCAGGCGACGCTGCCGAGCACCGCGGCGTGGCGGCGCCCGGCGCGATCGACGACCCGGCCGAGCGGGCGACCGCCGAGCATGCCGGCGAGGCCGAACCCGGCGAGCACGAGCCCCCGCTCGGAGGGCCCGAGCCCGAACGCGTCGTGTGCCCGCAGCGCGACGATCACCGGGATGCCGGTGACGCCGAGGTAGCCCGCGAAGCCGCACGCGCAGAGCAGACCGAGCCGTCGCCCGAGCAGCGCGCGGAGGCCGCCCGCCCCGCGCGCGATCGTCGAGGCCACGGGGCGGCGGAGGGCGAGGGCGAGCGAGACCATCGCCTGCACGACGAACGCGATGCGCCAGTCGAACGCGCCGGCCAGTCCGCCGACGAGCGGCGATGCGGCGAGCGCTCCGGTCTGCACGCTCGCGAACGTCCCGATGCTTCGCGCGAGACGCTCTTTCGGCACGATCTCGCCGAGCGAGGCCAGGAGCAGCGGCGTCACGAACGCGTTGGCCGCTCCCTGCGCGATCCGTGCGGCGAGAAACACGCCGAACGTCGGCGCGGCGGCCGCGAGCAGCGACGCGAGCGCGTAGCCCACGTACCCGGCGCGCACGACACGGCCCACGCCGAGCCGGTTCGCGATCGGCCCGGCCACGAGCTGGAGGAGGGCGAACGGGATCAGATATGCAGGGATCGCGCTCGCGACGGCCCCGCGCGAGACGTCGAACGAGGTCTGCAACTCGGGGATGATGACCGAGAGCACGGCTCCCCCGAAGGGACCGAGGAAGCCGCCGATGTGAAGCGGGAGCGTGTCGCTGCGGCGCATCGCGCCGATGCCGCGCACCCCTAGCCCCGGCGGTAGCGCGCGACCGCAAGCGGCACGAAGACGATCAGGATGCCTGCGATCCAGAGCAGCGAGGTCGTCAGCGGCCCCTGCACGTCGCCGCCCTGCGTGAGCGCCCGGATCGAGTCGACGGTGGCCGTGACCGGCTGGTGCTCGGCGAACGCTCGCAGCCAGCTCGGCATCGTCGCCGTCGGGGCGAACGTCGAGCTCGCGAAGACGAGCGGGAAGATCGGCAGGAACCCTGCGACCTGCGCCGTCTCGGGCTCGCCGACGAGCATGCCGATCAGCGCGAACATCCACGAGAACGCGAAGCCAAAGAGGATCGCCAGCAGCACCGCGGCGATCGCGTTGCCGAGGCCGTTGTGGAAGCGGAAGCCGACGAGCGTGCCGACGCCGACCATCAGCAGGACGACGAAGAAATTGCGCGTCATGTCGGCGAGCGTGCGTCCCGCGAGCACGGCCGAGCGCGCCATCGGCAGCGAGCGGAAGCGGTCCATCATCCCGGTGCGCAGGTCGGCGGCGAGCCCGACCGCCGTCTGACCACCGCCGAACGCGACGGTCTGGACCATGATCCCGGGGATCAGATAGTCGACGTAGCTCATGCCCGGCGTGTGGATCGCACCGCCGAAGACGTAGCGGAAGAGCAGCACGAACATCACGGGCTGGATCGTCGAGAAGACGAGCAGCTGCGGCGTGCGGATCGTGCGCCGGATGTTCCGCCGCGTCATCACGACCGCGTCGCCGAACGTGGCCGAGCGCGGCAGGCGGGTCGCCGTCATTCGTCCTCCGTCGCCGTCGTCTCGCCCGTGATCGCCAGGAAGACGTCGTCGAGCGAGGGCTGGCGCAGCGCCAGGTCGCTGATCCCGATGCCGGCGTCGTCGAGCAGGCGCACCGCCTGCACGAGCGCCTGCGAGCCGCCGCTCACCGGCACGGTCAGCCGCCCCTCGTGGGCGTCGAGCTTCGGCTCGCCGACGCGCAGCGACGCGAGCCCTCGGAGGCGCGCTCGAGCTCGCTCGCAGGCGAGACGTGCAGGTCGATCACGTCCCCGCCGAGGCGCGCCTTCAGCTCGGCCGGGGTCCCCCGTGCGATCACGCTGCCGCGATCGATCACCACGATCCGGTCGGCGAGCTGATCGGCCTCCTCCATGTACTGGGTCGTCAAGAGCACGGTCGTGCCTCCGCCGACGAGGTCGCGGATGAACTGCCAGAGATCGAGGCGCGTGCGCGGGTCGAGTCCCGTGGTCGGCTCGTCCAGCAGCAGCACCTTGGGACGACCGACCAGGCTTGCGCCGAGGTCGAGCCGGCGCCGCATGCCGCCCGAGTACGTCTTGACCTGGCGGTCGCCGGCGTCGCGGAGGCCGAGCCGTTCGAGCGCCTCGGAGGCGCGCTCTCGCGCGGCGCGAGCGGAGAGGCGGTAGAGGCGGCCGACGAGCTCGAGGTTCTCGCGGCCCGTGAGGGTCTCGTCGACGGCGGCGAACTGGCCGGCGAGGCCGATCGCCATCCGCGCCCCCATCGGGTCCGCAAGCACGTCGATGCCGGCGACGCTGACACGCCCCGCGTCGGGCCGCAGGAGCGTCGCGAGCACGCGCACGAGCGTCGTCTTGCCTGCCCCGTTCGGTCCGAGCAGCCCCTGCACCGATCCCTCGGGCACGGCGAGGTCGACCTCGACGAGCGCACGGGTCGCGCCGAACCGCTTGCTCACGCCTGCTACGTCGACGATCTCCATCGCGATTCAATCTAGATGACTGAGTCCGCTCCGTCGTGGGTTCTGGGGTGTGTCTCGGCTGGTTCTGGCGTTCTGCTCGCCGCGAGTCGGCCCCGGATCGATGCGTGAGGGGCGTTGCGGTGAGCTGGGGCCGTCTCGCGGCGAGCGTCACTCCGGGGTTTCCGGGCTTGTCGTTGCGTCTCTGCAGCGCCTGCGCCCGGAAACCTCGGCAGAACGCAGCGATCCAGCGCCCAGAACCCCCATCGGAACGGAATCACTCAGCTAACCGGGCGACGGTCTAGTTTGCGGAGCCATGCCACCCCCGCTACTCTGCACGGGTCCGGCCAGCGCGCCGGCTTTTCTGTGCGCGCCGTGGTTCGGTGCGTCGATTCCGAGAGAGAACTGTGCCGACCACGACCTATAACGCGAAGCCCGGCGAGCTCGAGCGCCACTGGTACATCGTTGACGCCGACGGTGAGACCCTCGGTCGTCTCGCGACGCGCCTCGCGGACACGCTGCGCGGAAAGCGCAAGCCGCAGTACACGCCGCACGTCGACACCGGCGATTTCGTCGTCGTGATCAACTGCGAGCGCATCCGCGTGACCGGCAAGAAGCTGACCGACAAGATCTACTACCGGCACTCCGGCTACCACGGCGGGCTGCGAGAGCGCACGCTCCAGCAGATGCTCGACGACCGGCCCGAAGAGGTCATCCGCCTGGCTGTCAAGGGGATGCTCCCCCGCAACAAGCTCGGGCGCGCGCAGCTCCGCAAGCTGAAGATCTATGCAGGTGCCCAGCACCCGCACGAGGCGCAGCAGCCCGTGCAGATGCCGAAGAGCCTTGGTCAGTAGCAGCAGCGGTGTCGTCCTCCGCGACCGCACCGACCGAGACTCGTAGCGACAAAGGAACTGAACGAGATATGACAGAAAAGGCGACGTATCGGGGTACGGGGAAGCGCAAGACGTCGGTCGCGCGCGTCATCCTCACCCCCGGAAGCGGCGAGATCATCTGCAATGGCAAGCCTCTCGCGGAGTACCTGCCGCGACACTTCCTGCGGGCCACCGCGACGGCTCCGCTCGTCGTCTCGGGCCTCGCCGACAAGTTCGACGTGCGCGCGCGGCTCGACGGTGGCGGGACGACGGGTCAGGCCGGCGCGCTGCGCCACGGCATCGCCCGGGCGCTCTGCGAGGCCGATCCCGAGCTGCGCACCCAGCTCAAGCGCGAGGGCTTCCTGACGCGCGACTCGCGCGCGGTCGAGCGCAAGAAGGCGGGCCTCAAGGGCGCCCGTCGTCGCCCGCAGTTCAGCAAGCGATAGCTTCACGCAGGTGGCGCGGCTGTTCGGGACGGACGGCGTTCGCGGCATCGCGAACGGACCAGTGCTCTCCGCTGAGCTCGCGCTCGCCCTCGGGCGGGCAGCGGTCGCGTTCGCGCGCGAGCGAGGCGCGTCCCTTCCCGAGATCGTGATCGGTCGCGACACGCGCCGCTCGGGCGCGCTGCTCGAGGATGCGTTCTGCGCGGGCATCGCCTCTGCGGGCGGCGTCGCGTTGCGCGCCGGCGTGCTGCCGACTCCCGGGGTCGCGCTGCTCGTGCGCGAGCAGGGCGCGAGCCTCGGTGCCGTGATCTCGGCGTCGCACAACCCGTTCCCCGACAATGGCATCAAGCTCTTCGGTCCCGACGGGTTCAAGCTGCTCGATGCCGATGAGGACCGCATCGAGGCGCTGCTCGGCGCGCCGGGCGAGCTTCCGACGGGAGCCGGCGTGGGGGACTCTCGCCGGCTCGCCGACGCGCCCGAGCGCTACGTCGACTGGATCGTCTCGCAGGGCTTCGCGATGCCGCCGCTGCGCATCCTCGTCGACTGCGCCCACGGCGCCGCGGCCACGGTCGCGCCGTCGCTGTTCGCCCGGCTCGGCATCGCGCACGAGCTGATCGGCTGCGCGCCCGACGGCGTCAACATCAACGACGGAGTCGGCTCGACCCATCTCGGCGCTCTCGCCGTGGGGGTGCGAGCGGGCGGCTTCGATCTCGGCATCGCGTTCGACGGCGACGCCGATCGCATGCTCGCCGTCGACGCGGACGGGAGCGATGTCGACGGGGACCAGATCGTCGCGCTGCTCGCACGGGACCTGCAGACCACGGGCATGCTGCGAAATGACACGGTGGTCGTCACCTCGATGTCCAACCTCGGCCTGCACCGGGCCCTTGCCGGTCTGGGCATCCGCGCGATCGTCACCGACGTCGGCGACCGCTACGTGCTCGAGGCCATGCTCGAGCACGACGCCGTTCTCGGCGGGGAGCAATCCGGTCATGTGATTGCGCTCGATCGGCAGACCACCGGCGACGGTCTGATCTCGGCCGTGCTGCTGCTCGACGCGCTTGCGCGCACCCGCGAGACGCTCGCCGTCGCCGCGAGCCTGGTCAAGCGCTTTCCCCAGAAGCTCGTCAACGTGCGGGCGGATCGGACGCGCCTCGCGGGCAATCGCGCGATCTGGGATGTCGTGGACGCCGAGAATGTCGCGCTCGCCAATTCCGGCGCCGGACGCATCCTGCTGCGACCCTCGGGGACCGAGTCCCTCGTTCGGGTGATGGTGGAGCACGAAATCGAGGGAGAGGTAGAACGCCTCTGCGGTTCGATAACAGCACTCGTAGAGAGAGAGCTCGGCCAGGCCTGACCGGCGTGGACCGCGCCGTCTCGGATAGCGTTGAGCGTCAGTCGGGCCACCATGCCGCAGTGCGGCGATGGTGCCGGAGGGGAAAACTCGAGTGTGCGGGATCATCGGCTACACCGGATCGCGGGTCAGCAAGCCGTTCTTGCTGGGCGGTCTCGAGCGGCTCGAGTATCGGGGCTATGACTCGGCCGGCATCGCGCTCGTCCAGGCGAACGGCCTCGAGGTCGTGCGCGCGGTCGGCAATCTCTCAGAGCTGAAGCGCGTCGCCGGTCTGAACGGCTCGCCCGCGACGACCGGCATCGGCCACACGCGCTGGGCGACACACGGACGGCCGTCCGAGCGGAACGCCCACCCTCTGCGCGGCGAGGACGAGCGCTTCTCGGTCGTCCTCAACGGGATCATCGAGAACTACCTCGAGCTCAAGCGCGCGCTCGCAGCGGCCGGCCGGACGTTCTCGTCCGAGACCGACGCCGAGGTCGTCGCGCATCTCGTCGAGCAGCACTACGACGGCGACCTCGTCGAGGCCGTCCGCCGGACCTTTCTCGACCTCGAAGGGCACTTCGCCTTCTGCGTCGTCTCCTCCCTCCACCCCGACACGATCGTGGGCGCGCGCCTGCAGTGCCCGATGGTGATCGGCCTCGGCGAGGGCGAGACGTTCCTGGCGTCCGACGTGATCGCGTTTCTCGAGCACACCCGCAGGGCGAGGCTCGTCGGCGACCGCGAGCTCGTTGTGATCACGCCCGAGGGCGCCCAGCTGTTCGACCTCGAGCTGCGCCCGATCGAGCGTGCCGACGAGATCGTCACGTGGGACGCGACGGCCGCCGAGAAGGGCGGCTACGAGACCTACATGCTGAAGGAGATCCACGAGCAGCCGACCGCGCTTCTCGACACGCTCGCGGATCGCATCCACGAGGGGCGCGTCGAGCTCGACATGGGCTTCTCTGACGACGAGCTTGCCGCAATCGATCGCGTCTCGATCACCGCCTGCGGCACGGCCGCGCACGCGGGCATGGTCGGCCGGCTGCTGATCGAGGATTGGGCTCGCCTCCCCGTCGATCTCGAGGTGGCCTCGGAGCTGCGCTACCGCGGCCCGGTTCTCGACGAGCGCACGCTCGTCATCTCGGTCTCGCAGTCGGGTGAGACGGCCGACACGATCGCCGCGCAGCGCGTCGCCCGCGAGGCAGGCGCTCGCACGCTGGCCGTGTGCAACATCATGGGATCGCAGCTGACCCGCGAGGCCGACGGCACGCTCTACACCCGCAGCGGCCGTGAGATCGCGGTCGCCGCGACCAAGACGTTCACGTCGCAGTGCCTCGCGTTCACGCTGCTCGCGCTCAAGCTCGCCCAGGTGCGCGGCACGCTCTCGGGCGTCGACATCGAGCGCTTCACGGCCGAGCTCGAGACGCTGCCAGAGCTCGTGGCGACGTATCTCGCCGACGACGCGCCCGTCTGGGCCGAGGCCGAGGCGGCCGCGGCGGCGGTCTGGGAGAAGGAGTTCTTCCTCTACATCGGCCGCCACCTCGGCATGCCGGTCTGCCTCGAGGGCGCGCTCAAGCTGAAGGAGATCAGCTACATCCCGACCGACTCGTACGCTGCCGGCGAGATGAAGCACGGCCCCATCGCGCTGCTCTCCGACGAGACGCCGGTCGTGGCCGTGATGAACGACTCGCACGTCTACGACAAGGTCGTCTCGAACGTGCAAGAGGTGCGAGCGCGCGGCGCGCGGGTGATCGCGATCGTGACCGAGGGCAACGAGCACGTCGGCGAGCATGCCGACTGGGTGATCCACGTGCCACGGACCTCTCCCGAGATCGCCTCGATCCTGGCCTCGGTGCCGCTGCAGATCTTCGCGTACCTGATCGCGCGCAAGCGCGGCCTGCCGATCGACCAGCCGCGCAACCTCGCGAAGACCGTCACCGTCGAGTAAGAGCCGGTTGCAAAATGCCTCGTGGCGTCTGGCGGCCATCGGTCTGCTGCTGGGTAGCAGCAGACCTCAGACCGGTGCATGTGCACGCACTTGCACCTGGCGGGCGCCTGGAGACTCGATCAGGTCGACAAGCGGTGCTGGACGACCGTGTGGAGCGGTGTGCTACTCAGCACGCCGCGGAGATTGCCGTTCCGTTCGGTACAGGAGCGCCTTCGAGGC
>JANLRV010000181.1:0-3230 GCA_031361905.1 Actinomycetes bacterium
CGCCGCGCGACCACCTGCTCGCCGTCGTCGGCGGCGATCGCGGCGGACGTCAGGCGGTCCTCTCGTCGGCCGGGCGCTGCGGCCTCGGATCCAGGCTCCGGCTGCTCGGGCACGTGGGGGAGGACGCCTTGCCCGATCTCTACTCGGGTGCGCGGGCCCTCGCGTTCCCGTCGCTCTACGAGGGCTTCGGCCTACCCGCGCTCGAGGCGATGGCGTGTGGCGTTCCCGTCGTCGCGAGCCGCACGACCGGCCTTGGCGAGGCCGTCGGCGAGGCGGCTCTGACCGTGGATCCCAGCTCGGTCGACGAGCTCGCCGCGGCGCTTGCCCGGGTGCTCGCCGACGAGCCCCTTCGAGCTCGGCTGATCGCCGCCGGCCTGTCGCGTGCAGCGGAGTTCACGTGGGGCAGAGCCGCTGCGCGCACCGCGGACGTCTACCGTCAGCTCCTGTGACACGCGTCGACGCCACGATCGTCTCGCACGGCCACCGCGACCTGCTCGAGCCGTGCCTGGCCGCGCTCGCTGCCGATGGCATCCCAGCGATCGTCTGCGAGAACGTGCCGGATGGCTCGGCCGAGCTCGCCCGCTCGCGCGGGCTGCGCGTGATCGTCAACCCGGCGCCGCGCACGTTCGCGCAGAACCAGAACGCCGTGATCTTGCGCTCACGTGCGGACCACGTGCTCGTGCTCAATCCAGACGTGCGCGTCGAGCCGGGGTGCGTGCAGCTGCTGCTCGCGCACGCCGAGGCGAATCCGCGGGCGGGCGTCGTCGGACCGCGGCTGCTCGAGCCGGGCGGCGAGCTCCAGCGATCGCGGCGGCGCTTTCCGACGGTCGGCGGCACGCTCGTACGGCGCACCCCGCTGCGGCTGCTCGTGCGCGATGTCGAGGCGGCGCAGCGATCGCACTACCTCGATGACGTCCCGCCCGGTCCGGTCGAGTGCGACTGGATGCTCGGCGCCTGCCTGCTCCTGCGGCGGAGCATGCTCGACGAGATCGGGCTCTTCGACGAGGGCTTTCCGATGTACGGCGAGGACATCGAGCTGCAGTACCGCGCGATGCGGGCGGGCTGGCAGCGCTGGTACGTGCCAGACGCGATCGCCGAGCACGACTACGAGCGCGTGATCGACCGGACGCTGCTCTCGCGACGCACGCTCTGGCACGTGCGTGGGATGGCGCGCTTCGTGCGGCGGCATCCGGGCGTGCTCGTTCGGCGACGCTGACGCTCTTCCGAGACGTTCCTGCCACAGTGAGCGAGTGGCCCACCCCGACTATCTCGAGCGCATCCTCACGGCGCGCGTCTACGACGTGGCCCAGGAGACCGCGCTCGACTACGCGGCGAAGCTCTCGGCGCGCCTCGACAACGAGCTGCTCTTGAAGCGCGAGGACGAGCAGTCCGTCTTCAGCTTCAAGCTGCGTGGCGCCTACAACAAGCTCGCGAGCCTCTCGCCGGAGGTGCTTGCGCAGGGTGTGATCGCGGCATCGGCGGGAAACCATGCGCAGGGCGTCGCGCTCGGCGCCAAGGTGCTCGGGGCACGCGCCGTGATCGTGATGCCCGTGACGACGCCCGAGCTGAAGGTCTCCTCGGTGCGTGCGCTCGGCGGCGAGGTGGTGCTGCACGGCGAGAGCTTCTCCGACGCCTACGCGCACGCGCTCGAGCTGCAGGCCGCGCAAGGGCTGACGTTCGTGCATCCCTTCGACGACCCGGCCGTGATCGCGGGGCAGGGCACGATCGCGATGGAGATCCTGCGCCAGCACCAGCGCCCGATCCACGCGATCTTCGTGGCGATCGGCGGGGGCGGCCTGATCTCGGGGATCGCGGCCTACGTCAAGCGCCTGCGGCCCGAGATCCGGATCATCGGGGTCGAGCCCGTCGACTCCGATGCGATGTCGCAGTCGATCGCCGCGGGCAGACGCGTCAAGCTCGCGCACGTCGGGCTGTTCGCCGACGGCGTGGCGGTCAAGCAGGTCGGCAAGGAGACGTTCCGGCTCTGCCGTGAGCTCGTCGACGAGATCATCCTCTGCGACACCGACCAGATGTGCGCCGCGATCAAGGACGTGTTCGAGGACACGCGCTCGATCCTGGAGCCCTCGGGCGCGCTCTCGGTGGCCGGCGCGAAGACCTACGTCGAGCGCGAGGGCATCAGCGGCGAGACGCTGATCGCGATCGCCTGCGGCGCGAACATGAACTTCGACCGCCTGCGCTTCGTCGCGGACCGCGCCGAGGTCGGCGAGGATCGCGAGGCGCTGCTGGCGGTCACGATTCCCGAGGCCCGCGGCAGCTTCCGCCGCCTCTGCTCGCTCGTCGGCCCGCACTCCGTGACGGAGTTCAGCTATCGGATCGCCGACTCCGATCAGGCCCACGTCTTCGTCGGGCTCGGCGTGCGCGATCGCGCCGAGGGCCGCGAGGTGGCTGAGCAGTTCCGGGCGAACGGCTTCGAGACCCTCGACCTGACCGACGACGAGTTCGCCAAGTCGCACCTCCGCCATCTCGTCGGCGGGCGGACCGAGAGCGCGGCCGGCGAGGTGCTCTACCGCTTCGAGTTTCCCGAGCGGCCCGGCATGCTGATGCGGTTCCTCTCGAGCATGTCGCCGAGCTGGAACATCAGCCTCTTCCACTACCGAAACCAGGGCGCGGACTACGGCCGCGTGGTCGTCGGGATGCAGGTGCCGCCGAGCGAGAAGGCCGAGTTCCGGCGGTTCCTCCGCGACCTCGGCTTCGCCTATATCGACGAGAGCGCGAACGCCGGGTACCGGCTCTTCCTCGACGGGGGCGTCTGACGAGCGAGGTGCGTTGGCTCGCCCGTTCAGCGATGCTGTCGCAATGCAGGTGAACGTGCATGAAGCGAAGGTGAGGCTCTCGGAACTGCTCGCGATGGCGGAGCACGGTGAGGACGTTGTGATTGCCCGTGATGGGATCCCCGCGGTTCGGCTCGTGGCGATTCCGCGGCCGACGCGCCGCAAGCTGTCGTTTGGGGTGTGGACCGGGCGAGTCGCGTATTCCGATGACTTCGAGGAGTTCGACGCCGAGCTTGCGCGGCTGTTCAATCAGTGAGCCCATGGCGTCCTGACCGAGCTCGTCTGACCGCTGCGCTCACCCCCGCGCGAACGCCACGAACGCGGCGGCGATCCGCGAGAGCTCACGGCCGCCGTGGCGCACGAGCAGGAAGTCGCGCCGCAGCTCGAGCCCCTCGATGCGCGCCTCGCTGAGCACGCCGCGCGCGAGCTCGCGCTCGA
>JANLRV010000186.1:0-3071 GCA_031361905.1 Actinomycetes bacterium
CGGCGGCGGGCGCGGGCGAGCCGTGCTCGAGGCGCTCGAGCCGGGCGAGCAGTCCCGCCATGCCGGTCTGGGCCTGCGGCCGGGCGGCCGCGAGCAGGGCGACCTCGAGCGGGAGCCGCGGATCGGAGCCGTCGCGGATCTCCCGCAGCGCCCCCGAGAGGGCGTCGACGGCGCGCAGCACCTCGCTCGCGGGCAGCGCGCGCGCCTGGCGCTCGAGGTCGGCCAGGCGATCGCTCGAGGTCGACTCCGAGGCGGGAAGCGCGCCCGCGTGCTGCAGCAGGTAGAGCAGGCGGAGGTGGTCGAGCAGCGCCGTCAGCAAGCCGACGAGATCCTGGCCCGCCTCGGCGAGCTGATCGACCCGGCGAAGCACGGCGCCGGCATCGCCGTCGGCGATCTGGTCGACGAGGGCGCTGAGCGCCTCCTCGGGCACGAGACCGAGCAGCCGTGCCGCCTCCTCGACGTCGATCGTGCCGCCCGTCGAGGTCGAGAGCTGGTCGAGGATCGTGAGCGCGTCGCGGAACGAGCCGGATGCCGCACGTGCGATCAGGTGGACCGCGGCGTCGGGCGCCACGATGCCCTCCGTCGCGCAGACGCGGCCGAGCACCTCGGCGAGCTGGCCGGGACTCGGGCGGCGGAAGGCGAAGCGCTGGCAGCGCGAGCGGATCGTCGGCAGGAGCTTGATCGGATCGGTCGTGCAGAGCACGAAGACGACATGCGACGGCGGCTCCTCGAGGGTCTTCAAGAGCGCGTTCGAGGCGTCGCTCGTGAGCGAGTGCGCCTCGTCCAGGATGTAGACCTTGTAGCGGCCCTCGACCGGCTGCTGGGCGACGCGCTCGCGGATCTCACGGATGTCGTCGATCCCGCGGTGCGAGGCGGCGTCGAGCTCGATCACGTCGAGCGCGCTCGCTGAGTGGATGCGCTCGCAGCGGTCGCAGACCCCGCACGGCTCCGAGGTCGGGCCGTTCACGCAGTTGAGCGCCTTGGCGAGGATCTTCGCGAGCGACGTCTTGCCCGTTCCGCGCGGGCCCGAGAAGAGATAGGCGTGCGCGATGCGATCGCTCTCGACCGCGCCGGTGAGCGTGCGGACGACGTGCTCCTGGCCGACGACGTCGGCGAACGTGCGCGGGCGGTAGGTCCGATAGAGCGATGCCACCCCGGCACTCTAGAGGTTGCGCTGGGAGGTGACCGTGCCCGCCCGGCCCCGTCAGCCGGTAGCTGGACCTGCGGCGACTCTTGCCAGGCCGAACCGCGGCGCATGGACCGAGCCACTTAGTGCTGCTTGGTTCCCCATCTGACACGGTTCACGGTAGTCCATCGCGCGGGACCTGGCCGTCAACGCCGCCGCACGCAGCCCCTCCGCCTGGACGACGCCGGGACGAGCACGGTCTCGCTCAGAGTAGTTGATCGATCGTTCGTGCATGCTGCGAGCATGGCGACCACCCCGTTCCCGACCGTCGACGAGCTGCGTGCTCGGATCGGCGCGCGGGCGCACCCCGAAGCCGTCGGGGCGCGCGTCGAGGCGGCCGTCGTCGTCTGCCTGCTGGCTGACGCCGTGCTGCTGGCGCGCCGCGCCCACCACCCGCTCGATCCCTGGTCGGGGCACGCCGCCCTCCCCGGGGGCCGCATGGATGCGAGCGATCCCGACCTGCTCGGGACGGCGCTGCGCGAGACGCGCGAGGAGGTCGGCTTCGACCCGCTCGAGCACGGCCGCCTGATCGGAGCGCTCGGGGCGTACACCGGAGAGGGCCGGAGCCGGATCGCCGGCGTGCGGGTCTCGGTGTTCGTCTGCGAGCTCGACCGCGAGCCCGCGATCGAGCTCTCGAGCGAGCTCGACGAGGCGCACTGGGTGCCGCTCTCGGCGCTCGCGACGACGAGCGTCGGCGTGCCGGAGCTGGACGCGGCGGTCGACGCCTACGTGCTCGACGTGGGCGAGCGGCCGCTGATCGTGTGGGGGATCACGTACCGCATCCTGGAGTGGCTGCGGGGCGTCGAGTAGCAGCGCCAGTGCCCTGACGCGCGACACTCGTAGCCACGATCACGCCGGTCGCCTGATCGTCAGCAGCTCGATCGCGCCGGCGGACACGCTCGTCCGCTGCCACCCGGGCGCGATCGCGGCGCACCGCTCGGGAGACTTCGGGCGTGTCGGCACCGCCAGCAGCAGCTCGTCCGCGAGCTGTGGCAGCAGCACCGCCAGGCCCTCGGCGAACGCCCGCTCGTAGAGCACGTCGGCGCCGATCGCGAGGTCGAAGCGGGGCAGGTCGGGCGGATCGGCGAGATCCACCACCATCGTCTCGAGGCCGTTCCGCCTCGCGTAGCCGAGCGCCTGCGGGTCGCGGTCGGTTGCGAGCACGATCGCGCCGCGCGCCTTGGCCGCCAGCGAGGGCAGCGCGAGGCCGCAGCCGAGCTCGATCACGCGCAGGCCGGTCAGATCACGCTCGGCCAGAACGCCCGCGAGCGCGATTCCGCTCGGCCACAGCTCGGCCCAGTAGGGAGGCTCGAAGGCGTCCTCCCGGAGCGCCGCCTCGAGCACCTCGGCCTCGCGCGGCCGCTCGAGGCGCAGCTCGAGGGTGCCGACGCGGACGGTGTCCACCCAGTCTTCCACGCTCGCCACCTAGCGCGCGATCGCGTCGAGCAGCCGGGCACAGCGGATCACGCCGAGGTGCGAGTAGGCCTGCGGGTGGTTGCCGAGCGCGCGCTCGCCATGCGGGTCGTACTGCTCCGAGAAGAGCCCCGTCGGACCGGCCTGCTCGAGCAACTGCGTGAACAGCTCCTGTGCGTCGTCGAGCCGCCCGCAGAGGGCGTAGGCCTCGACGAGCCAGGCTGTGCAGAGCGCGAAGCCGCCCTCGACGCCGGGCAGCCCGTCGTCCGCCCGGTAGCGGTAGACGGTCGGGCCGTCGCGCAGCACGAGCTCGACCGCGGCGACGGTGCCGAGAAAGCGCGGATCGTCCGGGGCCAGCAGGCCCGAGAGACCGACCGAGAGCGCGGCGGCATCGAGATCGTCGCCGTCGTAGGCCGCCGTGAACGTGCCCTGGTCGGGCTTGTAGCCGTTCGCCAGCACGTCGTGCGCGATC
>JANLRV010000190.1:0-30544 GCA_031361905.1 Actinomycetes bacterium
TGGGCGGGGATCGCCTTGCAGCGGCTCCTGTACCGAACGGAACCGCAAAAGGTGATCACCGTCCAGGCGCCAGCGAGACGCCGCCAGGCATCGCGAGGCATTCTGTTAGAGCTTCTTAGAGCTGGTTTCAAAAGTGTCGTGGTGTCTGGAGCGGTTGGATCGTCCTGCGGTTGGTTGGCCGGGCGCTGCGCGCCCAGCCGACGAACCTGCGGCGACCCGCGGCTCGCGCTACGCGCGACCCGCGGGGCTTCGCGGGGCCACCGGCCGGCGCGTGAACAGGCCACCAGCCTGCCCTACGAGCCGGCCGGCATCCCCGCTCGCTCCAACCGCCCCGGACACGAACGACACTTTTGAAACCAGCTCTTAGTCTTGCCGGGGTGCTCGCGGTGGTGGTGCTCGCCGCCGGCTGCGGAAGTCCCTTCGCCGACGAGCGGCGCGTGCTCCCCGAGGGGTTCGAGCATCCGAGCTTCATCGTGCAGTCGTGGGATGCGACCGGCACGCTGCTGATCGGCGGCCGCAACGGCGTGCGTCGCTCGAACGACGGCGGGCGCAGCTGGCACGAGACCCGGCGGGCGGTCTACGGCGCGGTGACCGCCGGCTTCACCTCCGGCTCGACGATCGTCAGCCGCGGCAAGCTGTTCCAGCGGGGCACGCTCGCGTACGACCGAGTCGACTCGCCGCAACGGGCGCCGTTCGATGCGCGCGCGATGACGTGGCTGCCCGGAGGGACGCTCTACGCCGCCACGCGCGGGTCGGCGCTCTCGCTCCACGTCTCGATCAACTCGGGGCGGTCATGGAACGACCTGCCCGCTCTCCGCCTGCCGCGACACGTCGACGCGATCGCCGCGGGCCGCGTCGATCGCGGATCTGACGTGCTCTTCGCGGCTTGCGGGAAGGACGGGCTCTGGCGGTCCGATGACGGCGGCATCTCGTTCGACCGCATCAAGCTCGACGGGGCCGACATCCGCTCGGTGGCGACGACGCCCGCGCAGTGGGGCCGGATCGTGGTCGCGACGCCGGAGCTCGCCTACTCGGACGACTTCGGCGCGACGTGGAAGCACACGGGCACGACGGCCGTGCTCGTCGCCTCGGACCCGCGCAACGAGCGCGTGTTCTTCGCGACCACCGACGCGGGCACGCTGATCGTGTCCCGCGACGGTGGTCGCACGTTCACGGACGGCTGATCGCGCGAAGCGCCGGCCTACCTCTTGACGGTGATCGTCACGACCATGCCGAGCGCCTTGTGCGGCGCGCAGTAGAGGATGTACTTGCCGGGCTTCGTGAGCTTCACGTTCAGCGGCGCGTGCTTGTCGACGGCCGAGCCGGTATCGATCTTCTTCGCGCCTGCCGGCGCCGACTGCGTCTCCACGTTGTGGAACCCGCCGGCCCAGGTGAACTTCACGACGTCGCCGACCTTTGCGGTCAGCTTCAGGTTCGGCTTGTTGTTGAAGAGATAGCCGGAGAGCTTGACGGGAACGGTCTTCTCCGAGTGGGCGAGCGCGGGCGCGCTCACGAGGGCGCTTGCGGCGAGGGCCGAGACTCCTACGGCGACGAGGGTGGTCGTGCGCATTCAGCGGACTCCTTGATGGAAGGTGATGACACCGTCACCCTACGAGAGGTACGTCGTGCAGCCACGCCGGTACCCGCGTCGGCCGCCCGCTCTCGCGGTCGATCACGGCGTGGCGGGTCTCACCGTGCGCGATCGGCTCGTCCGCCCGCTCGATCCGATAGCGCATCGTGAAGCGCGCCTTCGTCAGCGAGGCGAGGCCGACCTGCACGACGAGCTCCTCGTCGAAGTGCGCCGGGCGGTCGTAGTCGAGCCGCACTCCGACGACGATGAAGTCGACGCCGTCGAGCTCGCGGAGAGCCGCGTAGGGATGATCGAGGTGGCGCAGGTACTCGACGCGCGCGGCCTCGAGGTAGGGCAGGTAGGCGGCGTGGTGGACGACGCCCATCGCGTCGGTCTCCGCGAAGCGCACGCGCACGGTGATGGCGAACGGAAACACGGGCGAATCTTCGCCTCTCGGCTCCCGGAATCAAGTCTCGGCTACGGTGAGGAGCATGAAGCGCCTGCTGCCGATTGCAACGGCATCCATCATCGTGGCGGCTGTGCTCGCCGTTCAGAGCGTCGCTGCACCTGCGCACCGAGCCGGCGGAGCCGTCAAGCTGACGAAGGTCGTCGACGGCCTCGACAGCCCGCTCTACGTGACCCAGCCGGCCGGCGACCCGCGGCTCTTCGTCGTCGAGCAGACGGGGCGCATCCGCGTCGTCAAGGACGGCTCGCTTGCGAGCGAGCCCTTCGCGAACCTCTCCGGCGAGATCACCTCGGGAGGCGAGCGCGGGCTGCTCTCGGTCGCGTTCCATCCGAGGTTCGCAGAGAACGGGCTGCTCTACGTGGACTTCACCGACCACCACGGCGACACGCGCGTCGTCGAGCTGCACGCGAAGCCCGGCTCCACGCAGATCGATTCGCGCCGGCGCGTCCTGCTCAAGGTCAAGCAGCCGTTCGACAACCACAACGGCGGGCAGCTGCAGTTCGGGCCCGACGGATACCTCTACATCGGCATGGGCGACGGCGGCTCGGGCGGCGATCCTCAGGGCAACGGCCAGAAGCCCTCGACGCTCCTCGGCAAGCTGCTCCGCATCGACGTCGATCACCGGTCGGGCGGTCGGCAATACGGCGTGCCCGCCACGAACCCCTTCCGCAAGCGTCCCGGCTGGCGCTCCGAGATCTACTCGCTCGGGCTGCGCAACCCGTGGAGGTTCTCGTTCGACAGCAAGCGCGGCGACCTCTGGATCGGCGACGTCGGCCAGAACGAGTGGGAGGAGGTCGACCACGTCGCCAAGGGGCGCGGCCGCGGCGCGAATTTCGGCTGGAATCGCCTCGAGGGCTCCCACCGGTTCTCGAGCGGGGGCTTCAGCGGCGGGCGACTCCAGGGGCCGGTCGCCGAGTACCGCCACAGCGATGGAGGCTGCTCGGTGACGGGCGGCTACGTCTACCGTGGTCCCTCGATTCCGCGGATCGACGGGCGCTACGTCTTCGCCGACTACTGCAGCGGCCAGGTCTGGTCGCTCTCGACCGCCGGTGGCGCGCCTCGCCCCGAGACCAAATCGGCTGACGTCACATCGTTCGGCGAGGACGCCGACCACCGCCTCTACCTGTGCTCAGACGGCGCGCTCTACCGCTTCGACTCGGCGTAGGAGCGCTCAGCCTCGTCGCGCCCGCGGCGATCGCTGCACCGCCCGTCGCCGCCTGTCCGCCGCTCGCCCCCGCGCTGCAATCGCGCGCGCTCGAGCTCGAGCGAGGGCCGCTCACGGCTCGACAGGAGCCGCGCCTCGATGCGCCGGTCGCCGGCCGCTTCGGCCTGCGCACGAGCGAGGGCGTGTCGCGCGTCTTCCTCGCCCTCGAGCGGCTCGACGACGCCGGCTGCCAGGCGCTCTGGTACCGCGTCCAGCTGCCCCAGCGCCCGAACGGCGCGACGGGCTGGATCCGTGCCGATCAGGTCCGCCCCTATCTCGTCTCACTCCGCCTGCGCCTCGACCGCAGCCGCAGGCGCCTCACGGTGCTGCGCGGCGGGCGGGTGGTGCGGCGCCTGACCGTCGCCGTCGGCCGGCAGTCCACGCCGACGCCGCTCGGGTCGTTCTACGTCTACGAGCGGCTCTACCTCTCCGATCCGCGCGGCGCCTACGGCCCGGGGGCCCTCGGCATCTCGGCGTTCTCGAACGTGCTCACCGGCTGGGCGCAGGGCGGTCCGGTCGCGATCCACGGCACGAGCCACCCCGAGACGATCGGCACCGACGCGTCGAACGGGTGCGTGCGCGTCCGCAACGAGCAGATGCGCTGGCTGCTGCGCGTCGTCGTGCCCGGAACGCCGATCGACGTGCTGCCCTGAAGGCAGTCAGGGCACGCGCAGCCGCAGCGCGCCCGGCGCGATCCCGAACGTCACGGGCGTGAGGCCGGGCAGCTCGCCATCCAGCTCGATCGCCAGCGGGCGCTCGGGCACCACCTCGATCTCGCGTCCTCGAAGCACGGTCAGGCGCGGATGGCCGAGATGCTTTCCGCGGTACAGCCGCGGCAGCTCGCGCGCGAGGTCGAGCTTGCCGACGTCGCCCCAGATCAGCACGTCCAGCAGGCCGTCGTCCGGCTCCGCCTGCGGGCAGACGAGGATGCCGCCGCCGAACGCGCGGCCGTTCGCGCAGATCACGTTGTTCGCGACGAGGTCGAGCTCCTGGTCGTCGACCCGCACGTGAAACGGCACGTTCTGCCAGCGCGCGAACGTGGCGATCGTCGCGTAGAGGAACGACGGCGTGCCGCCGAGGCGCTTGCTCGTCGAGTTGGCGCGCTCCGCGACGGCGCCGGTCAGCCCGCAGGAGCCGATGTTGATGAACAGTCGCCGGTGCGACGCGAAGGTCGCGGTGCCGACATCGACCGTGCGGGTCGTGCCCGAGCGAAGCAGCTCGAGCGCCGCCATCGGCCGCTTCGGAATCCCGTAGGTGCGGATCGTGTCGCGCCCCGTGCCCACCGGCAGGATCGCGAGCTCGGGGCGGTCGGCGCCCGGGACCCCCGGCTCGGCGAGGCCGTTGACGACCTCGTTGACGCTGCCGTCCCCGCCGAGCACGACCACGAGCGGACGCCCGGTGCGGGCGGCCTCTGCCGCGAGCTCGGTCGCGTGGCCGGCGTGCGTCGTCAGCGCGACGTCCCAGGAGATCCCGCGATCGCGGGCAGCCTCGGCCACGCGCGGCCAGACCCGGCGGCCCGCGCCGTTCCCGGCCGTGGGGTTGACGATCACGAGCGGGTCCATCTCTAGGCGAGCGCGGCGCGGATGGCGAGGACGGTCATGCGGTCGACCGCGGCGCGCAGCTCCTCGTCGCTGATGCGCACGAACTCGCCGGCGACGATGATGTCGGAGACGGTCAGCAGGCAGCCCGCCGAGACCTTTCGCAGCGCGGCGATCGTGAAGAGCGCGGCCGCCTCCATCTCGACCGCCAGCACCCCGCGATCCGACCAGCGTTGCGCGCGGCCCGTGTCCGGGTCGTAGAACGTGCTCGACGAGACGCACGGCCCCACGCGAACGGCCTGTCCGTCGTGCTTGGCCTGGTGCACGGCCGCGTGCACGACCTCGAAGTCGGCGGTGGGCGCGTGCGGCTCGCCGCCGGTGTACGTCATGATCGTCGCGTCCGCCGGAACGGCGGAGATCGCGATCACGAGGTCGCCGAGCTGCATGTCGGCTTGGAGCCCGCCGCAGGTCCCGACGCGCACGATCCGCTTGACGCCGAGCTGGATCAGCTCCTCGATCACGATCGCGGCGCTCGGGCAGCCCATGCCCGAGGACTGCACCGAGATCGGCTTGCCCTCGAAGGTGCCCGTGTAGCCGAGCATTCCCCGCTCGTGGTTGACCTCGCGCACGTCTGAGAAGAACGTCTCGGCGATGTACTTGGCGCGGAGGGGGTCGCCGGGAAGCAGCACGGCGTCGGCATAGTCGCCCGGTTCGCAACGAAGATGGATCGGCATGGCCCGAGAGCGTAGATGGTTGGCGTGCGGTGCCGAATCGGGCCTGGCACGTTCTGGCACCGGACCGGCCGGGAGGCCACCTGCCCGTCCGGCCGTTGCGCGCCGAGGCGCACCTGGTGCAGAATGGCCGCGCATGGTAGGCAGAGGCACGTGGAGGCGCGCCGCACAGATCGTGTGCTGTCTCTGCGCGCTCGCGTTCGGCTTCGTGCTCGCCGGCGCGGCGTCGGCGCCACGTGCGCCCAACCCCGATCCGCGCCCGCCGTCTGCTCCTCCGCCGCCTCCGGCCACGCCGCCGGCGCCTGCGAATCCGACGAAGCCGCCCGTGAAACCGCAGGCGCCGCCGCCCCCGCCACAGGTGCCGACGGTCGCGGAGGTCCCGGGCGGGCGGCAGAATCCCCCGACCGAGACGACTCCGACCGAGACCACGCCGACGGTCGAGACCACGGATACGACCGAGACGACGGCCACGATCGAGACGACCGATACATCCGAGACGACGGGCTCCTCGGAGACGCTCACCTTCACGGCCCCCGAGCCTCCCTCGCCGCCGCCGGACCAGCCGCGCGCGTCCAGCTTCACCGAGCAGCCGGCACGGCTCTTGCTTCTGGCATGCCTGATCCTAGCCGAGTCGTTCGTGATCGTGCGGCTCTTCCGCCGCGACATCCGCTCGCTCGCGATCGGCATCGCGATCGCCGCGATCGGCGCGGGGCTGATCGTGTACGGGCTCGGCGCCTGAACGACAGATCCTCCGAATGGGGGAGTGTGAGGCCGGTCGGCATGTCGATACGTGAGCGATGGATACGCATCGCCTGTCTCCGATCCTGCGGTCGGTCATCTCGTCTGCGATCGTCGCTGCGCTGCTCGTTCTGCCTGCGCTCGCGGGCGCGGGCACGCCGGGACCGGCACCCGCGCCCAAGCCTGCGCCGACAGCGCCGACGCCGAAGCCGGTGACGCCGGTCGCGCCGGCCCCGACACCTCCGCCACCGCCTTCCGCTCCCGCGCCGCCGGCCCCCCCGAGCCAGCCGAGCACGCCGACTGCGGCGCAGCTCGCTGCGACGAAGGCCGCCGCGAAGGCGGCAGCGAAGAAGAAGACCGCGGCCGCACGTACGAAGCGGCTCGCCGCGGCTCGTGCAGCACGCGCGGCGCAGGCCAAGCGCGAGGCCGCGCGCCGTGCCCGCCTCAAGGAGGCGCGGACGCTCAAGCTGCTCGCCGCAGCGCAGGACCACGCGAACGGGATCGCCGAGCGCGATCTCGAGTTCGCGCGGCAGAAGGAGTCGGTCGCCGTGCTCGCTCGCAGCGCGCACACGGAGATCGCGGGCGTCCCGACGGTCGGCGCGATCGCGGTCGGCGGAGCCCCGGCATCGACAGCCGTCTCGAGCGCGCCGCTCCTGCCTCTCTGGCTCGCGGCCGCGATCAGTGCGCTCCTCGGCCTCGTCGCCGTGTTCTCGACCTTCGTGCTCACCAACGCCAGCCCGCGCCGCGCCGTCGGCGCAGCCGGGCTCGCGTCGTCGGCCATCGTTCTCGCCCTCGTACTCCCCCTCTAGAGATGCAGCGACTCATGACTAAGAACCGCTTTCAAAATGCCTCGTGGCGTCTGGCCGCGTCTCGCTGGCGAGTCACTCGCCAGCCACTCACGAATCTTTCTGAAACCGGTTCTAGGCACCCACGCGCGCTCGCACTCCTCGTCGTCCTCGCCGGGATGCTCGTGCCCGCGAGCCCCGCGTTCGCGGTCGGAACACCCGTGATCACGACCCCTGCGACAACGCCGAGCTACACGACGAACCAGGTCGACCTCGCGTGGTCGCAGGTGAACGATGCGGCGCTCGGTTACACGGTCTCCCGCGGCACCGCGTCCGACTGCTCCGACGCCGTGCCGGTGTTCTCGACCCCGCTGTTCACGACGACGAGCTACAGCGAGACGCCCGCGGACGGCAGCTACTGCTACTTCGTGACCGCCGATGACGGGGCCGGCACCGCCGTCTCCGCGACCATGCGCGTGTTCCGCGACGCGACCAATCCGGCCGGAGCGTGGACGAGCCCGGCGGCCGGAGCGGCGCTCACCGGCAGCGGCTCGCTCGACCTCTCGGTGACACCGTCCGATGCGACCTCGGGCGTCGCCAGCGTCGCGTTCGCGATCGAGTCAGCGCCCGCCAGCGGCAGCTACACGCCGCTCGGGATCAGCACGGGCGCGCCCTTCCAGCAGAGCTGGCCATACAACCTGAGCACGGTCGAGGGCACCTACCACCTGCACGCGACGGTCACCGACAACGCCGGCAACACGACGTTGCTGATCCGCACCGTGATCGTCGACAACACCGGCCCGACCGGTGACATCACCGTCGCCTCTGCCGTGCGCGGCACGGTCGCGCTTCCCGCGCTCGCGTCCGATGGACTTGACGGCACCGGCGTCTTCACGATGCAGTGGTTCCGCAACTCGGCCGGCCCCGGCTCGGTGCAGATCGGGGTAGGCGTGTTCGGCACCAACTCGGGATCCGTCAACTGGGATACGACCGGTCTCACCGACGGCCTCTACCAGCTCTCGCTGCACTTCCTCGACAACGCCAACAACGCCTCGACCTCGGTGCACGTGCCCGACGTGCTCGTCGACAACACGCAGCCGACCGGCACGCTCGCACCGGCCTCGAACGGGGCCGTCGCCGCCAACGCCACGCTCGTCGCGTCCGTCGCCGACGCGGGCAGCGGCGTCGATCAGGTGACGTTCAGCTACTCGCTAGCGGGAATCAACGCGTTCACGACGCTCGGCGTCGACGCCGTGGCGCCCTACCAGTACGCCTGGGACACCACCGGCGTGCCGGAGGGTGACTACGACGTGCGCGCCACCGTCGACGATGCGGTCGGCAACCAGCGCGTGATCACGAGCTCGAACGTGACCGTCGACCGCACGGCACCCGGCGCGACGCTGCTTGCGCCCGTCAGCGGCGTCAACGTGCGCGGCGCTGCCGTGGCCGTCACGCCTGCGGTCTCGGATGCCGGATCGGGCATCGCACGCGTGATCACCGAGTACGCGCCGAACAGCACCGGCATCTACACGACGATCTCCGATCAGGTCACAGGCCCGTACGCGGGCACGTGGAACACGACCTCGGGCGTCCCGGACGGCCTCTACAGCGTGCGGATCCGCGTCTTCGACGCCGCCGGGAACTCGGCTTCGGCAACGACGACGAACGTGCAGGTCGACAACACCGCCCCGGCGGTCACGCGCACGGCCCCGGCGTCGAACGCGCTCCTGCGCGGCACGGTCGCGTTCGCCGGGTCGGCCTCGGACGGCGGCTCGGGTCTCGCCTCGGACAGCTTCGTGCTCAGCCAGGGCGGCGTCGACAAGGCGACGATCCCGGCGATCAGCGGGTCGGGCAACGCCGTCTCGGCGATGCTCGACACGACTCTCGTCGCGACGCCGGACGGCCTCTACGACGTGCGCCGCGAGGCGCAGGACAATGCCGGCAACTCGTCCTCGACGAGCCTGATCCAGGTGCGGATCGACAACACCGCGCCAACCGGATCGCTGACGACGGCACCCCTCGCCGGCGCCACCGTGGTGGGCGCGGTCACGCTCTCGTCGGCCGATGCCGCCGACACCGGCGGGTTTGCGCTCCAGAGCGTCTCGTTCGAGTTCGCCCCGACCGGGACGAGCGCGTGGTCTCCGGTCGCGGCGGCCGACACGTCCGCCCCGTACTCCGTCAGCTGGTCCACGAGCGCCCTCTGCGACGGCACCTGGGACCTGCGCATCACCGTCACGGATCTCGCCGGAAACGCGCTCTCGACGGTGCCGATCACGGGCGTGACGACTGCCAACGGCAGCTGCACGGCGGCGATCACGGCGCCGGCGGACAGCACCGTGCAGCACGACGCGATCGCCGTGACCGCGAACGCGGCTGCTGCGTCGGGCGACTCGATCGCCAACGTGACGTTCGCCTACCGCGCCGGGTCCTCGGGCAGCTGGATCACGATCGGCAGCCCCGTCACGGTTGCGCCCTACACGGTCTCGTTCGCCACGACGGGCGTCGTCGACGGCCTCTACGATCTGCGTGCGACGGTCACCACCGTCGGCGCGAAGAGCGGCCAGAGCGCACCGGTCACGATCCGCGTGGACAACAATCCGCCGGCCGCGCCGACAGGCTTCACGGCCACGGCGAAGGCCGATGGCTCGGTCAGCCTGAGCTGGACCGCGGCGATCGACGCCGTCGGCGGATCGGGCGTCGCGTCTTACACGGTGCGGCGGGCTGCCGGCTCGATCGCGCCGGTCTCGCCCGTCGACGGAGATGCGGCCTGCACCGCGGTCACGGCGACGACCTGCAGCGACGCGAACGTGCTGACCGGTCGCACCTACACCTACGCGGTCTTCGCCACGGACTTCGCGGGCAAGACGAGCGCGTCCGCCACGGCAACGGTGACGCCGCGCGACACCGAGGCGCCGGCGGCGCCGGCCGGTCTCGCCGCGACGCCGGGCGACGGCGTCGTCGCCCTCTCCTGGCAGGCGGCGGCGGCCGACGGCGACGTCACGAGCTACGTGCTGGTCGCCAAGGCCGGCCGCGACGTCCCGGTCTCGGAGAACGACGGCACGCGCGTCTGCTCGGCGATCACCTCGACGAGCGTCGCGTGCACCGCGACCGGCCTGACGAACGGCACCACCTACACGTTCGCGCTGTTCGCGTTCGACGAGGCGCTCAACCGGTCGCTTCCGGGCACCGTCAGTGCCGCGCCGAATGGCACGCCGCCGGCCGACACGACGCCGCCGTCCCCGGTCACCGCGCTCGCGGCGAAGGTCGACGGCACCACCGTCTCGCTGAGCTGGAAGAACCCGAAGGACGCCGACTTCGATCACGTCGTCGTGAGCTCCTCGAAGGCGGCCTCGATCTACCAGGGCGGCGGGCACGCGACGTCGGTCGAGCAGCCGCTCGGCAAGCTCCGCAGCTACAAGGTGGTCGCCTTCGACACGGCCGGCAACGCCTCGGAGGCCGTGACCGTGAAGGTCACGACCGACGGCTCGAGCACGGGCGGCGGCACGAAGTTCGACGGACCTCTCTCGCCGGCGCACGGCGAGCGGGTGCTGCGCAAGAAGGTCGTGCTGCGCTGGAAGAAGGCGAAGAAGGCCTCGTACTACAACATCCAGGTCTTCGACTCGCACAAGAAGCGCGTCGCGATCGCGTGGCTGCACGGGACCCACTGGAAGATCCCGGGCAAGAAGCTGAAGAAGGGCAAGAAGTACACCTGGTACGTCTGGCCCGGCTACGGCAAGCTCTCGAAGGCGAAGTACGGGAAGCGCCTCGGGACGGCCACCTTCAAGGTGAAGTAGACAGCACCACCCAAACCCCCCCAGACCTAGCCGGGCTGGGGGGTTTTCCAGCATCTGCCGATCCGCTTGCTAGGTTGGAATCGCTAGCAGGCGACCGGGAGTACGCAGGAATGGTGCGAAACGCACGACGACTCGCAGCACTGCTCGCCGCAGGCGGGGCGGTGTTGATGTTCGCTTCGGGGGCGTCGGCCGCTGTTGCGCCGGCGAATGCTGTCGCCCCGGCTGTCACGAACGTTGCGATTCCATTCACCTGGACTCCGAATGTCGCCAACGATGCCGGCTATTCGATCGTCGAAGCGGCGCCGCTCGCGGGAGTCTGTCCGGCACCGATTGCGAGTCTGGCCATCGCCGGCACGCTCCCCGCTGGCTCGGTCGGCGGAACGGTTGCGGTGCCGGCAACCGATGGTTTGCACTGTTTCTACGTTGTAGCGTTCAGCACGGTCGCGCTCCCGCTTCAAGCTTCGACCGCGGCGATCAGGGTGACGGTAGATCGAGTGGCTCCGGCTGCGCCCGCATTTACGGCTCCGGCCGACAACAGCTTCGCGACTGGGCCGATCGTCCTGACCGCGACCGGCGAGGCGGGCGCGGCGATCGCGTACACCGTCAACGGCCCCGGCACCGGCGGGACGATCGCCGCGGTCGGCCCGTACACGCCGCCCGACCAGGGCATCTACACCTTCACAGCGCATCAGACCGACGCGGCCGGAAATCTCAGCGTGGCCACGGCCGGCCATAGCGTGACCTACGACACCATCGATCCGACGGCCCCCGTCGTCACAGGGCTGACGTTCGTCGCCGCGGCGCCCACGATCACGTGGACGGCCTCGACCGACGACGGCTCCCTTCTCGACCACTACCACGTATACCGCGGCGGGACCGCGATCGGCGGAGACATCGCAGCGGGCGCTGCGCGAACCTACACCGACGCCGGTGCGCCCGACAACGCCGTCTCGAGCTACACGGTCCGCGCCTACGACAATGCGACCAACGTCGTGATCAGCGATCCGGTCGCGATCCGGCGCGACAACTCCGCCCAGAGCGCGCCGCGCGCCCTCACGGCGACCGGATTCACGCGCACCTCGCCGCAGCTCGGCTGGCAGGCGCCTCCGGCGACCGCGCTGACCGCAGCGCGCTACGAGGTCTACCGCAACGCGACCCGCGTCGGCACGGTCACGACCACATCGTTCACCGATTCGACTCCCGCCGAGGGTACCTACGACTACCAGGTGGTCGCCCTCGATGCCGCCGGCATCCCCGGCGCCTCGTCGAAGGCCGTCAAGGTGATCGTCGATCGCACCGATCCGGTCGGCAGCGGCCTCTTCGGCGCGTCGCCGAATCCCGACGACTCGGTCACGTTCGGCTGGGGATCCGCGACGGACGCCCTCAGCGGCGTCGACTCCTATCAGGTCCGGCGCATCGTCGGGGCGGTGCCGCCGGCGACGACGGCCGCCGGCGATCTCGTCTGCGCGATCGACGCCCCGGGCCTGAGCTGCCGCGATGCCGCTGCGAACGCGTCCGGCTCGAGCTTCGCATTGTTCGCCATCGACAAGGCGGGCAACAGCGCGAAGGTGGGGGAGATGACAGGCGCACAGGTGCGCGACAAAGTTCCCCCGGCTGCACCGAAGAAGCTCCGGCTGATCCGCGCGCGCTCGGCGCAGGCGCTCCCGTTCGAGCTCGTCTCGGCGCGCTGGAAGAACCCGGCGAGCAGCGACTTCCTGCGCGTCGTGCTCGTGCGCAACACCAAGCGCCCGCCGCGCACGCGCGTCGACGGCAAGATCGTCTACGGCAGCAACGGCACCGCGGCCCGCATCCGCATCGAGGCCGGCCGGACGACCTACCTCGCGCTCTTCGCGCTCGATCGCGCGGGCAACGTCTCGAAGCCGGTACGCACCCAGGTCGTGCTGCCGAGCCTCAGCCTGCTCGCCCCGCGGGACGGCTCGCAGTTCCCCGCCGGCTCGAAGATCGCCCTCTCATGGCCCGCCGTCGACGGCGCCGACTACTACAACGTGCAGATCTATCTGCGCGGCAAGAAGATCGCCTCGGTCTGGCCGACGTCGCCGAAGCAGAGCTACGACACCACGGGCCTCGTGCCGGGCACGTACGTCTGGTACGTCTGGCCGGCGTCCGAAGTCAAAGGCCAGAGCGTCTTCGGCCGCTCGATCGGCCGCGGGACGTTCCAGGTGACTGCGGCTTCGTAGCGCGAGCCGGCGCGGTACGGTGCGTGCACGGTGGATGCTCTCGCACAGGTCGTCGAGCGCGTGGCCGAGACGGTCCAGCGGCACGCGCTGCTGCGCCCCGATCAGCCGGTCGTCTGCATGGTCTCCGGCGGAGCCGACTCGACGCTGCTCGCGCACGCCCTGGCCAGGCTCGGCCACCCGCTCGCGACCGTCCACTGCGCGCACGCCCTGCGCGGCGCGGAGAGCGCAGCCGACGCCGTCGCCTGCCGCGGCCTGGCGGCTGCGCTCGGCGCCGAGCATCACGAGGTCGACGCCGCGGTGCCCGCTGGACCCGGCATCGAGGATCGTGCACGGCGGCTGCGCCGGGCGGCGGGCGAGCGCATCGCCGGGGGTCGCCCGATCGCGACCGGGCACACGCGCGATGACCGCCTCGAGACGATTCTCTACCGGCTCGCGAGCTCGCCGGGGCGACGCGCGTTCGCGGCGCTTCCGCCGAGCGACGGCGCCGGCCGTGTGCGGCCGCTGATCGAGCTCGGCCGCGAGGAGGTGCGGCAGGCGCTCGCGAGCGCGCAGATCCCCTGGCGCGACGATGCGTCGAATCGTGACCTCCGTTTCGCGCGCAATCGCATCCGGCACGAGCTCGTTCCCCAGCTGCGCCTGCTCCACCCGCACGCCGTGCAGAACCTGCTCGCGACGGCGGCGGCCCTGGCTGACGAGCAGGAGGCCGTCGAGGCCGCCGTGCGCCAGTTCTTCGCCGGCCCGTGGGAGCTCGCCTGCAGCGCGCTCGCGACCGCGCCTCCGGCGCTCGTGCGCGTCGCCGTGCGCCTGCTCTGCGGCGAGACCGTGTCGCGCGCGACGGTCGAGCGGGTGATCGCGCTCGCGGCGCCGGATCGCAGCGGGGGTCGCGTCCCCCTCGGGGGCTCGCGCGAGCTCGAGCGACGCTCGGCGGTGATCGCGCTGGCCGGCCCGCTCGCCCTCCGGGCCGGCGAGGCGACCTCGTTCGGCTCGTTCACGCTGCGCTGCGCCGCCGGCACCGGCGAGCTCGCCCTCGATCCCTCGCTCGCGCGCTCGCTCTCGGTGCGGGGAGCACTGCGAGGCGATCGTCTCGCGGGACACGACCGGACCGTGGCGCGGATGCTGCTCGAGCGCAAGGTGCCCCGCGCGGAGCGGTCCGGCTACCCTGTCGTGCTTGCAGACGGGGTGCCTGTGTGCCTTCCGGGAATCGCCTGTGCGACCCCGGCGCAGCGCTCTCCCGGCCTGCTCGTGGAGCTGATGTGACCCCGTACCGCCTCGACGACACCCCCCTGATCACGCAGGCCGCGCTGGCCGAGCGCGTGGCGGCCCTCGGCGCGCAGATCTCACAGGACTACGAGGGGCTCGATCTGCACTTCGTGGCCGTGCTCAAGGGCGCCGTGTTCTTCGTCGCCGACCTGATGCGCGCGGTCGAGATCCCGTGCTCGGTCGACTTCATGGCGGTCTCGTCCTATGGCTCCGGGTCGGAGCGCTCGGGAATCGTGCGCATTCTCAAGGATCTCGATGCCTCGATCGCCGGCCGCGACGTCGTGCTCGTCGAGGACATCGTCGACTCGGGGCTGACGCTCAGCTACCTCTTGCGGAACCTGCGCGCGCGCGATCCGCGGACGCTCGAGGTGTGCACGCTCCTGAGCAAGCCCGACCGCCACGAGGTGCCCGTCGAGAGCCGCTACCTGGGCTTCGAGATCCCGAACCGCTTCGTCGTCGGCTACGGGCTCGATGTCGCCGAGCAGTACCGCTCGCTGCCATACATCGGCACCATCGACGCGGGCGACCAGTGAGAGCTCGCTTCGGCGTCGGCGGGGCGGCACTCAAGCCGGAGCGCGAAAAGACCGATGCTACAGTTGAGGAGAGCGTCCGTGCGGTGAGGTTGCGCATGCGATCGCTCCCGAACCGCTGGAAGCGGCGAACCGAAACGCCCCCGAGGATATGAATTTCAATAGGCTCATTCGCAGCGCGATCTTCCCGATCGTCGTGATCATCGTGCTGATTCTGGTCGCGCAGACCTTCATCCCGTTCGGCGGGAGCACGAAGACGCCGAAGGACAGCGTCGGCGACTACCGGGCTGCGCTCGCGAGCCACTCGATCTACGACGCCAAGATCGACCAGGCGAAGAGCAAGCTCACGTACCACCTCAAGACCGACCTGAAGAAGTCGTACACCACGGGCGTCAGCCAGTTCGACGTCCGCAAGGTCGAGGATGAGATCAAGGCCTCGAACCCCGAGGCGAAGGTCTACGTCACGTCGCTCCCCGGGTCGCCGTGGTGGGGGTACTTGATCAACATCCTCCCGTTCGTGCTGTTCCTCGGCCTCTGGATCTTCCTGATGAACCAAATGCAGGGCGGCGGCTCGAAGGTGATGAGCTTCGGCAAGAGCCGCGCCAAGCGCATGGCGGTCGACTCGCCCAAGATCTCGTTCAAGGACGTCGCCGGGGCGGATGAGGCGGTCGAGGAGCTGCACGAGATCAAGGAGTTCCTCGAGAACCCCAAGAAGTTCCAGGCGCTCGGCGCCCGCATCCCGAAGGGCGTGCTGCTGTACGGCCCCCCGGGCACCGGCAAGACGCTGCTCGCCCGCGCCGTCGCCGGCGAGGCCGGCGTGCCGTTCTTATCGATATCGGGCTCCGATTTCGTCGAGATGTTCGTCGGCGTCGGCGCCTCGCGCGTTCGCGACCTGTTCGAGCAGGCCAAGCAGAACGCGCCCTGCATCATCTTCATGGATGAGATCGACGCCGTCGGACGCCATCGCGGCGCCGGCATGGGCGGAGGCCACGACGAGCGCGAGCAGACGCTCAACCAGCTGCTCGTCGAGATGGACGGCTTCGAGATCAAGGACAACATCATCCTGATCGCGGCGACCAACCGCCCCGACATCCTCGATCCCGCGCTCCTGCGCCCGGGGCGCTTCGATCGGCAGATCGCCGTCGACCGGCCCGACCGTGGCGGACGCACGAAGATCCTCGAGGTGCACACCAAGGGCAAGCCGATCTCGCGCGAGATCGATCTCAGCGCGCTCGCAGGTCAGACGCCCGGCTTCACCGGCGCCGACCTCGCGAACCTCGTCAACGAGGCAGCGCTGCTGGCTGCGCGCAAGGGCCGCAAGGTGATCGGCATGAACGAGCTCGAGGAGGGGATCATGCGCGTGGTCGCCGGTCCCGAGAAGAAGACGCGACTGCTCAGCGAGAAGGAGCGCCTCGTCACGGCATACCACGAGATGGGTCACGCGCTCGTCGCCCATTACCTCGAGCACTGCGATCCTGTCCACAAGGTCTCGGTGATCTCCCGCGGCCAGGCGCTCGGCTACACGATCTCGATGCCGACCGAGGACACCTACCTGACGACCCGCAGCCAGCTGCGCGACTCGCTCGCGATGACGCTCGGCGGGCGCGCGGCCGAGGAGCTCGTCTACGACGAGCGCACGACCGGAGCGGCGAACGACCTCGAGAAGGTCACGGCGACTGCGAAGGCCATGATCATGCGCTTCGGCATGAGCGAGAAGCTCGGGCCGCGCACGCTCGGCCGCAATCACGACCAGCCGTTCCTCGGGCGCGAGTTCAGCCAGGAGGCCGACTACTCGCAGGAGCTCGCACGCGACATCGACAGCGAGATCCACCGCATCGTCGAGGAGGCCTACGGCCGCGCCAAGCAGGTGCTGACGGAGCATTCGGACGACCTGCACCGGATCTCCAAGGTGCTGTTCGAGCGCGAGACGATCGACAAGGAGCAGTTCCTGCGCCTGATCGAGGGCGAGAACGAGGACGACGTCTTCGCGCCGCCTCCGCCGGCTGCCAAGCCGGCCGAGGAGAAGCGCAAGGAGGTGCGGCCGAGCCGGGGCATCCTGCCGACGCTCCCGCAGCTTCCCAGCGAGCCCGACGCCTCGCCCGGCAGCGCCTGATCCACTCGCGGGGCGCGAGCGGACGTCAGACTGTCGCCGTGCTCTCCGAGCTTCCACGCCCGGCGCTCGTCGGCGTTCTCAACGTGACGCCCGACTCGTTCTCCGACGGCGGGCTCTTCGCGGGTCCTGTCGCGGCGGTGACGCAGGGCCGCGCGCTGGTCGAAGACGGGGCGGCGATCGTCGACATCGGCGGCGAATCGACGCGGCCGGGCTCTGACCGCGTCTCGCTCGACGAGGAGCTCCGGCGCGTGCTGCCTGTCGTCGAGGCGCTCGTCGCTGACGGAATCGCGGTCTCGGTCGACACGATGAAGGCCGAGGTCGCGCGGAGGGCGCTCGCGGCAGGTGCGGTGATGATCAACGACGTCACGGCCCTGCGCGCCGAGCCCGAGCTCGGCGAGGTCGTCGCCGAGGCGGGCGCCGCGCTCTGCCTGATGCACATGCTGGGGACGCCGAAGACGATGCAGCACGACCCGCGCTACGACGACGTCGTGGGCGAGGTCGCGCAGTTTCTCGAGGAACGGCTCGCGTTCGCGCTCGCGTGCGGCGTGCAGCAGTCCGAGATCGCCCTCGATCCGGGGATCGGATTCGGCAAGACCCTCGAGCACAACGTCGAGCTGATGCGGCGGCTCCCCGAGCTCGTGGCGATCGGGCAGCCGCTCTACCTCGGCGTCTCGCGCAAGCGCTCGATCGGCACGATCGTCGGGCGTGACGCGCCGTCCGACCGCGTTGCAGGCTCGGTCGCCGCTGCGGTCATCGCGGCTCGCCGCGGCGCCGCGTTGCTGCGCGTCCACGACGTGCGCGAGACCGCCGACGCGCTCGCGGTCGAGCGGGCCTTCTCCGTCGAGCGCGCATGACCGGCGAGCCGCTCGTCGTCGAGGTCCGCGGACTCGCGGTGCGGGCGTTCCACGGCGTCCACGAGCACGAGCGGCGCGACGGGCAGCGATTCCTCTTCGACGTCCGGGCGATCCCGCGCAGCGACCGGGCCTGCGAGACCGACGAGCTCGCAGATGCGGTCAGCTACGGAGAGATCGCGCGGCTCGTTGCAGAGCTCGCGACGCGGGAGCGCTTCGACCTGCTCGAACGGCTCGCAGCCTTCCTCTGCGATGCGCTGCTCGAGCGGTTTCCGCTCAGCGCGGTCGCGGTCACGGTGCACAAGCCGGACGCGCCGATCGCCCTCGAGCTCGCCGATATCGCCGTCACGGTGCGCCGCGAGGCGCCTGCCGCCTCCTCGTCTCTCGGGTAGTCCGGGCTTGCGCTCCTGACGGAACCGTCAGACACTCGGTCCATGACGGCCACCGCCATTGGCTCCGAGCGAGCGCGCATCACGATTCTCGTGTGCGAGGACAGCGATCTGTACCGCCGCGGGCTGATCGCCGTGCTCGACGATCGCTCGTTCGACGTGGTGGGAACCGCGCTCACGACCGAGGACTCCGTTCGCCTCTCCGAGGAGCATCTGCCCGACGTCGTGCTGCTGGATGTCGAGCTCGCCGACGGCGACTCGATCACCTCGATCGCCCGCATCCACGCGGTCTCGAGCGAGAGCAAGGTCGTCGTGCTCAGCCCGGCACCCGACCGCGAGATCGTGTTGCGCGCGCTGCGCGCCGGCGCGTCCGGCCTGCTCGGCAAGGACCAGTCGCCCGAAGGGCTCGAGCGAGCGCTGCGTGCGCTCTTCCGCGGCGAGGCGCCGCTGCCCCGACAGCTCGCCACGGTGCTCGTCGACGAGGTGCGCCGGGAGGATCGCCGCCGCGAGCTGGCGGCGCTCGTGCCCGATCGCGACCACCTGACGCCGCGTCAGCTCGAGATTCTCAAGATGCTCGCCGGCGGGGCCTCCACGGTCGGAGTCGCGACCGAGCTCTTCCTCTCGGTCGAGACCGTGCGCTGGCACATCAAGTCGATCCTGCGGAAGCTCGGCGTGAACAGTCGCGCGGACGCGATCGCCTGTCTCGAAGAGCTGCAAGCGGTCTAGGATCGTTCCTCGGTCCGCCGGTAGGGTTCGCGTGTGGAACGCGTCTACGTCGGGCTCGGTGCGAACCTCGGTGAGCGCGCGGCGACGCTCGCAGACGCGATCGAGCAGCTCGATGAGATCGAGGGCACGCGCGTGATGCGCTGCTCGGCGCTCTACGAGACGGCCGCCGTCGGTTTCACCGAGCAGCCCGACTTCGTCAACTGCGTCGCCGAGCTGGCCACCGAGCTCGCCCCACACGCCCTGCTGCACGAGCTGCAGGGCATCGAGGAGCGCCTCGGGCGCACGCGCAGCGTCCGGAACGGTCCGCGCACCTGCGACCTCGATCTGCTGCTCTACGGGGATCGCGTGATCGACGAGCCCGGGCTGCACGTGCCGCATCCGCGGCTGCACGAGCGGCGCTTCGTGCTCGATCCGCTGGCCGAGCTCGCGGTGGAGCTGCGCCTTCCGGATGGACGGGCCGTGTCCGATCTGCTCGCAGCCGCTGCCGGGCAGAAGGTCGTACGATACGTCACCTAATGTCGAACATCGAAGAACTCGAAGAGTACGACGCCGAAGCGGAGCTGCGCCTGAAGAAGGAGTACGCGACCGTCTACGGGCTGTTTCGCTACTGCGTGCTCACGCAGGAGGCGACGTACCTCTGCAACCAGCTCGATCTCCGGATCGAGCACCAGCCGTCGTACCCGATGATCCACGTCAAGATGGAGGACGTCTGGGTCTGGGACAAGAACCGCCCGACGCGCATCATCCCGCGCACGGAGATCCACACGACGCAGGACGTCACGGTCGAGGAGCTGAAGCCCGAGGACGGCAGCGTGTCGTCGGTACCGCCCGAGTTCGCGGGCTAGATGGTTGATGCCAACCATCTAGTGCCCCGTCTCGGCAGCCGGCACCGACTCCGGCAGCGAACTTCCGAGACGGGACGCTAGCCGTCCGATGCTCCTGGCAGTCGACGTTGGCAACACGCAGACGGTCCTCGGTCTCTGGTCGGGGCTCGAGCTCGTCACGACCTGGCGCATCGCGACGCGGCGGGAGCTGACCGCCGATGACATCGCGACGCGCGTCGACGGGCTGCTGTCGCTTGCCGCGATCGACGCCGAGGCGATCACCGGGCTGATCGTCTCGACTACGGTCCCGTCCTTGACGAAGGCCTGGACGGGCGTCGGAGAGGGCGTGCTGCGCGTGCCGACGATGCCCGTCGGGCCGGGGCTCAAGAGCGGGATGCCGATCCGCATGGACAACCCGCACGAGGTCGGTCCGGATCGCATCGTCAACGCGATCGCGGCGATCGAGCGGTACGGCGGTCCGTGCATCTCGGTCGACTTCGGCACGTCCACGAACTTCGACGCCGTCTCGGCGGACGGCGCCTACGTGGGTGGCGTGCTCGCGCCGGGCATCGCGATCTCGATGGAGGCGCTGTTCGCGCGCGCCGCGCGCCTCTCGAGCGTCGAGTTCACCGTCCCGCCGACCGTGATCGGCAAGAACACCGTGCACGCCCTGCAGAGCGGCGTGCTCTACGGCTTCGCGGGCCAGGTCGACGGGATCGTCCGGCGCATGGTCGCCGAGCTCGGCGGCGCGCCGACGGTCGTGGCAACCGGGGGGCTCTCGGGCCTGATCTTCCCGCACGCCGAGACCCTGCAGCACCTCGCGCCCGACCTCACGCTGGAGGGCCTCCGCTTGCTCTGGGAGCGCAACACGCCGTGAGCTCGGAGGTGGTCGGCGATCGCCTGACGATGTTCGATCCCGCGCTGATGCCGGCCTCGTTCCGGCACATGCACGAGATCTACGAGTCGCGTCTCGTCGCCCGCGGGGACCACGTCCGCGAGCTCTCGCGCACGCCCGGCCGGCTTCGCGCACCGGCGCTTCCCGAGCACGCGATGGGGATCGTCGTGCTGCAGGGTGACGCGCTCGTCCACGAGAGCTACGCCCTGGGCACCTCGGCCGAGGATCTGCTGCCCTCGTTCTCGCTGGCGAAGTCCGTCGTCTCGACGCTGATTGCCACGCTGATCCGCGACGGCCTCGTGACGCTCGACGACGACCTCGGAGCGCGCGTCGCGGCGCTCCGCGGGAGCGCATTCGACGGGGTTAAGGTGCGACACGCGCTGCGCATGACCTCCGGCGTCCGCTTCCTCGAGGACTATGAGGACGACGCCGGCGACGCGCGGCCGTTCTGGTTCGGCTCGATGGCGCTGCACGAGCACGATCAGCTGGGCTACGTGCGCTCGCTCGTGCGCGAGCACGAGCCCGGCACCGTATTCAACTACGCGGGATCGGACACGTTCGCGCTCGGCCTGCTCGTGCGCGAGGTCTGCGGCACGACCCTCTCGGAGGCGCTCTCGGATCGTCTCTGGCGGCCATTCGGGATGGAGGCCGACGCGCGCTGGCTGATCGACGCGCCGGGAGGAGGAGGCGTCGAGCCTGGGTACGCGGGGCTCTGTGCGCGCCTGCGCGACTACGCGAGGCTCGGGCGGCTGATGCTCGACGACGGCGGGCTGCTTCCTGCCGGTTGGCTCGAGGAGGCGACCTCCGGGCCGCTCACCGAGAGCGGGGATGGCTATGGCTACCAGTGGTGGAGGCCTGATCCCGCCGAGCCGGCGTTCACCGGCCGCGGGGTCTTCGGGCAGTTTCTCTGGGTCGACCCGGTGGCCGACGTCGTGATCGCGCTTGCGAGCGCGTGGCCCAGTCCCGGCGATGACGATCTGAGGGACGAGTCGCTCGCCGTGATCGGCGAGATCACGGCGGCGCTCGGCTCGTAGCTGCCAATCACGGTGCCAAGCACCGATCTTGGCGATGGTCGCTAGCGCATGTCGTTTCGTGTCCACCCCACGAGCGGGCCTGTCCCACCGCTCGAGATGCGCCAGCGCGGGAAGAGCCTTGGTGGCAGAGGGGCGGGGCGACGCTCGGCGATCATCAGCACGTCCGCCCTCGAGTTGCCGCTGAAGTTCCCGAGAAGTGCGCCCTCGAGCGCGGGAACAGACCGGGTCTGGAGCGGGCGCCAGACCGTGGCACCGCTCCACGACACCTGCCACTTGCCGTTCCGGCTGCGGGCGACGTCGGTGCGGCGATCGCCGTTGAAGTCGGCGAACCTGAGCTCGCTCAGATTCGCCGAGATCTGGCCGTTCAGCCGGCGCCAGCCGGACGCGCCGCCGAGGGAAACGGACCAGTTTCCGTTGGCGAGGCTGAACACGTCATTCATCCCGTCACCGTTGAAGTCGCCGAAGCGGAGCTTGCCGATCGCCAGCCTCGAGGCCGCGAGCGGCTTCCACGGGCCGGCGCCGCCGCTCGAGAGCCAGAACCTCGTCCCGTTCGCCCGGAACACGTCGGTCTTGCGATCCCCATCGAAGTCGCCGAAGCGGTAGGACGACGACGGGATCGACGAGCCGGCCGGGAGGGGTCGCCACTCGGAGGAGCCGCCCAGCGAGACGAGCCAGCGGGCGCGGGACTGCGCGAAGACGTCGGTCTTGCCGTCGCCGTTGAAGTCGCCGAAGCCGAGGCGCCCGAGGGGGAGGTTCGAGTCGTTGAGGAATCGCCACTCGCGGCTACCCGAGGGGGCGTAGGCCCAGAGCGCGCCAGTCGCCTGGAAGACATCGGCGTGGCCGTCTCCGTCGAAGTCGCCGACCGCGAGCTCGCCTGATGTGTCTACGCCGTAGCGGTTCCCGTGGACCACGAGCTTCTTGGCCTGCTTCAGGTAGCCGTGGACCCGATCCGGCGTGGAGAACCCCGGCCCGGGGACCTTCACGCCTTTGATTCGGAGCGCGGCGTACTCGCCGTCGTGAGCGACCGCGTTGTCGACGAACACGGCGCGCTCCGCGGGCGTGCCTCGCAGCTCGAAGGCGGGGCGGGTCAAGTGACCGAGGAAGGCGTAGCTCTGCGCGCCGTGGATCGCGTTCCGCGTGATCGAGACGTACTCGCCCGCGTCGCCGCCATCGTGCGAGCCGCCGCTCGTGTCCGCCGGCGTTCCGTGCATGTCGAAGTGCTGGTTGTAGAACCCGTGGCAGGTTGGGCCGCCGGCGAGCAGGAAGTTCAGAGTCGCCACGTAGCCGGTGCCGGGCTTCCCGTCGTCGGCGACGTCGTGACGGTTGAACGCGAACACGTTGCGATCGATCAGGGCGTACCCGAGCTCGCTGATCACGACGCCGTAGCCCGATCCGCACTGGACGTTGTGGTGGATGAAGTTGCCGGTCACATGGACCCCGACCGCGGTCTTCGGGCGGGTCGGCACCTCGACGACCTCGACAGCCGCGTTCGGCCATGCGCTGATCTCGTTGCCGTCGATCGTCACGCCGTCGACTGTCCGGACACGGATGGCGTCGGTCCCGTCCTTGGCGTCGGTCGTGTCCGAGGCGACGTATCCGCGGAGCCGCAGGCCGCTGATGCGCGTGTTCGAGCCGAGATCGAGCATCGCGTTCCTGCCCTCAACGCGGTGCGACATGAAGAGCATTCCGCCGTCGACCGTCGACGACCGGCCGCCCCTGAGCGTGACGCCGTCGGGCACGTGGAGCATCGCGTCGGCGACGCGCGGATCGCCCGGTGCCTGGGCGATGTCGAGCCGCGCGTCGTCCGCGACGGCGATGCACGGGTAGGGCACGGCGAGTGCCGCGACGAGCTCGGCGACGGTGGCGACGCGCTTGCATGCGGCCTTGACCGCGAGCTGGACCTGGAGCGTGCGCGGCGACGCTCCGGCAGAGGGTGCGAGCGGCGTGCCGGTCACGATCACCGTGATGGGGGTCGCGCCCGTGGGCGCGGCGCTCGCATCGGCCGTGATCGTCAAGCTGGTCGCCGTTCCATCCACCGGATTCGGCGCGAGCGTGCCGTGGATGCCAGGCGGTGTCGCGGCGGCGAGCGTGATCCCGCCAGTCGAGCCGCCGAGGCGGGCGATCGCCACCGGGATAGTGGCGCTTCCGCCCTGCTCGATGGTGGCGAGCTGCGTTGAGGACGAGAGTGCGAAGTCGGCCGCGGCGGGAGCTGCGGGCGTCCCGAACGTGAGATCGTCGATCCCGATCACCTTGTTCGCGTCGATGTCCTTGCGCGCAGTGATCTCGATGCCGACGATCGTCGCGCCCGGCGTCGTCACCCCGATCCGGGCGCGCACGCCCGAGCCGCGCTCCAGCTCGACCGTCGGCGAGGTCGCGACGATCGCGCCGCTCGCATCGAAGCCGCGCAGGGTCACGTCCGCGCAGCCGTTCCCGTTCGGGTTGATGACGCCCGTGCAGAAGAGGTGCGACCCGAGATAGCCGACGGCGACGGACACCTGGGATTGAGGCTGAGCGAACGTGGCGGTCGCCCGCGGCGTGAAGAGCTCGCAGCCGGGACAGGTCGAGATCTCTGCGACCTGCGCTCCCGAGGAGGGCTGGCCGCCGCCCGGCTGCCGGATCACCGGCGCGTAGGTGGCGCCGCCACCGCCCGGCAGCGGCCCGAAGACGAGACCCTGGCCGGCGCCGCCGACATTTGCATACTGGCTCGTGATCGCGGTGCCCACGGGGAGGGACTCGAAGTCGATCGTGACGGGGACCGACGGAACCGCGGTCGGCAGGGCGAGCGCCCAGGCAGCCGCGAACATCCCCACCACCGCCGGCCGACGCTTGCACCGTCTCACTGCTGCTCCCCCTGCGTTCCCGCGAATCTACCGTAGGTGGGTGGGCGCGTCAGCCGCTGAAGGGCTAGATGAGCTCGCCCGCTGCCGGGACTCTTGGCGAGCTCGCCAATAAAAGTGCCAGGCACCGATCTTTGACAGTGGCTTGGAAAGGGCGATCGCGGCTGGCGCCGCTCGGCAACCGCCAATAAAAGTGCCAGGCACCGGAATTGGCGCGCACCGGCATCGGCCCGCGGACAACGATCTAGATCAGCTCGCAGCCGAGGCCCGCTGCCGGGACTCTTGGAGAGCTCGCCAACAAAAGCGCCAGGCACCGATCGTTGACATCGGCTTGGAAAGGGCGATCGCGGCTGGCGCCGCTCGGCAATCGCCAATAAAAGTGCCAGGCACCGGAATTGGCCGGCAGCGGCGTCGGCCGCGCTAGCCGCCCGAGTAGATCGAGATCGGCAGGTCGAGCAGGCTGTCGTCCTCGATGTTCCCGAGCGAGGCGATCTCGCGCTCCGCAGCGGCGATCAGCGGGAGCGCCTCGGGGCACGCCTCCAGCAGCAGGCGCTCGACCTCGGCGACGCTTGTCGCCGTTGCGAGCTTCGAGCGCATCGAGCTGCCGAGCCGCCCGCCGCGCAGGTACCAGCCATAGAACTTGCGCAGCCACCCGCACGCTCGCTCCGGCGTCATCTCGCGCGAGACCTCGCGCACGAAGCGCACGAGCTCGCAGACGAGCTCCGCGTCCGACGGCCGCCGCACGATGCCGTCGACCATCTCGGCGAGCAGCCAGGGATTCCCCTGGGAGCCGCGCGCGACCATCACGGCCGCAGCCCCGGTCGACGCGAGCACGGCCTGCGCCCGCGCGCGGCTCGTGATGTCGCCCGACGCCATCACCGGCACGTCGACGAGCTCCACGAGCTCGGCGGTGAGCGCGTGATCCGCGTGGCCCGTGTACATCTGCTTGGCGGAGCGCGGGTGCAGGGTGATCGCCTGTGCGCCGGCCTCGACGAGTCGCGGCGCGAGTCCGAGACAGGCGCGCGAGCCGTTCTCGATGCCGCGCCTGAGCTTGACGGTCACGGGGATCGAGACGGCATCGGCGACGGCCTGGGTGATCGCCTCGGCGATCGGGAAGTCGGAGAGCGCGGACGCGCCGGCTCCGGTCTTCGTGACCTTGCGGACGGGACAGCCGAAGTTGATGTCGATGATGTCGGCCCCGGCGGCCTCGCACATGCGCGCGGCCTCGGCGACGACCGGTGGATCGGACCCGAACACCTGCACCGCGAGCGGGTGCTCGTCGCGCGCGATCCGCAGGTAGCCGAGCGTGCGCTCGTTGCCGTACGACAAGCCGCACGCCGAGACCATCTCGGAGCACACGAGCCCTGCGCCGAAGCGGCGACCCTGGCGTCGGAACGCCTGCACGCTGACGCCCGCCATCGGCGCCAGGATGACGCGGCTCGAGATCTCGACCGAGCCGATCGAGAACGGCTCCGTGAGGTCGATGCTCGGTGCGTGAGCGGTGGACTGCATCGACCACCCAGTGTACGCTGGCCTCGTGTGGTGCCGGGAGCGGCTAGCTCTGTGCGCCCGAATTGCGATTCCCCACGCGCGGGTCCGCGTCGTGGTCGGCTGAGGTTGGAGGCACGCGGTGGAGCGAGACGTTCTGCTTACGCAGGAGGGGTACGAGAAGCTCAAGGAGGAGCTCGCGCACCTGCAGGATGTGAAGCGGCTGGAGGTCGCCGAGCGCATTCGAGTCGCGCGCGAGTTCGGCGACATCAGCGAGAACTCCGAGTTCGACGACGCCAAGAACGAGCAGGCGATGATCGAGAAGGAGATCGCGAAGCTCGAGGAGCGCCTGCGCGCAGCGCGCATCATCGATCCGACCGAGGCGTCGGCCGACGCGGTCGCCGTCGGTCTGCGGGTCAAGGTCAAGGACATCACCCGCAAGAAGGACATGGAGTACCAGCTCGTCGGCTCGGCCGAGGCCGACCCGACGAATGGGCGTCTCTCGAACGAGTCGCCGGTCGGCCGCGCGCTGATGGGTCGCAAGAAGGGTGAGACGTTCGAGGTGATGGTCCCGGCCGGGACGCTCACGCTCAAGGTCGTCTCGATCTCCAAGCCCCAGTGACGCGGGAGATCTCCGCGCTCGCCCATCGCTTCGACGGGCGGACCGAGATCGCACGCGTTCGCGACCTCCACGGTGTCCTCGAGGCGGGCTCGGAGAGCGGCCAGACCTACCGTCTCGCGGGCCGTGTGCTCGGCCGCCGCGGGCAGGGCAAGGCCGCGTTCCTCGACCTCGTCGATCGCAGCGGCCGAATCCAGCTGCTCGCGTCGATCGACGGCATGGGCGAGCAGGCCTACGCGGTCGTCAGCGACGTCAAGCTCGGCGATCTGATCGGCTGCGAGGGCGAGGCGATCGTCAGCCGGCGAGGCGAGCTGTCGTTGCGGCTGACGGCGTGCGAGCTCCTCGCACCCTGCGAGCGCCCGCTTCCCGACCTCCACCACGGGCTCTCCGACGTCGAGGCGCGCTACCGCCAGCGCTACCTCGACCTGATGGTCAATCCCGAGATCCGCCGGGATTTCGAGGTGCGCGCGAAGCTGATCGCGGGCGGGCGCCGGTATCTCGACGAGAGCGGCTTCCTCGAGGTCGAGACGCCGGTGCTGCAACCGCTCTACGGCGGCGCGAGCGCGCGCCCGTTCACGACGCACCACAACGAGCTCGATCGCACGCTGTACCTGCGCATCGCGACCGAGCTGTACCTCAAGCGCCTGATCGTCGGCGGGCTCGAGCGCGTCTACGAGCTCGGCAAGGACTTCCGCAACGAGGGCGTGTCGTTCAAGCACAACCCCGAGTTCACGATGGTCGAGTGGTACGAGGCCTACGCCGACTACGACGGCGCGATGGCGCGCACCGAGGGATTCGTCTCGGCGGCCTTCGAGGCAGCGCTGGGAACCACGACGATCACGTTCGACGGCCGCGAGATCGACTGCGCGCCGCCCTGGAAGCGCGTCCCGCTCGCGCAGGCGATCCTCGACCGGTGCGGCATCGACGTGATGGCCGACCGCGACGTCGACCGGCTGCGCGGCGAGCTCGTCGCCAAGGGAGCCGCGGCCGCCAAGGGCGACAAGACCTGGGCGAAGCTCGTCGACCGCGCGCTCAGCCATTTCGTCGAGCCCGCGATCGTCGAGCCGGTGTTTCTCATCGACTATCCCGTCGAGCTCTCGCCGCTCGCTCGCCCGATGGCGTCGAACCCGCAGATCGTCGAGCGCTTCGAGGCGTTCTGCGCGGGCATGGAGTTCGCGAACGGCTACACCGAGCTGAACGATCCGGAGGTGCAGCTCCAGCGCTTCCGCGAGCAGGGCGAGATGGAGGCCGCAGGCGACAAGGACGCCCATCCGCTCGACCTCGACTACGTCGAGGCGCTGCGCTTCGGGATGCCCCCCACCGGCGGGGTCGGGGTCGGCATCGACCGCATCGCGATGCTCGCGACCGGCCGCCCGTCGATCCGCGACGTCGTGCTCTTCCCGGCGCTGCGCGAGAGCCAGGCCACGTCGTGAAGGTGATGATCTTCTGCGACATGGAGGGCGTCGCCGGGATCACCCGGTGGCAGCAGGTCACGGGCGGCGAGGAGCACTACCGCGAGGGCCGGATCCTCTATACCGAGGAGATCAACGCCGCAGTGCGCGGAGCGAAGGCCGCCGGCGCGACCGAGATCATCGTGCTGGACTGCCACGGCGCGGGAGGCGATTGGTCGTTCAACTCGCTGATGCCCGACCTACTCGATCCGGATTGCGAGTTCGTCGTGCAGGGCGAGTGGACCGAGTATGTCGAGCCGCTCGAGCAGGGCTGCGACGCGGCCCTCTTCGTCGGCATGCACGCGATGGCGGGTGCCGCCGACGGCGGCCTCAACCACACGGTCAGCTCGACGAATTGGCACGCGCTCCGCTTCAACGGCCGCGAGGTCGGCGAGACCGGCATCAACGCCGCCCTCTGCGGCAACTGGGGCTGCCCGGTCGTGCTCGTGACCGGCGACCGCGCCGCCTGCGCGGAGGGCACGGCGCTGCTCGGCGACGGCCTCGTCACGGTCGAGGTGAAGCAGAGCATCGGGCGGTTCAGCGCACGCCACAAGACGCCGGTGCGCGCACGCGAGCTGATCGAGGCGGGCGCGCGGGAGGCGCTCGCGAGCCCGAGCCGCGTCGCGCCGTACGACCCAGGCTCTCCGTGCGAGATCACGGTCGACTTCCAGACGAGCGATCAGACCGAGGCGTACGCCTACCGGCACGGCGTCACGATCACGGGCTCCCGTCAGATCGTCTCTCGCGCCGGGCGGTTCTGGGACGCCTGGCGCCAGCTCTACCCGTGAAGCAGGAGCTGATCGCCGAGCTCGACGAGCTCGCTGCGCGCTGCTGGCCCGCAGCCGACGAGGAGCTCCACGGCGGCTGGACGCTGCGCTACGCCGGCGGGTTCACGTTTCGTGCGAACTCCGTGCGCGCCCGCTCGCTCGACGGCGATGCCGAGGCGGCAATCGACGAGGCCGAGCGTGCCTATCGCGCGCGCGGACTGCGGGCGGTCTTCCACCTCAGCCCCGTCGCCGATCCCCCGGATCTGGACGAGCGCCTCGCACGGCGCGGGTACGCGCTCGAGCACCCGTCTGCGGTGCTCGCGTGCGACATCGCCGAGGCGATGCGCCGGATCGATGCCCCGCCGCACGCGGTCGAGCTGGGCAGCCGGCTCGATCAGCCCTGGCTCGAGACGTTCCGCCAGGCGGAGCGGCGCTGGCCGATCGCGCAGGATGCGGCCGCCGCGCACGTGCTGACGACCGGAGCCGACGAGCGGCGCTTCGCGCTCGCCGCGGTCGCGGGCGCGCCTGCCGCGACGGGGTACGCGCGGATTGCCGACGAGTGGCTCTACCTGAGCTGCATCGCGACGCTTCCGGCGTTGCGCCGCGGGGGCCTCGGTCGCGCGGTCTCGGCCGCTCTGCTCGGGTTCGGGCATGCGGGCGGGGCGCGCTCGGCGTTTCTCGAGGTGGATGCACGCAACGAGGCGGCGATCGCGCTCTACGCGTCGCTCGGGTTCAGGCCGGTCTACGGCTATCACTATCGCGTCGGATGAGGCCGAAAGCCGGCGGGCATACGCGGTCGGGCCTCGACGTTCCCAGGTTTGTCGACCTCGCCAACTCCGGCACGTCCGGAGACGTCGAAGAACTCATCACCGCACGCCGGCAGGAGGTCTCAGAACCCCTCTGGTAAGGTGCGAAATAGGCCGCCTCGCCGCCCTGACGGGGCCGACCTCGGAGAGATGCCTCATGTTTGAACGCTTCACGGAACGAGCCCGCCAGGTCGTCGTCCTTGCCCAGGACGAGGCCCGCGCGCTCAAGCACAACTACATCGGCACCGAGCATATCCTGCTCGGTCTGCTTCGCGAAGAGGAAGGGCTCGCCGCCCGCGTCCTCGACTCGCTCGACATCACCGTTGACGAGGTGCGCAACCAGGTCTCGCGCATCGTCGGTCAGGGCGACGAGATGACGACGGGTCAGATCCCCTTCACGCCGCGCGCGAAGAAGGTGCTCGAGCTCGCGCTGCGCGAGGCCCTCTCGCTGGGTCACAACTACATCGGCACCGAGCACATCCTGCTCGGCCTCGTGCGTGAGAACGAGGGCGTTGCCGCGCGCATCCTGATCGACTTCGACGCCGACGCCGAGAAGATCCGCACCGAGATCATCCGCATGCTCTCGGGACCGGGGCGACGCTCTGGCTCCGGTGCGGCATCCGGTGGCCAGCCTGCTGCGACCGGCGCGCCTGCTGGTGACCCGAAGAAGTCGTCGAAGCTGCTCGACCAGTTCGGACGGAACCTCACGAAGCTCGCGGCCGAGGGCAAGCTCGACCCCGTCGTCGGCCGCCAGAACGAGATCGAGCGCGTGATGCAGATCCTCTCGCGACGCACCAAGAACAACCCGGTGCTGATCGGCGAGCCCGGCGTCGGCAAGACGGCTGTGGTCGAGGGGCTCGCGCAGCGAATTTCCTCGAACCAGGTTCCCGAGCTGCTCAAGAACAAGCAGATCTACACGCTCGATCTCGC
>JANLRV010000210.1:0-34661 GCA_031361905.1 Actinomycetes bacterium
GCGGGCCCAGATAGCGGGTTCGGCGCGTCGACCAGTCTTCGGGGTCGACGTAGACGCCGCCCGAGAGGCTGACGATGGTGAGGTGGGCGATCAGGCCGGTTGCCGGCGTCGAGCCCTGGTTCGCGACTGTTGAGCGGAAGACGAACGCGCGACCGAGCTCGGTCGAGATGCGGGCTCGATCGACGGTCGTGGAGAGTCCCGCCAGCCTGGCCGCGGCGTGCACATCGACCGCGATCGAGAGCGCCGCGGCGGTGGCGACGAGCGCGTGCAGCGCGGCGCGTCGAGCGGTCATCCCTCGACGCCGCCTCGAAGTTGCAGAAAGCGCCCCGCGACGAGCGGCGCCAGGACTGCGAAGAGCACCGCCGCGACGACCGGCGCGACGAGCCAGGAGATGTCCTCGCTCCAGGAGTGGCCGTTCACGACGATCCTGCCGATGAAGTGCTCGCCGGCGGTGACCGGGTTGATCCGCACGAGCAGCTCCCCGGCCCAGCCCTTCTCGGCGCTCGATGGCAGCTGAGAGGGCGCGAACAGCGCCAGCAGCACGAACAGGCTGAGCGAGAGCGTGAACCGGTTGGAGCCGCTGAACAGGCTGATCAGCATGCCGAGCGACGCGAGGAAGACCGCGAGCAGCGTTCCGACCACGAAGCCGACGGCGAGGGCGTCGACGACGATCCCGACGCCCCGACCGAGCTTCCACACGTACGGCGCCGTCACCGCGAATGCCGCGAGCCACAGCGAGAGCGCTGCCAGCAGCTTGCCGACCACGAGCTGGCGACGGGAGAGCGGGGTCAGGAGCAGGGTCTCGAGCGTGCCCCGCTCGCGCTCGCCGCTGATCGCGTCGCCCGCGACGAGCAGAGCGAGCAGCGAGCCGACCGCGACCGAGACCTGCAGGGTCAGCCCGACCGACTCTCGCTGCTCGAGGAAGTTCAGGTCGGTGTTGGTCGCGACGAGGTAGGCGATCGCACTGAGCAGCAGGCTGAAGGCGAGGCACAGCACGAGCGCGCGCCCGCCCGTCCAGAGGTCGCGCAGCTCCCGTTCCAGCACGATCGGCCACGACGGAGCCCTGCGCGGCTTGCCGTCTGCCTGGGCCGCCGACATCTCAGGTGGCCTCGGTCATCTCGAGGAAGGCGTCGCCGAGTCGGGCACCGTCGAGCTCGAACGACAGCAGGGCAATCCCGGCGTCGACGAGCGCGCGGACCGCGTCGTTCGGGGAGGACCCCTGCTCGCCGTTGCGTGCTCCGAAGCGGACGGTCAGCGAGCCCGGCTGCCCCTCGGCGTGCTCGACGAGTTCTACCTCACGGACAGAGGCGAGCGTGCTGACGGCGCGGTCTGCGTCCTCCGGACCGACCTGCAGCCGCGCCCGGCGCGGAGCGGCAGCTCGGCTGATGACGTCCGAGACGGTGCCGACGGCGACGTTGCGGCCGCGGTTCAGAATCAGCACGTGCGAGCAGCTCTGCTCGACCTCGTGCAGGAGGTGTGTGCTCAGGAGCACGGCCGCGCCGCGCTCCCGGGCGATTGCCCGGACGTTCCCCAGCACCTGCTTCTGCCCCGCGGGATCGAGTCCGAGCGTGGGCTCGTCGAGGAAGACCACGGCAGGCTCGTTGACGAGCGCTCGCGCGATTCCGAGCCGCTGCCGCATCCCCCGGCTGTAGGTGGCGATCGGCGATCGGCTGCGGTCGAGCAGGCCGACCTCGTCGAGCAGCGAGCGGGCGGATGCCCTGGCGTGTGCGCGGGAGCGGCCGTAGAGGCGAGCGTGGTACTGCAGATACTGCTCGCCCGTCTGGACGCCCGGATAGCCCGCGCTCTCAGGCAGGACGCCGATCCGCCGACGGATCTCGTCAGGGCGCGAGTGGGGGATCCCCGCCACGGAGAACGTCCCGCGGCTCGGCTTCAGGATGGTCGTGAGCACGCGGACCGCGGTGGTCTTCCCGGCGCCGTTCGGACCGAGGATGCCGAGCACGTCGCCCGCCTGTACTTCGACGGTCAGATCCTCGACCGCGAGCAGCTGTCCGAAGCGCTTCGCGATCCCGTGCGCCTCGACGACAAGCGTCATGCTCGGAGTGCCCCGGGGACGGGCCGACTGGTGTTCTGTGAAACCGCCACCCATCCTCCCAGCTGGACGTCACCACGCTAGGGGGCCAAGATGAATGGTAGATGAGGGGCGCACTGCTCCGAGACTGGGAGAATCGCGAGATGCGTGTGCTGGTGGTCGAGGATGAGCTGCAGATGGCGAGCCTGATCCGCCACGGCCTGCTCAAGGAAGGCCTCGCGGTCGACGTGGCTTCGAGCGGCGAGGACGCGCTCTGGATGGTCGCCGCGGTCGACTACGACGCGATCGTGCTCGATGTCATGCTGCACGGCATCGACGGCTTCGAGGCCTGCCGGCAGATCCGCGCGAAGGGTGTGAGAGCGCCTGTGCTGATGCTCACGGCGCGCGACTCGGTCGATGATCGGGTCGCGGGCCTCGACTCCGGTGCCGACGACTACCTCGTCAAGCCGTTCGCCTTCGCGGAGCTTCTCGCGCGTCTGCGGGCGCTCGCACGACGCGGAGAGCTAGAGCGCCCGAGCGTGCTCGAGGTCGGCGATCTCCGTCTCGACCCGGCCACTCGAAGGGTCTCGCGTGGCCCGCACGCGATCACGCTCTCGACGAAGGAGTTCGCGCTGCTCGAGACCTTCATGCGGCGACCCGACGAGGTGCTCTCGCGCCTGCACCTGCTAGAGCACGCATGGGACTTCGCCTACGAGAACCGGTCGAACGTGATCGACGTCTATATCCGGCATCTGCGCAGCAAGATCGACGAGCCATTCGGCCGCCACTCGCTGGAGACCGTCCGGGGAGCCGGGTACCGGCTGCGCGCGGACGGCGGCCTGTGACACGGCTGCCGATCCGACTGCGCGTGTCTGCGGCGTTCGCGGTCGCGATGGCGGTCGTGCTCGTGCTCTCCGGGTCGATCCTCTACATCCGCCTCGGGTCGCACCTCTCGCTGGCGCTCGATCGCCAGCTTCGGCTTCGCGCGAACGACCTCGCCGTGATCGCAGGTCAGCCGGGGACGCCGCTCGCCGCCGAGCGTCGGAGCCGGTTCGTCGAGACGGGCGAGACCTACGCCCAGCTGCTCGACGCCCGCGGTCGTGTGATCGATGCGACCCAGCCGCTCGGGGAGGCGTCTCTGCTCAGCCCAGCCGAGCTCGAGAGAGCGCTCAGGGGCGCGATCTTCACCGATCGCGAATCGGTTCCCGGCCTTGACGAGCCGTCGCGTATTTTCGCCAGTCGGGTGACGAACGGTGGGCGGAGGATCGTGCTCGTGGTCGGGATCACTCGCGAGGATCGTGCCGAGACGCTGCGCAGCCTGCGCGACGAGCTGCTGATCGCCGGTCCGATCACACTGCTTCTCGCCACGCTCGCCGGCTATCTGCTCGCGGGTCTCTCGCTGCGGCCCGTCGAGAGGATGCGCCGTCGCGCCGCCGCGATCTCGGCCGAGCGGCCGGGCGAGCGGCTGCCCGTCCCGCAGACGCGCGATGAGGTCGAGAGGCTCGGCGAGACGCTGAACGCGATGCTCGCGCGGCTCGAGACCGCGCTCGAGCGCGAGCGCAACTTCGTCGCCGATGCCGGCCACGAGCTGCGGACCCCGCTCGCGCTCTTGCGCACCGAGCTCGAGCTCGCGTTGCGCCACGGCGAGGGCGAGGAACAGCTGAGGCACGCGCTCCGTCGCTCCTCCGAGGAGGTCGACCGGCTCACGCAGCTTGCAGAGGCGTTGCTGCTGATCGCGCGTTCTGACCGCGGACATCTCGAGCTGCGGCTCGAGGACCTCGACGCCGCCGAGCTGCTCGCCTCGACGGTGACCCGCTTCGAGTGGCGGGCCACCGAGGCCGGACGGCCGATCTCCGCGTCGTCGCCTCCGGGGCTCGAGCTGCGAGGTGATCGGATGCGCCTCGAGCAGGCGCTCGGGAACCTCGTCGAGAACGCGCTACGGCACGGTGAGGGGGAGGTGCGGCTGGTCGCGGTCGGTCTCGATGGGATCGTCGAGCTGCATGTGCGCGACGCGGGCGGGGGCTTCCCGGCCGACTTCATCGGCGAGGCTTTCACGCGTTTCGCCCGTCCGGACCAGGGCCGCTCGCGCGCCGGATCGGGGCTCGGCCTGTCGATCGTGCGCACGATTGCAGAGGCACACGGTGGGAGCGCGCGCGCCGCGAACCTCGCCGGCGGCGGCACCGATGTCTGGCTCGCGCTGCCGCGAACGACCTTGTCCTAGCCGTGGAGAGGAGGCGCGGAGGTGCCCGGCGAGGCCCGCGCGAACGCGCGCGCCGCCGGCACGATCGCGCGGAGATCCTCCCAGGCGTGCGCCTGGCGCAGCATGTAGGCAGGGGCCTGGTCGCCGAGCTCCACGTTGGATCCGAACAGCCACGCCTTCGCCGTCTCGTCCCCGTAGGCGTCGACGAGCAGCCGCGCAGCCTGGTACCCCTCGCGGAGCCGCATCTGCGCCTCGTCGCGGGGAACGTTCTGGCGCGCGATCCAGCGTGCCACCATCTTGGGGTCGCTGACCCCGGCCAGGTACGCGGTCATCCGTTGCCCCAGGTGGTCCTGGAGAAACGCGGTGATCTCGTCGATCGAGAGCAGCGCAGCCTCGGAGCTCACGTCCGCGGGGGAGATCGCCTTGGCCAATCGGATCGCCTCCGTCACTCGTAGCGGAGCGCTGCGATCGGGTCGAGCCGAGACGCGCGCCGCGCCGGGTAGTAGCCGAAGATGAGGCCGATTGCGAGCGCGACCGCGAATGCGATCACAAGCGACGGCACGCCGATCAGCGTCTGCCAGCCGGCGATCGTGCCGATCAGGTACACGGCGCCGATGCCCGCGAGCACGCCGGCGATGCCACCGAGCGTGCTCAGCACGATGGCCTCGATCAGGAACTGCGCCTGCACCACCCTCGGGCTGGCGCCGACCGACTTGCGAATGCCGATCTCGCGAGTTCGCTCGTGGACCGAGACGAGCATCATGTTCATGATCCCGATCCCGCCGACGAGCAGGGCAATGCCGCCGAGCGCGAACGTGAGCGCCTTGAACGTCGTCGTCGCGCTCTGCGCCTCCTTCAGGACGCTCGCCTGGTCCTGGGTCGAGAAGTCCTCCGGGTAGCCGGCCGGCAGCGCGTGCCTGCGGATCAGGATCTCGCTCATTGCATCCTGTGCCGTCTCGATCTCCGACTCGCTCGTGACGCGCACGGCCATGTGCACCGTGTTCAGGCCGCCAAGCAGCACGCGCGTGACGATCGGGAGGGGCAGGAAGATCCGGTTGTCCAGGTTCTCGTCGGCGAGCTGGCCGCGGCGGGCCTGGATGCCGATCACCTCGAACTCGTGGCTCCCCACGCGGACGGTTCCGCCGATCGGGTCCCGACCGGGGAAGAGTCTCGCCGCGGGAACGAGGCCGAGCACGATCACATCGCGGCCGAAGCTGATGTCGTTTTCCGTAATCGCGCGGCCTCGTGCGATGCGCTGGTTGTAGATCTGGGCGTAGGTCGGCGTCATGCCGACGAGCCAGGTGTTGGTGCGGAACCGGCCGGCCGAGACGACCAGGCTCTCGACATCCTGATGCGGTGCGGCGAGGCTGATCATCGGGAGCTTTGCAATCTCGGCCACGTCCCCCGGCGTGATCGTGCGGTCGGTCGCCGACTGGCGCGTGCCGACGCTGATGTACTCGCCGTCGACTCCGACGACGTTGGCGCCGAGCCGCCGGATGCTCGCTGCGACATCGGCCGATGCACCGGCGCTGACGGCGGTCACCGCGATCAGCGATGCCACTCCGATGACGACGCCGAGCGCCGTCAGAATGGCGCGGAACCAGTTCGCCTTCAAGGCTGCGGTCGCGATCCGCCAGTGCTCGAGCGCAGCCGTCATCGGGCTCCAACGGCGATTGGCCGCTCGATCGGCTCGTCGGACACGATCACGCCGTCCGCCAGGCGCACGATGCGCGACGCGTGCTGCGCGACCTCCTCGGAGTGCGTCACCATCGCGAGGGTGGCTCCGGCGAGGTTGGCGTGCCCGAGCATCGTCAGGATCTCCTCCTCGCTCTTCGAGTCGAGGTTGCCGGTCGGCTCGTCGAGCAGCAGGACGCTCGGCTTGATCACCAGCGCGCGGGCGATCGCGACCCGCTGCTGCTGGCCGCCCGAGAGCTGCGTGGGGAGGTGGTCGATGCGGTCCGAGAGGCCGACATCGGCGAGCGCGGCGAGCACGCGAGGGCGGCGTTCACGCGCCGGGACGTGGGCGTACACGAGCGGGAGCTCGACGTTCCGGTAGGCCGTCGTTCGCGGCAGCAGGTTGTAGGCCTGGAAGACGAACCCGATCCGGCCACCGCGGACGCGGGCTCGGTGGGTCTCGTCGAGCGTGGAGACCTCTTCGCCGACGAGCTTGTAGGAGCCCGATGTGGGGCGGTCGAGGCACCCGAGGATGGCAAGCAGCGTGGTCTTGCCGGAGCCGGACGGGCCCATGATCGCGACGAACTCACCCCCGCGGATCACGACGCTGACCGATCGCAGGGCCTCGACGGAGAGCTCTCCGCTCGCGTAGACCTTGCTGACGTCGGTGAGCTCGATCACGCTCGCGCCGGCGTCACCGCCCATCAATCCCCCGAACCCGAGCTCGCTCCGAGCGCTACGCGTTCGCCGGCGCGCAGGCCCTTCACGATCTCGACGTTCTTGTTGCTCGAGAGGCCGAGCGTGACCTGTCGCGGCGAGGTCTTGCCGTCGGCGTCGACGATCGAGACGACGGAATGATCCTCGTCGTCGCGCGAGACCGCCTCGACCGGCACCTGCACGACGTCGTGCCGCTGGGCGATGATGATGCGGACGCTGACGTTCATGCCCGGCCTCGGACCCCGCACGCGCGTGAGGCCAACGGTGACCGGGAACGTCACGACGCCGCCCGAGTCGCTGCCCGAGAGGGCGGCGAAGAGCACGACGCCCGGGAACGACTTGCCGCCGAGCGCATCGACGCTCACGGTCACCGGCAGGCCGTTCTTCACGCTGGCCACGTCGAACTCGCTCAGCTCGACGCGCACCGCCAGGCGAGTGAGGTCCGCGACCGATGCGATCGGTGTGAATCCGTCCGCGGGTGCGCCGCGCACGGTCAGGAGGCCGGTCACCGTTCCGGCGCTGGGTGCACGCACGGTCAGCTGGCGAAGGGAGAGGCGCGAGGCCGCGAGCCGGGCCGTGGCAGCGCTGTACTTGAGCCTGGCGAGCTTGATGTCGATCGCGGAGGCGGGTGCGCCGCGAGCGTTCAGCACCGCCACCTCGGCCTGGGCTCGCTTGACGCCGAGGCGTGCGGCGGAAGCCGCTGCCGAGGTCGGCGGCCCGAGCACCTGCACGAGCTTCGCGCGAGCGGAGGCCACCGCTTGGCGTGCGGCCGCGAGGCCGGTCCCGCTCGGTCCGTTGCGCAGCGTTTGCAGCTCGGCCTGCGCGACGATGAGCTCCTGACGCGCGGTGGCCACGTCGGCGGCGTCCGGCGGCCCCTGCAGCGTCGCCAGCTTCGTCCGTGCGGCATCGACCGCGGCCTGGGCGGACGCGATCTCCTGCGGGAGCAGCGTTGCCGCCGGCCGCTGCAGGGTCGCGAGCGCTGCAACCGCCTTGCTCAGCTCGAGCTGCGCTGCGCTGATCACGGCGGGATCCGGCGGAGCGGCCGTCTGCGCGACCGTGAGAGCCTGCTGCGCCACGGTCACCGCGTTCTGGGCCGCCGCGACGTCCTCGGCGAGCGGCTTGACCGGTGGCTTTTGCAAGACGGCCAGGTCGGACTCGGCCTTCTTGACCTCGGCCTGCGCGGCGGCGATATCGGTCGGCTTGGCCGGAGCGAGCGCGCGGTCGAGACGCTTCTGTGCGACGGCCACGCGCTCGGTGGCGAGTGTGATCGCTCGATCACGGGCCGCAGAGGGCCCGCCCCGGAGCGTCTGGAGGTCGGCCTCGGCTCGTCGCACCTCGAGTCGGGCGGCGCTCACATCGGCGGGCCTGGCGCGTCCGGTGACGAGTGCGAGGTCGGCGCGAGCAGACGCGATCGAAGAGCTGGCGGCGGCGAGCTCTGCAGCGGTCGCGGGGACTCCCTTGAGCGGATCGCTTCGTTGCTTCTGGCGCAGCTCGAGCCGTGCCGTCGCGACATCGAGCTGGGCCTGCCGAGCCGCCGAGGCCGACGCGCCGTTGTCCCCCAGAATCGCGATCGGTTGCCCTGCCGCCACGTGTTGTCCGGGCACAACCAGAAACCGCTCGACGTGTCCGCTCGTGCGGGGGAAGATCGCATCGGCCGAGACCGAGCTTGACGTTCCTCCGGACGTCCCGGCAGCCGGCGAGGCCGAGCTCGTCGCGGGAACGGAGATCGCTGACGCTCCGCCATTCGTGACGATTCGTCCGACGCCGCCGACGGAGACGATCACGTCGCCTCGAGCCACCTTGGCGGACGCGACGGTTGCGGCGCCCGCGAGGCTTCCGCGCTGTGTCAGCCAGATCCCGCCACCGATCGAGACGGCGACGGTCAACGCGCTCACGGCAAGGGCGCGCGCGGAAACTCGGGTGATCGCCGAACGCATCTCAGCAGCCGCCTTGCTCGGACGCGGTCGCGAGTCGCGCGTCGGTGTGTGAATGGGAGACCATCTTCACGATTCGTGTTCAGCGTCCCATGGTTTGCGTGATTTGTCTCGGTCGGAATCTGTCGATGACGTCCGGCATCGTGCAACCCCAACATGAAGCGTGGATGAAGGCGTCCGGCGCGCCGTGACGGCATCGCCAGGCCGCGGAGGTGAAGCGCGCGTGAACGTGCGGTCACCGAGCCGCAGGAATGGGTGGGGGGATTCCCTCTGCATCGAACGGTCCAAATCGAAGGAAATCTATGCAAAAGTCCTTGACGATACTTGCGTTTCTTGATACGAATCGCGTCCAAACTCGCAACAGGAAATGCTTTCCATGACCAATCGAGTCGAAATGCGCGGCGAATGCAGCCGGGGAATTTTCCGACAACGCGTGCTCGCGACTGCGGCGCCGGCGGGAGTCACGCGTGTGGCTCCGGAGCGCTCCACGTGATCCGCTGGATCGTCGGCTCGAGCATCAAGTTCCGCCTGCTGGTGGTCGCCGTCGCCACGCTCACGCTGCTGGTGGGCATCACGCAGCTCCCCAAGATGCCCGTGGACGTCCTCCCGGAGTACGCGCCCGTCACGGTCGAGGTGCAGACGGAGGCGCTCGGACTGTCTTCGGCGGAGGTGGAGCAGCTGATCACGGTCCCGATCGAGCAGGACCTGCTGAACGGCATCGCGTTTCTCGAGGACATCCGCTCGCAGTCGGTTCCGGGGCTCTCGCGAATCCTGCTCGTCTTCGAGCCGGGAACCGATCTGTTCACCGCGCGGCAAGTCGTCGCCGAGCGCATGACGCAGGCCCACGCGCTGCCGAACGTCTCGAAGCCGCCGCAGATCCTCCAGCCGTTGTCGTCGACCAATCGCGTGCTGATGGTCGGCGTCGGCTCGAAGACGCTGTCGCCGATCCAGACGTCGGTGCTCGCACGCTGGACGATCGTGCCGCGCCTGCTCGGCGTGCCCGGCGTCGCGAACGTGTCGATCTGGGGGGAACGAGCCCGGCAGCTGCAGGTGCAGGTTGACCCGGTCAAGCTGAGCAGCGCCAACGTCTCGCTCCTTCAGGTGATCGAGACGGCCGGAAACGCCCTCTGGGTGTCGCCGCTGACGTTCCTGGAAGCGTCCACACCCGGCACCGGCGGCTTCATCGACACCGCCAACCAGCGCCTCGGCATTCAGCACATCTCGCCGATCACGACGCCGAAGTCGCTCGGTCGCGTGACCCTCGAGGGCACCAAGATGCAGCTCAGCGACGTCGCGACGGTGGTCGAGGATCACCCGCCGCTGATCGGCGATGCGCTCACCCCCGCGGGTCCAGGCTTGATCCTGGTGATCGAGAAGGCGCCCGGCGCCAGCACGCTCGATGTGACGCGCAAGACGGAAGCCGCGATCAAGGAGATGCAGCCGGGCCTCGGCGGAGTGAGCTTCAACAGCACCGTCTTCCGGCCGGCGACCTACATCGAGAAGGGGATCGGCAACCTCGAGATCGCGCTGCTCGTCGCCGCCGCCCTCGCGCTCCTGACGCTCGTCGCGTTCCTGCAGCGCTGGCGCCCCGTCGTGATCATCTTGATCGCGGTGCCGCTGTCGTTCGTCGCGGCGACGCTCGTCCTCGACGCCACCGGCGCGACGATGAACGCGGTCGCCGTCGTGGGTCTCTTGGCGGCGCTCGCGCTCGTCATCGACGATGCGATCGTCACCGTGGACTCGATCGTGCGCCGCCTGCGCGAGGATGGCACCGAGTCGACCACGAGCGCGATCCTCGACGCGTCGCTCGACGTGCGCAGCGCGAGCGTCTACGCGACCCTGGTCGTCGCGCTGGCCGTCGTGCCGGTCTCCTTCCTCGCGCAAGTCCCTGGCGCTTTCTTCCCGGATTCCGCCGTCCCCTACCTGCTCGCTCTGCTGGCTGCGCTCGTGGTCGCGATCACGGTCACGCCGGCCCTGGCCGCTCTGCTGCTGTCACGAGAGTCGGTCGGAAGCGACGAGTCCCCGCTCGTGCGACTGCTGCGGAAAGGCTACGACCGGTCGCTTTCGCGCATGAACGGACGACCGCTGCCGCTCGCGCTTGCGGCCGCGCTCGTGCTCGTGGCCGCCGGCGTCTCGCTGGCGTCGATGGGCAGCTCCGTCCTGCCGACGCTCAAGGAGAGCCAGGTGTTGATCCGCTGGGATTCGGCGCCCGGCACGTCGCTGCCGGAGATGGACCGCCTCACGGCGCGCGCGGCCAAGGAGCTGCGCTCGCTCCCGGGCGTGGCCCAGATCGGCGGCCACGTCGGCAGGGCGGTGACGGCGGATCAGATCGTCGGTGTCAACTCGGGAGAGCTCTGGGCCACGATCAGCCCTGACGCCGACTACGACCGGACCCTCGCGTCGATCGCCTCAGTGATGCACGGCTATCCCGGGCTCGCGAGCCACGTCGAGGCGTTCTCGACCGACAAGATCAGGGAGAACCTCACGGGAGCCAAGAGCGACGAGATCGACGTCCGGCTGTTCGGCGAGGAGCTGCCGGTGCTCGAGAGCACGGCGTCGAAGCTGGCAACCGCGATCGGCAGGATCGACGGCGTCGCGCATGCCCGCGTCGCGCGGCAGTCCGCCGAGCCGACGATCAAGATCCAGGTCAGGCTCGACGCCGCCGACAGGTACGGTCTGAAGCCGGGCGACGTCAGGCGCGCGGCCGCGACGCTGCTCTCCGGCACGCTCGTGGGCAGCCTGTTCGAGAAGCAGCGCGTGTTCGACGTCGTGGTCTGGGGTACGCCCGAGACGAGGAGCGACCTCACGAGCGTCCGCAACCTCCAGATCGAAGCGCCGGACGGGCGCCACGTCCGCCTCAGCCAGGTCGCGGACGTGGCCGTCGCACCGTCGCCCCCGGTGATCGAGCGGCAGGCCGTCTCGCGCCTGATCGACATCTCGGTCGCGCTGAGCGGTCGCGATCGCGGCGCGGTCGTGCACGACATCGACCGCGTTCTGCAGTCGACGCCTCTGCCACTCGAGTACCACGCCGAGGTGCTCGGAACGGAGACGCAGCCGATGGGACGGCTGATCTCGATCTCGATCGCCGCGCTGATCGGCATGTTCCTGCTCTTGCAGGTCTGGCTCGGGAGCTGGCGGCTCGCGGCGCTCTCCCTGCTGACGCCGCTGCTCGCAGTGGCCGGCGGTCTGCTGGCGGCGCGCGTCTCCGGCGGCACGCTGTCGCTCGGGTCGTGGTTCGGCCTGTTCGCCGTCTTCGGCGTCGCCATGCGCAACGGCTTGCTGCTGGTCAGTCGCTGCCGGCAGCTCGGGGACGACGCCGGTGAGGCCACTTCACGGTCGATCGTCCTGCGGGTCTCGCAGGAGCGCCTCAGCCCGGTCGCGCTGACCGCCTGCACGATCGGCCTGATCTCGCTCACGTTCATCGTGCTCGGCTCGAGACCGGGTCAGGAGCTCGTCCATCCTCTTGCGATCGTGATCCTGGGAGGGACGCTCACGGGAGCGATCTCGACCCTCTTCGTCGTACCCGCCCTGTACTCGAGTCGTGCTCCCGCGCGGGCCCCCGAGCCCGAGGGCGTGACGGGTACGTCGATCCGCCTGGACGCGGGCGAGCCCGCTCCCTTCCAGCCGCTCGAGGACACCGCATGAAAGGAACCATCGTGAGGCGTGCGAATCGCTTGACTGCCTTGGGCCTGGTCGTGCTCGGCCTCTCCGTGTCGGCCTGCGGAGGGTCGTCGGAGACCTCGACCCCAGCCGACCCGGCCCAGCTCACCAAGCTCGCCGGGGGCGTCAACCGGATAACGCTCACGGCAGACGCCGCCAAGCGCATCGACGTCACGACGGCGCCGGCCGAGAGCGACGGCGGCAACACGGTGATCCCGTACGCGGCGGTGCTCTACGACCCCAACGGCCAGACCTGGACGTACACGAGCCCGAAGCCGCGCGTCTTCATTCGCGCCGACATCACCGTGGATCGCATCGACGGTGACCGGGCGATTCTCGCCAAGGGTCCGGCTCCCGGCACCGCCGTCGTGACGGTCGGTGCGCCGGAGCTGTGGGGCGTCGAGTACGGCGGCATCGAAGAAGACTGAGCGGGCTCGGGCTGTGTCGGATCGCACGAGGAGAGGAGGGTCGGAGCGTTGATGCGTTGGATTGTCAGCTCGAGCGTGAAGTTCCGGCTGCTCGCGGTCGCGCTCGGCGCCGCCATGATGTTCTTCGGCGTGCAGCAGCTGCGCGAGATGCCGGTGGACGCCTTCCCGGAGTTCGCTCCGCCGCGCGTGGAGATCCAGACGATCTGCAACGGATTGAACGCCGCCGAGGTGGAGCAGCTCGTGAGCGTCCCGCTCGAGCAGGCGCTCAACGGACTCGACGGGCTTCATCTGATTCGCTCCAAGTCCGTGCCGCAGCTGTCGTCGATCGAGCTGCAGTTCGATCCGGGCGTCGACATCCTCCACGCGAGACAGCTCGTGCAGGAGCGGGTCACATCGCTCACCCCCTCGTTGCCGACGTGGGCTGCGCCGCCGTTCATCATCCCGCCCGCGTCGACGACGGCGCGCGTCGTGAAGATCGGAGTCTCCTCGAAGACGCTCTCGATCCAGCGTCTCTCGACGATCGGGTACTGGAAGATCAGGGCGCGGCTCCTGAGGGTGCCGGGCGTCGCCAACGTCGCGATCTGGGGTGAGCATCTGGAGCAGTACCACGTGCTCGTCGACCCCGTCCGCATGCGCGACCGCGGAGTCACGCTGGACGACCTGATGGAGCACACGTCGGACGCGCTGGACGTCGGCCTGCTGCGGTTCTCGAGCGGTGCGACGATCGGCACTGGCGGCTTCATCGACACCCCGAATCAGCGGCTGCTGGTCCACCACGAGCTTCCGATCGTGACGCCCGCCGACCTGGCCAAGGTGACGGTCAAGGGCAGCGGCGCGAGCGCCGTGCGCCTCAGCGACGTCGCCGATCTCCAGATCGGCACGCAGCCGCTCGCAGGCAACGCCGTGATCAACGGCGGCCCGGGGCTGCTGATGATCGTCGAGAAATACCCCTGGGGCAACACGCTGCAGGTGACGAGAGATGTGGACAAGGCGCTCAACGAGCTTGCTCCCGGCCTTCCGGGGGTGCAGATCGACAGCCACATCTTCCGCGCCGCGGACTTCATCAACACGTCGATCGACAACCTCACGCAGGCGCTCCTGATCGGCGCGCTGCTGGTCATCCTGGTGCTGTTCGTCTTCCTCTTCGAATGGCGCACGGCGGTGATCAGCGCCGTCGCGATCCCGCTCTCGCTGACGGCTGCCGGCCTCGTGCTCTACTGGCGTGGCGACTCGATCAACGTGATGGTCCTGGCGGGCCTCGTGATCTCCCTCGGTGTCGTCGTCGACGATGCGATCATCGACATCGAGAACATCTGGCGGCGCCTGCGCCAGAACCGCCGGGAGGGAGGCGTGAGGCCCGCGGCGAAGGTCATCGTCGAGGCCTCGCTCGAGGTTCGGAGCTCGATCGTCTACGCCACGATGATCATCCTGCTTGCGCTCGTGCCGATCTTTCTGCTCTCGGGTCTGACCGGTACCTTCTTCCGCCCTCTCGTCTTGTCCTACGGCCTCGCGGTCGGAGCGTCGCTTCTCGTGGCGCTGACGATCACGCCCGCGCTGAGCATGATCCTGCTGCCGCGTGCGCAGCTCACGCGCTTCGACTCGCCGCTCGTCCGCTGGCTCAAGCGCGGCTACGGATGGATGCTGGTCCGTGTCATCCACCGGCCGCGCCCCGCGTACCTGGTCGTGATCCTGACCGTGGCGGCGGGGCTCGCGGTCGTGCCGTTCCTCGGCGAGTCGCTCGTGCCCACCTTCAAGGAGCGGAACTTCCTCGGGCACTTCATCAGCAAGCCCGGCACCTCGATCGAGGAAGAGGTTCGCATCGTCTCTCGCGCCCAGCGCGATCTGCGCGCCGTTCCGGGCGTGGAGCACGTGGGCACGCACATCGGCCAGGCCTTCCTGGCAGACGAGATCGCGGGCGTCAACTTCGGCGAGAACTGGATCGCCGTCAGTCCGAACGCCGACCACGAGAAGACCGTCGCCGCAATTCAGGCGGTGGTGAACACGTACCCCGGGGTGTTCACCGACGTGCAGACCTATCTGAATGAGCGGATCGACGAGGTGCTCACGGGCTCGAGCGATCCGATCGTGATCCGCATCTTCGGCAACGACCTGGCCGTCCTCCACCGGCAGGCGGACCGCGTCAAGGCCGCGATCTCGGAGATCGAAGGCGTGGACCACGCGTTCGTCGAGTTCCAGGAAGGCGTGCCGCAGATGCAGGTCACCGTGAAGCTGGCGGCGGCGCAGCGCTACGGCCTCAAGCCGGGGGACGTGCGGCGGGCCGCCGCGACGCTGATGGAGAGCGAGGAGGTCGGCGACATCTTCCGTGCCGGCCGCGCCTACGACGTGCACGTGTGGAGCACCCCGGAGACGCGGCACAGCGTGAGCAGCCTGCTCGCACTCCCGCTCGACACGCCGAGCGGCGGGCGCGTCGCCTTGAGCGACGTGGCGAACGTCAGGATCGTGCCCACGCCGAACGTGATCCACCACGAAGGCGCGTCGAGAAGCATCGACGTCGCCGCTGGGGTCGATGGACGCGACCTCGGCTCGGTTGCCGCCGAGATCCAGGACCGGCTCGAGAACATCAAGCTCCCGCTCGGATACCGGGCCGAGTTCCTCGGCGAGTACAAGGAGCGTCAGGACGCGCAGAACGACATGATCGTGTACGGGATCCTCGCGGCGATCGGAATCCTCCTGCTGCTGCAGGCGTCGTTCCGCAGCTGGCGCCTGGCACTGCTGTCCTTCGTGACGCTGCCGATGGCCCTCGTCGGCGGCCTGCTTGCCGTGGTGATCGGGGCAGGCGGTATTCTCTCGATCGGCTCGCTGGTGGGATTCTTCACCGTGTTCGGGATCGCGGCGCGCAACGGCATTCTGATGATCAACCACTTCCAGCATCTCGAGCGGTACGAGGGCGAGGCATTCGGTCCGGCGCTCGTCCTGCGCGGCGCGCTCGAGCGGCTCTCGCCGATCTTGATGACGACGCTGGCGACGGGATTGGCGCTCGTGCCGCTCGTGATCGCCGGCAGCAAGCCCGGCCACGAGATCGAGCACCCGCTCGCCGTCGTCATCTTGGGCGGCCTCGTCACGTCGACCCTGCTCAACCTGTTCGTGGTGCCCGTTCTCTACCTCCGCTTCGGAAAGGGGAGTCATGCGTCTCCCGGCGACGTCGTCGGCGCCCGTCCGTAGCCTCTTCGCCGTTCTTCTGGCGAGCGCGCTGACGCTCGTGCTCACAAGCGCTGCTTCGGGTCGCGCGGCACACGTGGCGTCCGCGTCTGACGTCTTCGATCCGAGCCGGTTCCCGCACCCCCGGGCGGTCACGAACCCGTGGCTTCCCCTGGAACCGGGGATGCAGCTCGTCTATCGGGGGATGACGGTCGAGGGAACGAGACGCGTCCATCACCGTCTCGTCTCCACGGTGACCGACCTCACGAAGGTGATCGACGGCGTGCGCACCGTCGTCGTCTGGGACCGGGACTTCAGCGCCGGCCGGCGTGTCGAGGCCGAGCTCGCCTTCTTCGCGCAAGACAGCGCCGGCAACGTCTGGGAGCTCGGCGAGTACCCGGAGGAGTACGAGGGCGGGAGGATCGTCAAGTCGCCCACGTGGATTCATGGCCTGAGCCGCGCGAAGGCCGGGATCTCGATGAAGGCGGCTCCGCGCGTTGGCAGGCCGAGCTACTCGCTCGGCCTTGGTCCGGCGGTCGGCTTCACCGATCGCGCACGCGTGGTCAGGGTCGGCCAGCGGACGTGCATCCCCGCCCGCTGCTTCACGCACGTCCTGGTGGTCGACGAGTTCAATCCCGATCAGCCGGGAAAGCACCAGTTCAAGTACTACGCGCGCGGAATCGGCACCGTTCGGGTCGGCTGGTCGGGCGCGAAGGAGGACAGCAAGGAGACGCTCGTGCTAGTCGACGTGAGGCGGCTCGGACCGCGTGCGGTCGAGGCCGCGCGCAAGGAGGCCGTCAAGCTCGAGCAGAGCGCATACCGGACCAGCAAGAGCATGTACGGGCGGACGCCGCCGGTCGAGATCGCGGCGATCAAGCCACGCAGCTTCGGCTGGGCGAAGCTCGCTGCTCGCACCGGTCGCCGCGGTGGCAGCCAGCGGAGCTTCGCAACACGATCGGCTCGCATCGTGATCACCGCTCGCGTGACCTCTCTCCCGACCTTCCTGCGCGGGATGAAGATCGAGGTGATCCGTCCTGACGGACGGATCGTGCGCACGAGCTGGATCCGGGCCCCTCGCCAGGCCGAGACGGTTTCCGTCACGCTCGCGCACGCCGTCTTCAGGCGCCATCCGGGCAGGTGGCACGCGCGCTTCGTGGTGCAGCAGTCCGTGCGCTCGGCGATCACGTTCGCGGTTCGTCGCGTGGCCTGACGCTGCGAGCGGACCGACGGCCCGGGTGGCATGCTTCGGCATGGCCGCCGGGAGGCGACCTGGTCCGCCCGTTTTCACTCGGAGGAGGAGGTCAGGAAGTGCAGGCCCCGATCGGCGCGACCGCTCGAGCGTTGTTCGCGCCGCTCGGCTCCGACTACGACCGCTGGGCCGCGATCCTCTCGTTCGGGCAGGATCCTCGCTGGAGGCGCTTTCTCCTCGACCGCGTGCCGGTCACGGCCGGCTCTCGAGTGCTCGATGTCGCGACCGGGACGGGCGCGATCGCCCGGGCGCTCGCCCGGCGCTACGGCTGCCGCGTGCTCGGCGTCGACCAGTCTCCCGAGATGCTCGCCGGCGCGCGCACCCGCATCGCCGATGCCGGGCTCGCGGGGCTCGTCGACCTGCAGCTCGGCTCGGCCGACGAGATCGCGCTTCCGGCCGCGTCGTTCGACGGACTGACCTCGGGCTACCTCCTGCGCTACGTCGAGGACCCGGCTGCGACGGCTGCGCGACTGCTCGCGGTGTTGCGCCCGGGCGCGCCCTTCGCGTTCCTCGACTTCGGGGTGCCGCAGCAGCCCGTCGCCCAGGCCGCGTGGGAGCTCTACACCGGCGTGGGGCTGCCGGTGCTCGGCCGTGTCGTCTCGTCCGGGTGGGGCCAGGTGGGCCGCTACCTGCGCCCGAGCATCCGCGCCTTCGAGCGGGACTATCCGCCCGAGCGGCTGCGCGAGCTGTTCCGCGAGGCCGGCGGCGACGCCGTCGGGAGCCGCCGGCTGAGCCTCGGCGGATGCACGGTCGTGTGGGGCGTGCGCGCTGGAACATGAGGAGCACCGGGCTGCGTTCTATGCGCTGCGGCCGGGCGGGATGCGTGACCTCGTCACGCTCCTGCACCCTCCCTACACGGCGTGGCACCTGGCCTACGTCGCGATCGGCGCAGCGCTCTCGTCCGAGCTCGATGGCGCGCGCCTGGCGTGGACGCTCGCTGCGTTCCTGCTTGCCGTCGGCGTTGCCGCGCACTGCCTCGACGAGCTGCACGGCAGGCCGCTCGGCACGACCGTCCCGAGCCCCGTCCTGATCGCAGCGGCGATCGCCGGCCTCGCCGGCGCCGTCGCGATCGGCCTCGTCGGCGTGCGATCGCTCGGCGCACCGCTCGTCGTGCTGATGCTCGTCGGCGTGCTGCTCGTGCTCGTCTACAACCTCGAGCTGTTCGGTGGCGCGCTCCACAACGACGCCGCCTTCGCGCTCGCCTGGGGCGGGTTCCCCGTGCTCGTCGGCGGCTTCGCCCAGACCGGCTCGCTCGAGCTCGCCGTGCTGCTCGGCGCGGCCTTCGCGACTGCGACGAGCCTCGCCCAGCGCCACCTCTCGAACTGGGCTCGCGGAGTGCGGCGCCGGGCTGCGGGCGTGCAGGGCACGCTCGCGTGGCGGGATGGGACCGAGCAGCGCATCGACGTCGCGCTGCTCGTGGCGCCGGCCGAGTCTGCGCTCCGCGTGATCGCCGTGGCGCACGTGCTGCTCGCGGTCGCGCTGCTGGCGGCGCGTTGATCTGAGGGAACCGATCTCGGCGCTTCGGGAACGTTCCGGTGATGGCCGAATCCGACCAGCTCGATCGCGTCGCCCTGCGGGCCTCGCACGACGATCCTCAGGCGTTCTCGCCGATGTCAGTCCGCCGAGCCCGCGATCGCGATCGCCTCGATCGAGATCAGCAACCCCCGCGGGAGGTTCACGTTCGCCGGTGCCGAGCGCGCGGGCGGCGGGTCCGGCATGTGACGCTCGTAGATCTCGTTGATGGTCGCGAACTCGCCGACATCGGCGTAGAAGATCGTTGTCTTCACGATCGCGCTCATCGACGATCCCGCAGCCTCGAGGACCGCGCTGAGGTTGCTCAGCGCGAGCTCGGTCTGGGCTGCGATACCCGCTGGGATCTCGCCCGTAGCCGGATCTACCCCCGCGGTGCCCGAGCAGAAGACGAGCCCTCCCGCGACGATCGCCTGGCTGTAGGGGCCAAGGGCGGGCGGCGCTCCGGTGGTGGCGACTGCACGACGGATCATGGCGGCTCCCCGATTGTGAGCCTGCGATTGTGGGCCGCACGGCGACGCTCGTCAAACCCGGGCTCTCAGAGCTGGTTTCAAAAGTGTCGTGGTGTCTGGAGCGGTTGGATCGTCCTGCGGTTCGTTGGCCGGGCGCTGCGCGCCCAGCCGACGAACCTGCGGCGACCCGCGGCGCGCGCTACGCGCGACCCGCGGGGCTTCGCGGGGACACCGGCCGGCTCTTGAACAGGCCACCGGCCAGCCCAACGAGCCGGCCGGCATCCCCGCTCGCTCCAACCACCCCAGACACGAACGACACTTTTGAAACCAGCTCTTACGAGCGGTTGAAGATGCTGCGCTTCTCGCCGCCGAACGGCGTCGAGGTCGTGCGCACGTGACCCCAGGCGGCGATCGAGCCGGCAGAGGCTCGCGCGATGATCGCGTCCTCGGGCGCCCAGAGCGACCCGCGCCACGTCTCGGCGATCAGCATCGAGAGCTCGCCGGGCGGCAGCGTCGGAGCCTGCACGTAGATCAGCTCGGGGATCCGCCGGTCGACGACGATCACCTCGGGATGGGCCACGAAGGCCTCGACGAACTGGTCGATCACGGAGTCGAGATGCTGCGCGGCGTCCGGAGCGATCACGAGGGCGTGCGTATAGCCCGAGACGCCCCCTCGAACCTCGTCGACCGTCAGCAGGCAGTCGTCGAGATCACTCCAACTCCATTCCTGCATGCGGTAGGTATCGGCAGAGCGCCTCGGACCTTGAGGATGGATTCACAGGGCAGCTCAGATCGGAAGGATTCGGCAGGTGCTACGCTCAGGGAGAGTTCCACCGCGCTCCGCGGGGCGGAACCGTTGAGGAGCCGCGGCTCGTGAAACCGCCGTGGCAGTGACCACGCTGTGAGGAGTTTCATGTCCGCGTTCGCCGACCTCGGCCTTTCTGCCGAGGTGCTCGAGGCTATTTCCGCCTTGGGCTACACCGTCCCCACCCCGATCCAGGAACAGGCGATCCCCGTGATCGTCCGAGGCCGCGACATGATCGGCCAGGCCCAGACCGGAAGCGGCAAGACCGCCGCCTTCGGGCTGCCCGCGATCGACTACATCGATCCGACCGACCCGGCCGTGCAGATGCTCGTGCTGGCACCGACGCGCGAGCTCGCGATCCAGGTTGCCCAGGCGATGCGCTCGTTCGCCGAGACGCGCGGCATCAAGGTCGTCGCGATCTTCGGCGGCCAGCCGATCCCCGAGCAGACGCAGCAGCTGCGCCTCTCGCCGCAGATCGTCGTGGGCACGCCCGGGCGCGTCAAGGACCTGATCCGCCGCGGCTGGCTGCAGCTCTCGGATGCGCGCTACGTCGTGCTCGACGAGGCCGACGAGATGCTCTCGCTCGGCTTCATCGATGACATCGAGTGGATTCTCAAGCAGACGCCGTCGGGACGCCAGACCCTGCTGTTCTCCGCGACGATGCCGCCGCCGATCCGCAAGCTCGCCGACCGCTACCTGTTCGAGCCGACGCTGATCCAGGTCGAGAACCCGACCCTCACGGTCGAGAGCATCGCGCAGACCGTCGTCGACGTCGAGCCGAAGCAGAAGCTCGACGTGCTCTGCGCGCTCCTGCAGCGCGAGCGACCCGAGGCCGCGATCGTGTTCCGCAAGCGAAAGGTCACGGTCGACGAGCTGGTTCGCGCGCTCGGCGACCGCGGGATCGACGCGAAGCCGTTGCACGGCGACATGACGCAGGGCCGCCGCGACTCGGTGATGCTGAGCTTCCGCTCGGGACGCACGAAGGTGCTCGTCGCGACGAACGTGGCGGCGCGTGGACTCGACATCTCGCACGTCTCGCACGTGATCAGCTACGACGTGCCGGACGATCCCGAGGAGTACACCCACCGCATCGGGCGCACCGGCCGCGCGGGCGGCACGGGCATCGCCTACACCTTCGCGAGCAAGCGGGAGCACCGCCTCGTGAGCGACATCGAGCGCGTCACGGGCGCCGTGATCCGCCACATCTCGGCGGACGACGCGATTGCCGGGAACGCATCCAGCGCGACGCGGCCGGTGCCCGTCGAGGATGCGGCGACTCCCGCCGCTCCACGCGAGCAGGAGCGCTCGGCCGACCCCGCGCCGCGCGAGCAGCGCCCGCCGCGCGAGCAGCGTCCGCCACGGGAGGCGGCGCCGGGCGACGGGGACGTGCTGCGGCTGTTCGTCAACGCCGGACGCCGCCACGGCGTCAGCCGCGACGATCTCGGCTCCGCATTCCGCGACGTCGCGTCGGTCGAGCCGAGCCGCATCAAGCTGCACCACGCGTTCGCGCACGTCGACGTGCCGCGCGATCGTGCCGACGCGGTTGTCGCCGCGCTCACCGGGCATCAGCTCGGCAAGCGCCAGCTGAAGCTCGAGCCGGCGCAGGAGCAGCCCGGCGAGCGAGCGCTCGCTCAGGTCTGAGAATCAGCCCGGCGCGGGCGTGCGGATGCCCGTGTCGATGCGGATCGTCAGATCGAGCGGGGCGTCCTGGGTGTGCTTCGCGGAGACCGTGAACGAGACCGGGCTCGCTCTCACGACGCCGACCTCGGCGAGGTCCGGCGCGAGCTCGTAGTCGCCGGGCGCGAGCGTGAAGCCGAACCAGCCGTCGCGCGTGCGCGTGCGCACCTGCTCGCCGTCCCCCCGCCCTCGCACGACCAGCGCGAACTCGTGGTCCGCCGCGGCCGGGATCGGCTCGCATGGCGCCGGGGTCTCGACCACGCAGAGCGGCGAGAGGGAGACGCGCCCGATCACGTTGCCGGTGAGCCACGAGGGCTGTGCCTCCCCCGAGACGACGAACCGCAGGGCGATCGGCCGCTTCCAGCGAACCGTCAGCGAGTAGCGGCCGAGGCACCAGGTCTGTGCCGGTCGGAGGCTGTGGAGGAGCCGGCCGCGTCGATCGGTCCGGAGCAGCCAGCGGGCGCTCGTCGAGCAGATCGCCGTGCTCGCGCCGGAGAGGCGGGCATCGACCCGGTACTCGGTGCGCGGAGCGAGCCCGCGCGCGTGCAGCAGGACGACGCCGGTCGGGGAGATCGTCGACGTGATCGTGACGTGCGGCCCGCTCGCGCGCTGCGCGAGCGCGGGCGCTGCCAGCACGACCGCCAGCGCGAGACCGAGCAGGGCGGCTCGCCTCATGCGGTCACCGCGCCGCCCGCGATCCCAAGAGACTCGCCGATGCTGCCGCGGATGCCCACGGTGAACGGGCCGAACTCGCCGTAGCGCGCCGAGACCTCGTCGAAGCGCATCTCGTAGACGATCTCTTTGATCGCCTTGATGTCGTCGGCGAGCAGCGTGACGCCCCATTCCCAGTCCGTCAGCCCGGTCGCCCCGGTGATCAGCTGCACGATCCGGTCGCGGAACCTCGCGCCGAGGCGGCCGTGGCCGCCCATCAGCGCGAGGCGGGTCTCGAAGTCGAGCGCGTACCAGTTCTCGTCACCTCGGCGGCGCTTCGACATCGGGTAGAAGCAGACCAGCTTGCGCGCCGGCAGCTTCGGGTGCAGCCGCCGGTCGAGCATCGCCGCTCGCTCGGGCGTCCCGTCGCGGGACGAGTACTCCGAGAGCTCGGTCAGCGAGACGAAGCCGAGCTCGGGAACCGGCTCGAGGCGCGCTCCGAGCGGCGAGGCGAGCAGCGCTCCGTGCAGCCGCTCGAGGCGGGCGAGATCGGGGCCGATCAGCATCAGCCCGAGGTCGGCGCGGGGTCCGAGCACGGCCTGCCAGATCGCCTGGTACGGCGGCTCCGCGACGAGCGCGTCGCAGAGCGCCTCGGCCTCGCCGATCGAGATCGGCTCGCGCCGATCTCCGCTCAGACGGAAGTAGAGGTGCAGGACACCCCACCCCTCGCTCGCCAGCACCTCGATCTCGCCCATCGCGGGCAGGCTATCGACTCGCGAGCGCTCGCTCATCTGGATCGTTGTCCGTGAATTGGCGTGTTGGTTCGGGAGTGGCGGTCGTGAAGCGGCCGTGTCGAATCCGACGCCGCGAACCAGCACGCCAATTCGCGGACAACGATCTAGGCGCCGATCGCGACGCGTCCTCGAAGCTTGGGCACCGCGAGCTCCGGGCGGTCGAGGTCGTAGCTCGCGGCATCCGGATGGAGCCCGCGGCCGTCGGCGAGATCGGCGAGCAGCTCGCCGATCACCGGCGAGAACTTGAAGGCGTGTCCCGTGCAGGCCGCGCCGACGACGACGGGGCCGCGGCGCCCGAACGCGAACGTCTCGTCCGGCGTGACCGTGAACGGTCCCGCCTCGCTCTCGACCGGCGTCGGATCGAGGCCCGGGAAGTCCTCGCGCACGCGCTCGATCAGCTCGTTCTCGATCTCGCGGTCGTGCGGGCGCACCTTGGACGACTTCCAGAACGTGTTCGGGTTGAGCGCGGCGAAGCCGAGCTTGAAGCCGCGGCCGGGCTCGGGCATGCCGTAGACGCCGGGACCGCCGGTGCGCTCCATCAGGCCGGGCCGGAGCTCCCAGCCCTCGTGACGGCTGCGGAAGAACGTCACCTGGGCGAGGCCCGCGCGCAGCGGGATCTGGATGCCGAGTGGCGTCAGCAGCGGGAGCGACCACGGGCCTGCGCAGACGACGCAGACGTCGGCATCGAGCCGGCGGCGGCGCGTGAACACGCGCACGCCTTCGCCGATCGGCATCACGGCGGTCGCCTTCTCGTTGGCGTGCACCACCGCGCCCTTGGCGCAGGCCAGCTCGAGCTGGGCCACGATCGAGTCGCGCGCCCGGATCACGGCGCCGTCGGGCTGGAAGATCGCCCGCTCGTCGGGCTTGGGTCGCAGCTCCGGGAAGATCCGCTGGACGTCGGCCACGTCGAGCTCGTCGAACGGCACGCTCTCGGCCGCGAGGGCGGTCGCGTGCGGCGGCACGACCGAGCCGCGCTGCAGGATCCCGTGCCGGATCAGCAGCTGGGTCCCCGAGCGGCGCTCGATCTCGGTCCACAGCTCGAGCGCGCGGATCGCGAGCCGCACCTCGTCGCGCGTCCCGTGCGAGAGGCGGAACGAGCGCGAGTGGTGCCCCGAGCCGCCGAGCGTGTTGGGGGCGTCGAACTGCTCGATCACGGTGACCGCGAAGCCGCGGTCGGCGAGGGCGCGCGCCGTGCCCGCACCCATCGCGCCTGCGCCGATCACGACTGCCCGGTTCGCCACAGCGCGATCCTACTCGGTGACGGCGAGACTACGCGTCTCGCCGGAGCAGGTAGTCCACGAGCGCGTCGGCCTCGTCTGCGCTGACCGTGAGCTTCGGCATCTTCCAACTGGGTCCGCCGTTCGGATTGGGCGAGAGAAACGCGCCGGGCTCGAGGATCGACTGGCGCACAAAAGCTTCCGCGGACAGGCCGGGACGCCGGGATCCCGCTTGCGAGGCGATGCTCCCGAGGCTCGGGCCGGCCTGGACCGATCGGCCGCCTGCGTCAGGGCCGATGTGGCAGGTCCCGCAGCCCTTGGCTGCAAACAGGGACCGCCCGTCGGCTGCCCCGCGCGGGGTGGATCCACGCGAGCCGCTCCAACTCGTCGCGGCAAGCGTCGCGAGCGCGAGCGCGAGCCCGGCGAGCAGCGCGACCCTCATCCGACGAGCGGCTTGCGGACACGGCGGCGTCTGAGCTCGCGCGCGCAGCCGAACGCGGCCAGAAGCGCGCCTCCCGAGAGCCCGACCCGTTGTGCCCAGAGGCCAACACCGGCGCTGGAGGGGGCATCTGCGACCGTCAGCGTGCCGAGTTCCTGCGGTCCGAACCAGTCGAGCTCCGCGCGCCATGTGACGTTGCCGGAGGCCGGGAAGCGGACGTCGGCCCGGTAGTGCCCCTTCGCGCCGTCGCGACGCGCGGCGAACCGGGTCGCCGTCCCATCCGCTTGCGTGACGACGATCGCGACGTGGTCGAGATCAACCGGCGTGATGCCGTGCTGGCGTACGGTGAAGCCGACGGGCGCGGCCTCCCCGGCCGTCGCCGAGCTGGGAATCGCGTCGAGCGTCGCGACCGCCCAGCCGCCGGCCGAGGCGACGGCCGGCGGCGCCAGGGCGACGAGCAGGATTGCGGTGGCTGCGAGCAGGCGGTGCATGGCGAGTGGCTCCTCGTTCTTGGGTGTCTAGGGTACCCCGTCGGGGCCGGATCCGTTCCCGGCGGCAGCCCCACTCCATTGTTGAGCAATCTGCTAGCGTCCCGTCCATGCCCGCGCTCAAGCCGATCGAGCTTCACCGCACGGGCGCCGCCGATCTGATCGCGCAGGCGCTGCGCGAGCAGCTCGTGGACGGCGAGCTGCGCAGCGGCGATCCGCTGCGTGAAGCCGATCTCGCCGAGGCGTTCGACGTCTCCCGCAACACCGTGCGCGAGGCGCTCAGGCTGCTCACGAGCGCCGGCCTCGCGGTCCATGAGGTCCATCGCGGCGTCGCCGTCAAGTCCCTCACGGTCGAGGAGGTGCGCGACCTCTACGGCCTGCGCGAGCTCTGCGAGCTCGCCGGGGCGCTGCGTGCCGAGACGATCGACTCCGCGCAGCTTGCGACCCTGCGCACGCCGCTCGATCTGGCCGCAGCGGCGGTCGTGGCCGGGGAGGGGCGGGACGCGATGACGCACGACCTCGCGTTTCACCGCGCGATCGTCGCGCTCGCCTGCAATCGCCGGCTCGACGCCGTCTTCGTCGGCGTGCTGGCCGAGCTCCGGCTCGGGCTCGCGATGATGGAGCCATCGTCGCTCGAGCAGTGGCCTGCCCGCAACGAGGAGCTCTACGCGCGCTTTGCCGCCCGTGACGCCGCCGGGGCGAGCGAGCGGCTCGTGCCCTACCTCGCTCGCTCGTGCGAGGAGCTGATCGGACACCTACAAGAAACTGGGACGGGGAGAGACGCATGACCGGACGGCTCGAAGGCAAGGTCGCAGTGATCACGGGCGCGGGCAGGGGCCTCGGGCGTGCGATCGCGATCCGATTCGCCCGCGAGGGCGCGCGCGTGGTGATCGCCGAGATCGACGCCAAAAACGGAGCAGCCGTTGCGCGAGAGATCGGTGCCAGCGCGATCGCAGTGCAGTGCGACGTCTCGAGCTCCGCCGACGTGGCGCGCACGTTCTCGGCCGCCAACGAGGCGTTCGGACCGGTCGACGTCCTCGTCAACAACGCGGCCGTGGTGGGCCCCGCCGTGACGCACTTCCTCGAGGTCGACGAGGCGCTCTGGGATCTCGTCCTGGACGCGAACCTGAAGGGCAACTTCCTCTGCGCCCGCCGCGCGGCCGACGACATGGTCGCGAAGGGCTCGGGCGTGATCATCAACCTGTCCTCGGGTGGCGGCAGCCGCTCGCACCGCGGGATGGTGACCTACGACTCGGCGAAGGGCGGCGTCGAGGCGTTCACCCGCTCCTGCGCGCTCGACCTCGCGCCCTACGGCATCCGCAGCTGCTGCATCGTGCCCGGCATGATGCTGATGGACGACGATGCGCCGGATTCCGATCGCGTCGCGGCGGTCTCGGCGACCGTTCCGCTGGGCCGGCCCGGCACGGGCGACGACATCGCCGGGGCCGCCGTGTTCCTCGCGAGCGACGACGCGAGCTACATCACGGGGTCGTGCATCTACGTCGAGGGCGGCGTGCTCTTCCAGCAGCGCTCGCCGCAGGTCGAGAGCTTCCCGATCGCGCGCTACCCGAAGGTCGGTCGGCTCGCGTGAGCTATCGCGTCGGCGTCGACATCGGCGGCACGTTCACGGATCTCTGCATCGCCTCGGACGACGGCGTCGTCGCCGTCGGCAAGACCTTGACCACGCCGCACGAGCCGGCCCGCGCGATCGAGACGGTGCTGGCCGAGACGCTTGCGGCCAACGGCATCTCGATCGCCGACGTCGAGGGGATCGTCCATGGCACCACCCTCGTGACGAACGCGATCATCGAGCGCAAAGGGGCTCGAACTGCGCTGCTCGCGACGTCGGGCCACTCCGACGCGATCGAGATCGCCCGCGAGCGCCGCTATGAGATCTACGATCTGCAGATCGACCTGCCGGCGCCGCTCGTGCCGAGGCACCTGCGCTTCGACGTGCCCGAGCGCACGCTGGCCGACGGGACCGTCGAGCAGGAGGTCGACGCCGGCTACTGCGAGCGGGTCGCGCGCGAGCTCGCCGCGTGTGGAATCGAGGCCGTCGCGATCGCCTTCCTGCACAGCTTCACGAACCCCTCCAACGAGCGGGCCGCGGCCGAGGCCGTGCGCCGCGCTGCGCCACAGCTGCGGGTCTCGCTCTCGAGCGACGTCGTGCCCGAGATCCGCGAGTACGAGCGCACCTCGACGACCGTGGCGAACGTCTACGTGCAGTCGCTCGTCGAGCGCTACCTCGCCGACCTGCAGGCCCGGCTCGCGCGCCTCGGCTTCACCGGCTCGCTGCACGTGATGCTCTCGAACGGCGGCATCGCGACGCCTGAGACGGCCGCGCGCTTCCCGATCCGTCTGCTCGAGTCCGGCCCGGCCGCGGGCGCGCTCGCGGCAGCCGCCTTCGGCTCGGCAGCGGGCACGCGCGACCTGATCTCGTTCGACATGGGCGGGACGACGGCGAAGCTGTGCGCGATCGAAGACGGCGAGCCGCTGATCTCACACGATTTCGAGGTCGATCGGATCTACCGCCTCAAGCGCGGATCGGGCCTGCCCGTGCGGATCTCGGTCGTCGACATGATCGAGATCGGCGCCGGGGGAGGCTCGATCGCGCGCATCGACGCGCTCGGGCTCGTCAGCGTGGGCCCCGACTCCGCCGGGTCCGATCCCGGGCCCGTCTGCTACGGCCTCGGCGGCACGCAGCCCACGGTGACCGATGCCGACCTCGTGCTCGGCTACCTCGACGCCGGCTCGTTCCTGGGCGGCCGCATGGCGCTCGACCTGGTGGGCGCGCGCCGGGCGATCGAGGAGCGCATCGCCCGGCCGCTCGGCGTCTCCGTCGAGGAGGCCGCGCTCGGCATCCACCAGCTCGTCAACGAGGGCATGGCGAACGCCGCGCGCGTGCACGCGATCGAGCGTGGCAAGGATCCGACGCGGCTTCCCCTGTTCGCCTTCGGCGGCGCCGGGCCGGTGCACGCCTGTGGCACCGCGCGCGCGCTCGGCACGTCCGCCGTGATCGCTCCGGCCGCGGCGGGCGTGCTCTCGTCTGTCGGCTTTCTCACGGCGCCGCTCGCCTTCGACTTCGTGCGCTCGGCTCGCTCGGCCGTCGAGGGGCTCGGCTTCGCCGAGGCCGACGCGCGCTTCGCCGAGATGGAGCGCGAGGGTGCCGAGCTGCTCGCTGCATCGGGCGTCGCGGTCGAGGCGATCGCGCATGCGCGCTACGCCGACATGCGCTACCAGGGGCAGGGCTATGAGATCCGCGTGCCTGCCTCGGCCGCCGGGGAGCGCTGGCCGGGCGACCTGCTCGCCTCCTTCGACCGCGTCTACCGGCAGCTCTATCAGCGGCCCGGACCCGACGTCCCGATCGAGGTGATGAGCTGGCGCGTCGTCTCGAGCGGCCCACGCCCCGAGTTCGCCGTCGGCGTCGCCGCGACCACCGCGACGGGGACGGCGCGCAAGGGCGAGCGTCCCGTCTGGCTCTCGAACGAGGCCGGCTTCGAGCGCGTTCCCGTGTTCGATCGCTACGCGCTGACCGCCGGCTGGTCGGTCGAGGGACCCGCGATCGTCGAGGAGCGCGAGTCGACGCTCGTGCTCCCACACGGCACGCGTTGCACCGTCGCCTCCGATGCCGGCCTCGTCGTGGAGCTGCACGCATGAAGCTCGATCCGTTCACGATCAACGTGCTCGCGAACCGCCTCGCGTCGATGCTCGACGAGCAGCAGACGGCGCTCGTCTCGACGGCCTTCTCGACCGTGGTGCGCGAGAGCGAGGATCTCGCCTGCGGCGTCTTCAACCGGGCCGGCCTGATGGTCGGCCAGTCGATCACCGGCACGCCCGGCCACGTCAACGCGATGGCGACGGGCGTGCGGCACTTCGTCGAGGCCTTCCCGCCCGAGACGCTCGAGGACGGCGACGTCCTGATCACGAACGATCCCTGGATGACGGCCGGGCAGGTCAACGACTTCACGATCGTCACGCCGGTGTTCCGGGGCGGCGAGCCGATCGCCTACTTCGCGAGCACCTGTCACGCGCCCGACATCGGTGGCCGCCAGTTCTCCGGCGAGGCGCGGGAGGTCTACGAGGAGGGCCTGCAGGTCCCGCTGCTCAAGCTGATGCGCGCGGGCAAGCCGAACGCCGACCTGCTCGAGATCATCCGCGTCAACGTGCGCCAGCCCGACGAGACGGTCGGCGACATCTACGCGCAGATCAGCTCGAACGAGGTCGGCGCGGTGGGCCTGCAGAAGCTGCTCGACGAGTTCGGCATGGACGACATCGAGGAGATCGGCCGCGAGATCATGGACCGCTCCGAGCGCGCCATGCGCGATGGCATCCGCGCCCTGCCGGACGGCGTCTACCGCAGCGAGGCGTGGAGCGACGGCTACGACGAGCCGATCAAGCTCGCCTGCACGATCATCGTGCAGGACGACGAGATCGCGATCGACTGGACGGGCAGCTCGCCGCAGAGCCCGTATGGCATCAATCTCGTGCACAACTACACGCACGCCTACGCCTCGTACGCGATGAAAGCGGCGATCGCGCCCGAGGTGCCGCACAACGCGGGCGCGTTCCGGCCCGTGCACGTCTCGGCTCCCTCGGGCTCGATCCTCAACTGCGAGCATCCGGCCCCGGTCGCCTCGCGCCATGTGATCGGCCACTTCCTGCCCGGTGTGATCTTCGCCGCGCTCGCGCCCGCGATGCCGGGCAAGCTGCTCGCGGGGTCGGCGGACGCGCTCTGGATCACCGTCTGGCAGGGCCGCGATCGCACGCGCGCGCGCTTCGTGCAGACGGTCTTCCAGCTCGGCGGCGTCGGTGCGCGCGCCAGCAAGGACGGGCTCAGCGCAACCGGCTTCCCGTCGGGCGTGGCCGGCATGCCGGCCGAGATCGTCGAGACGCTGTGCCCGCTCGTCTTCCGGCGCCGTGAGCTGCGCCTCGACTCGGGTGGAGCGGGCCGCTGGCGCGGCGGCCTCGGACAGGAGCGCGAGATCACCTGCCTGACGGACGAGCCGTGGTCGGTGGCCGGGCTGCTCGACCGCACGAAGCACCCGGCGCCGGGCGTCGACGGAGGCGACCCGGGTGCCGCGGGCATCTACGAGCGCGGCACCGGTGAGTCGCTCCCCCTCAAGCGCGTCGTCGCGCTCGCGGCCGCCGATTCCGTGCGGCTGGCGCTGCCCGGCGGGGGCGGGTACGGGGCGCCCGTGCTCCGCGAGCCGGAGCGCGTGCTCGCCGACGTGGTCGAAGGCTACGTCTCGATCGAGGCGGCGCGCGAGCGCTACGCCGTCAGCGTGCGCTACCTCGGGCACCCCGACGCGCTCGTGCGCCTGCCGGAGCACTACGAGCTCGACGCCGACGAGACGAACCGCCTGCGGCGTGCGCGCACAGGCTGATCGGCTCGCGGCCGCGGTCGCCGCGAAGGGGACCGAGATCTGCTTCGGGATCCCGGGCGGCGGCGCGAACCTCGAGCTGATCGGCGCGTGCGAGCGCCACGGCATCCGCTTCGTGCTGATGCGCGGCGAGACGGCGGCCGTGATCGCGGCGGGCGTCTACGGCGAGCTGACCGGGCGCCCCGGCCTCGCGATCGTGACTCGCGGGCCGGGCCTCGCGGCGTCCGCGAACGGGATCGCCCAGGCCTGGCTCGATCGCCAGCCCGTGATCGTGGCGACCGACGGCACTGGCACCGCCTACGCCCACCAGCGGATCGACCACGCCGCCCTGGCCACCCCGATCGCGAAGGCCGTCGAGCCCGAGCCGGCCGAGGCCGTCGAGATCGCGCTGGCGTTGCCGCAGGGTCCGGTCGTCGTCGACCTGGGCGCGCCAACAACGGTGCCTGGCACTTTTATTGGCGCAGCGGCACCCCGGAATGGCCCGGCCATCGCAATCGGCAGCACGGTGCCTGGCACTTTTATTGGCGCGCGTCGTCCTCTCGTGATCGCAGGCGTCGGCGCCCGCGGCGCCGAGGATGCCCTCCGCGAGCTCGTTCGCGGCACGCAGATTCCCGTGCTCACGACCTACAAGGCGAAGGGTGCGATCCCGGAGTCGTGGCCGAATGCGGCCGGGCTCTTCAGCGGGGCGACGATCGAGGGACCGCTGATCGCCGAGGCCGACCTGATCGTGCTCGTCGGCGTCGATCCCGTCGAGCTGATCCCGGCCGGCTGGCCGTACCCGGCTCCCGTGCTGTCGCTTGCGTCGTGGCCGATCGAGAACGACTACCTGCCGATCTCGGAGTCGCGCATCGGACGCCTGCCCGGGCTCCTCGGCGAGCTGCGCCTCGACGGCTCGGGCTGGGATCGGAGCGGCGCCTCGAGGCGCGCTCGAGCCGACGAGAGCATCCGGGTGGCGACCATTGGCCTCGCGCCGCACGCCGTGATCGAGGCCGTGCGCGGAGCGGTCCCCGAGCACTCCGTCGCGACCGTCGATGCGGGCGCGCACATGCTCGTGGCGATGCCGCTCTGGCAGGTCGAGGAGCCACGGCGCTGCCTGATCTCGAGCGGGCTCGCGACGATGGGGTTCGCGCTCCCCGCAGCGATCGCCGCCGCGCTGACCACGGCCGATCCGGTCATCTGCCTGACCGGAGACGGGGGCCTTGGCATGTGCCTCGCCGAGCTCGAGACCGCCGCCCGCCTCGGCCGCGACATTCGCATCGTCGTGCTCGACGACGCCGCGCTCAGCCTGATCGAGATCAAGCAGGGCGATGGCCAGGGCGGGCGCTCCGCGGTCCGCCACGGGGCGATCGATTTCGCCGCGGTTGCGACAGCGATGGGCGTGCCGGGCACCTCGGCCCAGACGCCCGCTGCGATCGCCGCCGCCGTCTCGCAGCGAGGACCGAGCCTCGTGCACGCCCGCATCGACGCGAGCGGCTATCGCGCCGTCCTCGCGGCCGTCCGCGGGTAGACGAGACGACGAGAGGGAGCCGGCCGCCACCGGCCGGCTCCCTCCGTGTCCGCCTCACGGAGCTACGTCGTGGACGTGGTCGTGGTCGAGGTCGTCGTGTCGGGCGCCGGCGCAGGCGGGGCCGTGCCGTCCCCCGGGCCACGAGGGCCGCCCAATCCGAACGGAGGTCCGGACGGGAGCTTGCCGTTGACCTCATCGGTGACATGCTGCTTGCCGTTCACGAGCATCGCGTCTTCCTGTGCCTGCGTGATCTTGCCGCTCGTCACCGCGGCGTCGAGCTTGGTCTTCTCGGCGGAGACGAGCGCAGCCACGAGGCCGTCGACGGTCTTGCCATGCGCGGTCGCGATCTGCGCGAGCGTCTTGCCGCCCTGCAGCTCGGACTGCACCGTCGCCTCGGTCACGCCGACGTACGACGCGACGGCGGCGACGTTGCGCCCCGGACCGCCGTGGCCGGGGCCGCCGTGGCGGCCACCCATGCCCATGCCCATGCCGATGCCGACGAGCGGCACGGTGCCGGACTCGAGGCGCTTCTTGATCGCGTCCGCCTGCGTCTGCGTGAGCTTGCCTGCGGTCACCTGCGCGTCGATCTGCGCCTCCTCGGCCTTCACGAGCGCCGCGGTGAGCGCCGACTCGCTGACGCCGACATCCTGCGCGGCACTCGCCACGATCGCCTTGCTCGTCGCGGACGGCGAGTCGGTCTGCGTCGCCGCCACTGCGGCACCGGTGGTGCCGAGCGCGGCGAGGGATGCCGCGGCGATCGCGATCCCTCGTTTGGTCTTGGTGATCCTCATGACGTGCTCCTTCAGTCGGGAACTGCTGATTGGACTGATTGGAACCGACGGGCCTGGGACGACCCTGAGAGGAGACGTAGAGGACGCTAAGAGCGGGTTTCAAGAGTGTCGTTCGTGTCGGGGGTGGTTGGAGCGAGCGGGGGTGCCGGCCGGCTCGTAGGGCAGGCTGGTGGCCTGTTCAAGAGCCGGCCGGTGCCCCCGCGAAGCCCCGCGGGTCGCGCGTAGCGCGGGCCGCGGGTCGCCGCAGGTTCGTCGGCTGGGCGCGCAGCGCCCGGCCAACGAACCGCAGGACGATCCAACCGCTCCAGACACCGCGACACTCTTGAAACCAGCTCTAAGAGACTGTTTCGGAACGACGGCGCACGATCCGCGCGACGCCGATGCTGATCGCGAACAGCACGATCGCGGCGACGAGCGTGCGCGGGTCGAAGCTCGGCACGGCGCCATCGAACTTCTTCACCGACGCGCCGGCCAGCACTACGGCGAGCGAGCTCGGCAGGGAGCCCAGGAACGTCGCCGCGAGGTACGGCAGGAACTTGATGCGCAGGAATCCGGCGAGATAGTTGACGATGTCGAACGGCACGAGCACGAGGCGCATCAGGAACGTCGCCTCGAAGCCGTTGCGTCGCATCCGGTCGGCCCAGCGCGCGGCGAGGCTGTCGGATGCGCCCTCCTCGAGGAGGCCGCGCCCGAAGTAGTGGCCGATCACATAGGCGATGCTCGCCGAGATGTTCGAGGCGATCACGGTCAGCACGCTGCCGAGCACCGGCCCGAAGGCGAATCCTCCCGCGAGCGTCAGGAAGCTCGCGGGGAACAGCACGAGCGGGCGCAGCGCGTACGCGATCAGATATGAAATCGGACCCGAGTACCGCCCCTCGAACAGGTCGAGCAGGCGCCTCGCACCATCGGAGGGGCCGAGCCCCTTCGCGTAGGCCCACGCGTTGTAGCCGACGAGCAGGCAGATCCACACGCCGACGATGAAGAGCCGTTGCCGGTGGCGGACCACGGATCGCTCGACGTCTGCGGTCATCTCGCAGCGACGCGCAGCGACGCGCGGGCGATGCGCGAGCCACCGGCCTCGACATGTGCGCCGGCGGGATCGAGCGTGAACGCGTCGGGCGGGCCCGTCTGCGGCTCGACGCAGAGGGCGTGGGCGGGCTCGGTGTAGAGCACGACGTTCGCGCAGTCGTGCTCGATGCGAAGCTCGAGCGCGCCGGGCCAGCGGAGTCCGATCGCTCCCATGCCGGTGAAGCAGTCATCCCACGGCCCGTCCGGAGGCCGGACCAGCTCGCCGGTCGGCAAGCCGTCCGAATCTCGCCGGTACATGCGCGCTCGCGCCAGCTCCACGTCAAGCTCGAGCTCGCCGCCTCGCTCGAGGCGGCGCCTGAACCACGGGTGCCAGCCGATCGCGACCGGCATCGCCCGGTCGTCCGGCGCGGTCACGCCGAGCTCGAGCGACACGCCATCCTCTCGCAGCTCGATCTCCTGCCACGCCGACCCTCCGAACGGCCACGGCGGCGGGATCTCGACCTCGAGCCGCACGGCTGACCCGCTGCGTCGCCGGACGGTCCAGGCCGTGTCGAGGCACGTGCCGTGCAGCGCGTGCGACCCGTCGGTCGCGGGCAGACGCACCTCCTGCCCATCAAATGAGAACCTCGCGTCGCGGATGCGCCCGGCCCAGGGGACCATCGGGTACGCGCCCCACTCGACCGGGCTCAGCCCGGCGCTCGCGGGAACGAGCAGCGCGAGGCCGTCGACGACCAGGACCGAGAGCCTCCCTCCGTTCTCGAGGTAGATCTTGAAGCGGATCAGCCCGCCGGGGATTTCTAGCTAGATCGACATGGCATCTAGGCTAGATGACTGATTCCTTTTCGTAGGT
>JANLRV010000013.1:0-8902 GCA_031361905.1 Actinomycetes bacterium
TGCCGCGCACGCACGCCTCGAGCAGCTGCGCGGAGCGGGGGGTGAGCGTGCCGAAACGGAGCAGGTCCTCCATCTGGAGGGGGTCCTTGCGGAACTTTCTGATCGTCAGCGCCGCACCCGAGACGGCGAGCGGCGGGATGATCGCATTCACGCGCGAGCCGTCGGGCAGGCGGGCGTCGACCATCGGCGAGGCCTCGTCGATCCGGCGCCCGACGCGCGAGATGATCTTGTCAATGATCCGCAGCAGGTGCTGGTCGTCGACGAAGCGCGCGTCGCTCTTGGTCAGCTTGCCGCGGCGCTCGATGTAGATCGAGTGCTCGTTGTTGACCATGATCTCGCTGATCGTGTCATCGCGCAGAAACGGCTCGAGCGGCCCGTAGCCGAGGATGTCGTCGGCGATCTCGCGCGTGACCTGCGCCCGCTCGTGGCGGGTCAGCGGGGTCTTGTCGAGCGCGATCGCCTCCTCGACGGCCTCCATGACCTTCGCCTCGAGCGCGCTGTTCGCGCCGTCGCCCGCAGCGAAGAGCCGCGGACCGAGGCGCGTGATCACGTCATGGTGCACGCGAGACTTGAGCTCGCCGAACGGATCGGTGACCGTGGTGTTCTCGGCTTCGGGCTGGGAGTTGCCCGGGCCTTTGCCGTTGCCGTCGGCGTTCGTGCGCTGCTGGATTCGGCCTTGCAGGCTCATCGTTTTACGCTGCCTTCTTGAACTTCAGCTTCGGGGGGCTCATCCTGCGGCGACCGCTGAGCTTGGTCGGCTTCTCGCCCTCGCCTGCCGACTTCGGCGCGGTCTGGCCGCCGACGCCGGGGACGAGTTGTGCGGCGAGATCGCGGATCGCCTTGGCCGCCGGCGAGCGTGGCGCGGAGAGCGTGACCGGGATGCCGCGGTTGACCGCGACGGCGACCTCCCGGTCGCCCGGGATCGCTGCCGTGACCTTCATGTCGAGCGTGCGCTCGATGTCGCCCTGCTTGAGGTCGACACGGGCGTTCGGGCGGTTGAGCACGAGCGTGACCTTCTCGCGCGGGTACTGCAGCAGGTTGAGCGTCTGCATCGCGAGCTTCACGTTCTTCACGGTCGGGATGTCGAGGCTCGCGAGCAGCACCAGGCGATCGGTGCGATCGAGGGCGGCGAGGGTCGTCGCGTCGAAGTGCGCCGGCGTGTCGAGGATTACGACCTCGTACGTCTGCTTGGCGACGTCGATCAGCTGGCCGATGCGGTCCTCGGTGATCAGCTCGGCATCCTCGGGCCGCAGCGGGGCTGCGATCACATGGACGCCGGACTGGTGCACGTTGACGTAGCCGCCGAGCTTCTCGGGATCGAGCTCGCCGCCCATCGTGACGAGGTCGACGAGCGTGTTCTGCGGGTCGACTCCCATCATGATCGCGGCGTCGCCGAACTGCAGATCGAGGTCGATCAGCAGCGTGCGGCGCCCGAGATCACGGGCGTAGGTCGCGGCCAGGCCGGTTGCGAGCATCGACTTTCCGACGCCGCCCTTGGGCGAGAACACGGCCACCGAGGTGCCGTCCACGACCGCGTGGCGGGCGGCCGGAGCCGCCTGCTGCGAGGCCGACGCGATCTGCGCGTTGGCGAGCACGTGGGCGCGCCGGATCGTGAAGACCAGCGCGTCGGTCAGCTGCGGAAGCATCACGACGTCCTGCACGCCCTGCGCGAGCGCCTCCTGCAGGAACTGCGGCGTGGAGCCGGAGGTGACGACGATCAGCGGCTTGCGGGTTGCGGCCTGGATCGTGACGACGTCCTGCGAGGGGAGGCGATCGCCACGGCTCGAGCCGTGCAGGACGACGTCGATGCCGTCCTGCCGGAGCCGCTCCGTTGCCGACTCGGCATCGACGGCGCTGCCGACGAGGTCGATCTCGGGATGGGCGGCGAGGGCCTGCCGGACCTCGGCGAGGCCGGCGCACGAGCCAGAGATGAAGATGCGAATACTGGTGTCAGTCATGATCGTCATCCCTTGATGCCGGTGTTCGTGGCGAGCCGCTTCTTCTGGGCAGCTCCGAGTCCGTCGAAGACCATCGTCGCGAGCGTCTCGACGCCGTAGACCTTCGAGTTGCGTGCCCGGCCGCCCTGGGGGCGCAGCGCGAGCCAGAACTTGGTGCCGTTCGTGCCCGATGCGAGGAAGACCATCTTGTTGATGTCGTTGTCGGTGAGCTTCAGCGAGATCAGCTGGCTACCGTCGCCGGCGCCGCCCGTGAGCGCGCCCTTGGCGGCGTTGCCCGGCGCGATGCTGACGATCTCGACGTCGCGCAGGATCGGCCGGATCAGCGTTCCCGCGTTGCCGGTCTTCGCGTCCTGGAAGCTGAGGATGCCGATCACGTCGACGTGGTCGCCGTCCGAGAGGCTGCCGACCAGGCCGTCGTCGTTGTTGATCGAGATCTGCATCAGGCGCTCGGTCTTGTCGATCCGGATCGTCGGGGCCGCTGCGGACTCCTCGCCGATCGACTTCGTCGAGATCTGCTCGCCCGCCTCGTAGCTGCGGTTGAGGACCTGGCCGTCGTAGACCTTGAAGGCGTCGAGCACCTTGCCGTCCTTGACCGGGACGTAGCTCGGCACTGCGTACTGCTGGATCACCTTCGCCTGGTTGATCTGGCCCGAGCTGAGGGCTGCCGCGAGGGTCGTTCCGGCCGGGATGTCCTTGACCGCGCTTGCGACCCAGACATACGAGGCCTTCGTCTCGGCGGACTTCTCGACGTTCTGGCCGTAGACGACGAACAAGATGACGGCTAGCAGCGCAAGGCCACCGGCGATGACGATGTTTCGGATGCTGTAGTTCATGACCCCTCGCGTACGAAGATGACGTTGCTGGCCGGCGCGGTATGCGGCATGTCTCCTGGCCTTCATCGGCAGGGCCGCAACGGCGGCGCTCCCCCAGTTGAGGGATACGACGGTGCAGCCGGGAGACGCGGTCGGGTACCCTCGCGCCGATGACTGCGAAGATTCTCGACGGCGCCGCCGTCGCCGCCCTGGTCCGCGAGCGCGTGGCCGCCGATGTTGCGCGATTCGTCGCCTCGGGAGGGCCCGCTCCGGGCCTCGCCACGGTGCTCGTCGGCGGCGACCCGGCGTCGCAGGTCTACGTGCGCCGAAAGAACGAGCAAACCGTGGCGGTCGGCATGCGATCGTTTCACCGAGAGCTCCCCGCCGACACCCCGCAGGCCGAGCTCGACGCGCTGATCGACGAGCTCAACGCCGATCCCGCCGTGCACGGGATCCTGGTGCAGAGCCCGCTGCCGGACGGGCTCGACGAGGAGCGGGCGTTCGCGCGGATCGCGCCCTCGAAGGACGTCGACGGCTTTCACCCCTACAACGTCGGCCAGCTCGCGCTGGGGCGCCCGGGGCTCCGCTCCTGCACGCCCGCGGGGGTGATCGAGCTGCTCGATCACTACGAGATCCCGATCGAGGGCGCCGATTGCGTGGTCGTCGGCCGCTCGAACATCGTCGGCAAGCCGGTTGCGCTGCTGGCGCTGCAGCGCAACGCCACGGTCACGCTCGTGCACTCGCGCACGCGCGATCTCGCGTCGCACACGCGCCGTGCCGATCTCCTGATCGTCGCGATCGGCCGGCCGGCTTTCATCACGGCGGAGATGGTCAAGCCGGGCGCGTGCGTGATCGACGTGGGCATCAATCGCACCCCCGACGGTCTCGTCGGCGACGTCGACACCGCCGCCGTGGCCGAGGTCGCAGCGGCGATCACGCCGGTTCCCGGCGGCGTTGGACCGATGACGATCGCGATGCTGCTCGCGAACACGCTCGCAGCGGCGCGCGCGGGAAGCTAGTTCGAGAGACCGACGACGAGCGTGTTGATGTCGGCAAGCAGGCGAGACGTGACCGACGCCTGCACGAGATAGAGCGCGGTCAGCACGCCGAGGCTGATCACGGCGAGCACGATCGCGTACTCGGCCATGGTCTGGCCAGACTCGTCGTGCAGATCCAGTGCGTCGGTGTCTTCCATCAGATGCTCCGTCGTCGGCCGTGGCCCGTCACGGGTTTTCGAGTTGATCTGTCGATGAGTATCGGAAAGATCGCCGATCGGATGTATCCCTAGATAGGGTGGTCCTGCGGGAGTTCGGACCCGGGCTACCCACTATGCTCACCGCATGACCCTCGACCTCGCCGACGTGCGCCACGCAGCGGCGCTCGCGCACATCGCGCTCGACGAGGACGAGCTCGCCGACCTCGCAGGCGAGCTCGCCGGGATCCTCGCGCACATCGGGCGGATCGGCGAGCTGAATCTCGCGGATGTGCCGCCGACCGCGCATGCGCTCGACCTGGTGAACGTGCTCGCCGAGGATCTTCCGCGACCCTCGCTGCCGCGCGACCTGCTGCTCGCGAACGCGCCAGATGCGACGGCCGACGGCTTCCGCGTTCCCCCGATCGGCGCATGACCGACCGCACGACGCTGTCCGTCGAGCAGATGGCGCGCGGGATCGCCGCGCGGGAGTTCTCCCGCGTCGAGCTCGCGCAGGACCACCTGGCGCGGATCGAGGCCGAGAGCGATCTCGGCTGCTTCCTGCACGTCGACGGCGAGCGCGTGCTGGCGCGCGCCGAGACGCTCGATCAGGCCGGTGGATCCGGGCTCTCCGGGATTCCGATCGTGTTCAAGGACAACCTCTGCACGCAGGGCGTGCCGACGACGGCGGGCTCGCGCGTGCTCGAGGGCTACCGGCCGCCCTACAGCGCGACCGTGGTCGAGCGCTGCGAGGCCGCGGGCCTCGTCGCGATCGGCAAGGCGAACATGGACGAGTTCGCGATGGGCTCGTCGAACGAGAACTCGGCCTACGGCGTCGTGCGCAACCCGTGGGATCGCACGCGTGTTCCCGGCGGGTCGAGCGGCGGCCCGGCGGCCTCGGTTGCCGCGGGCCTCGCCCCGCTCGCGCTCGGCACTGACACGGGCGGATCGATCCGCCAGCCTGCGGCGCTCTGCGGCGTCGTCGGGATGAAGCCGACCTACGGCGTCGTCTCGCGCTACGGCGTGATCGCGTTCGCCTCGTCGCTCGACCAGGTCGGCCCGTTCGCGCGCTCGGTGCGCGACTGCGCGCTGGCGCTCTCGGTGATCGCCGGCGCCGACGACTACGACACCACCTGCGTCGGTCTGCCCGAGCCGGTCTCGCTGCCCGAGCGCGAGGATCTGCGCGGCGTCACGATCGGCGCGCTCGCGATGGACGGCATCGAGGGCGTTGAGCCGGGCGTGCGGGCCGCCTACGAGGCCTCGCTCGGGGTCGCCCGTGAGCTCGGAGCGAACGTCACCGAGGCGACGCTCGAGTTCTCGCTGACCCCGCACGCGCTCGCCGCCTACTACCTGATCGCGCCCGCCGAGGCCTCGGCGAACCTGGCGCGCTATGACGGCGTGCGCTACGGGCTGCGCGCCGACGGCGGCGACGTCTTCGAGATGTTCGACAAGACCCGCGGAGCCGGCTTCGGCCGCGAGGTCAAGCGACGGTGCCTGATCGGCGCGTACGCGCTCTCGGCGGGCTACTACGACGCGCTCTACGGGCAGGCACAGCGCGTGCGGACGCTGATCCGGCGTGATTTCGAGAAGGCCTTCGCGGGCTGCGACATGGTCGTCTCGCCGACCTCGCCGAGCGTCGCCTTCGAGCTCGGCGCGCGTTCGAGCGACCCGCTCGCGATGTACGCCTGCGATCTCTTCACGCTGCCGGGAAACCTCGCCGGCCTGCCGGGGCTCTCGATCCCGTGCGGCCTCAGCGAGGGCCTCCCGGTCGGGCTCCAGCTGCTCGGTCCCGCCTTCAGCGAGAACCGGCTGCTCGCGGCCGGCCACGCGCTCGAGCAGGCGCTCGCGTTCGCGCCGCTGGGAGCGTCACGATGAGCGTTCCGGCGGGGTGGGAGGCCGTGATCGGCCTCGAGATCCACGTCCAGCTCGCGACGCGCACGAAGATGTTCTGCCGCTGCGAGAACGGGACGGGAAGCGGGGGCGAGCCGAACACGCGCGTCTGCCCGATCTGCTCGGCGCAGCCCGGGGCGCTGCCGTCGCCGAACCGGGCGGCGGTCGAGCGCACGATCGCGGTGGGGCTCGCGCTCGGCTCGGAGATCGCAGAGCACGCGATCTTCCACCGCAAGAACTACTTCTATCCAGACTGCCCGAAGGCGTACCAGATCAGCCAGTTCGACCAGCCGCTGTGCGTGGGCGGGCAGCTTGCCGTCCCGCTCGCCGACGGCGATCACGTCGTGCGCTTTGAGCGCGTCCACCTCGAGGAGGATGCGGCGAAGACGGTCCACGAGGGCGGTGAAGGCGGGCGCGTGGCCGGCTCGAGCGGTGCCGTCGTCGACTTCAACCGCTGCGGCACGCCGCTGATGGAGATGGTCACCCGTCCCGACCTGCGCTCGGCCGAGGAGGCGTCGCGCTTCGCGTCCTTCCTGCGCCAGACGATCGTCGCTCTCGGCGTCTCGGAGTGCGACATGGAGAACGGCTCGCTGCGCGTGGACGCGAACGTGAGCGTGCGCCGGCCCGGCGAGGACGGGTTCCGCGCCAAGGCCGAGCTGAAGAACATGAACTCCTTCAGCTTCCTCGAGCGCGGGATCGCGCGCGAGCTCCGCCGGCAGGCCGAGATCTACGAGGGCGGCGGCGAGGTCGAGACGCAGACCCTGCACTACGACCCGGCGGCCGACGAGCTGACCGTGCTGCGCTCGAAGGAGCTCGCGCACGACTACCGCTACTTCCCCGAGCCCGACCTCGTGCCGATCGAGCCGGCAGCCGAGCTGCTCGAGCGCCTCCGCGGCGAGCTGCCCGAGCTGCCCGGCACGCGCATCCGGCGGTTCGAGCGGGAGCTCGGGCTGCCGTTCGCGCAGGCGGCCGACCTCAACGGGACGCGCGAGCTCGCGGACTACTTCGAGCAGGTCGTGGCCAGCTCGGGCGATGCCAAGGCGTCGGCGAACTGGGTGCTCAACGAGTTCTCGGCGCACCTCAACGAGCAGCGACTGACCGTCCCCGAGTCGCCCGTCGCGCCCGCATCGCTTGCCGGTCTGATCGCGCTGATCGCCGACGGCACCGTCGGCTCGGCCGGCGCCAAGCAGGTCTTCGCCGGTCTCGTCGCGGGCGAGGGGGGCGGCGATGCGCGCGCGATCGTCGAGGCGCGCGGGCTCGGCCAGATCGCCGACTCGGGCGCGCTCGCGGCGCTCGTCGCGCAGGTCGTCGCCGATCATCCGGAGCAGGCGGCCGAGTTCCGGGCGGGCAAGGGGGCGCTGATCGGCTTCTTCGTCGGACAGGTGATGAAGGCGAGCGGCGGGCGCGCCGAGCCCAAGCTCGTGCAGCAGCTGATCAGGGACGCGCTCGCGTGATCGCTCCGAAGCTGCTCACGCCCGGCCCGACGCCGATCCCGCCCGCCGTGCAGGAGGCGATGGCCGAGACCCTGCCGCACCACCGGATGCCGGTCTTCGTCGAGGCCTACACGCGCGTGATCGAGAAGCTCGGGCGCGTCTACCGCACGTCGGGCGAGGTGCTCGTGTTCACCGCCTCGGGCACCGGCGCGTTCGAGTCGGTCTTCGCGAACACGGTCACGCCCGGCGATCGCGTGCTCTGCGTCTCGGCGGGCGCCTTCGGCGAGCGCTGGATCGCGATGGCCGAGGCCTACGGCGCCGAGGTCGTGCCGCTGCGCTTCGCGCCCGGAGAGCGGCCCGATCCCGAGCGCGTGGCCGCCGCGATGCTCGATCCCTCGCTCGCGCTCGCCGTCGTCGTGCACTCCGAGACTTCTGCCGGCACGGTTGCCGACATCGAGCAGATCGCCGAGCGGTCGCGCGGGCGCTCCTGCCTGCTCGCGGTCGACTGCGTCTCGTCGCTCGGCGCGCTCCCCATCGAGACCGATCGCTGGGGGCTCGACGTCGTCGTCGCGGGCTCGCAGAAGGCGCTGATGTGCCCGCCCGGACTCGCCTTCGCGAGCGTCTCCGCGGCGGCCTGGAAGCGCGCCGACGAGGTCTCGACGCCGCGGTTTTACTTCGACTGGCGCCGCACGGCCGCCGCGCAGCGCGACGGCGGAAGCCCGTTCACGTGTGCGATCCCCGTCGTGCTCGGGCTCGACGTCGCGCTCGACCTCGTGCTCGGCGAGGGACTCGAGGCGATCGCGAGCCGCGTGCAGGCCACGGCAGCCCGCTTTCGCGCTCGCGTGCACGAGCACGGGCTCGGGCTGCTCTCGCCTGATCACCCGTCGTGCTCGCTCGTCACCGCGATCGCGGTTCCCGCGGGCATCGACGGCGAGGCCGTGCGGGTGCGGGTGCGCGAGCGCGGCTACGTGATCGAGGGCGGGCGGGGGCAGACGACCGGCAAGGTCTGGCGATTCGGGCACGTCGGCTTCGTCGCCGAGGCCGACCTGATGGACGGCCTCGAGGTGCTCGTGCGTGAGCTCGCCTGACGCCACCTGGTTCGCCCGACCGGCTCCGGAGCTCGCGCGCGACCTGCTGGGCTGCGAGCTCGCAATCGGCGAGACCGCGGGCGTGATCGTGGAGTGCGAGGCCTACACGCGAGACGATCCGGCGTCGCACTCGTTCCGCGGCCCCACGGAGCGCAACGCCTCGATGTTCGGCCCGCCGGGCTGCGCCTACGTCTATCGCTCGTACGGCATCCACTGGATCTTCAACCTGGTCGCGCAGGAAGGCGAGGCCGTGCTCGTGCGCGCGCTCGAGCCGACCCGGGGGATCGACGAGATGCGCCGGCGGCGCGGCGTCGATGCGCTCGCGCAGCTGTGCAGCGGCCCGGGCAAGCTGGCGCAGGCGCTCGCGGTCGATCGGAGCCTGGATGGTCGCCCGGCCGGCGAGGCGTTCTCGCTCGAGCGAGCGCGAACCGTCGAATCGGTGGTGGCGACGCCGCGCATCGGCATCACGAAGAACCGCGAGGCCCTCTGGCGCTTCTGCGAGGCCGTCGGGGGCTGACCCTTTACGGGT
>JANLRV010000198.1:0-9413 GCA_031361905.1 Actinomycetes bacterium
GGCTCGACCTGCGCTGCGGCGGCGGTGAACACGCGTCCACGGTACCGGTCGCGCCGCTGCGGCGTCCCGGCCTAGCTTTGAGCGGCAACGGCGGGCTGCTTGGCCGCGCCTCCGCCGCTCGCGTTGAGCGACCGTTCGAGATCGCTCACGAGCGCCTCGATCTGCTCCGCCGTGGCGACGCGCTGCTCCTGCTCGGTCACGAGCAGGTGGGCGGCCTGGCGGATCTGGATCATCGCGTCAGAGACCTGATCCGCCGCCGACTTCTGCTGCTGGGTGGCGAGGATCGCCTCCTCGAGCGCCGTCGACGTCTCGGTCATCAGCTCGCCGACCTCGTGCGCGTGCTTCAGTCCCTGCTCCGTCGCGAGGATCGTCGCGTTCGTCTGATCCCGAACCCCGCCAATGATCGACCGGATGTTCTCGGTCGACGCGAGCGAGCGCTCGGCGAGCTTCCTGACCTCGCTCGCGACGACCGAGAATCCGGCGCCGGCAGAGCCCGCGCGGGCGGCCTCGATGGCGGCGTTGAGCGCCAGCAGGTTCGTCTGGTCCGCGATCGTCTCGATCAGCTCGAGGATCTCGCTGATCTCGGACGAGCTGTCTCGGAGGGAGACGGTCCGCTCGGCGATCAGATCGACCTTCTCGCGCATGTCGACCATGGTCTCGCCCGTCTGCGCCGCGGCGCTCGCCGAGGCGCGTGCGTTGTCTGCGATGAAGCCCGCCGTCGCGGCCATCTCCTCGATCGTCGCCGAGGTCTCCGCCACCGCGGCGGACTGGTCGCGCGTGGCCATTGCCGAGTCCGAGACCGCGCTGCGCATCTGCTGCGCGAGCTGCGCCAGCGATCCTGCCGTGTGACGGATCTGGTCGACGAGCTCGCCCTTCGACGCCGTCAGCGAGTAGCGCCGGCCGATCAGCAGGGCGAGCACCAGCAGCGCTCCGGCGAGCGCGAGGAGGGGCCAGCCCAGCGAGCCGAAGAGGGTCGGCGTCGTGACGGGCGCGTATGCGACGACGTACCAGTCGTTCCGGTTGCTGTTGGAGACCCGCAGGTGCTCGTATGACGCGCGCACGCCGCTCCCGAGGTCGCTGAATCCGCTCGCGGCGCCGTGGGCGGAGATCGCCGTGAAGCGGCGCTCACCCGGCACGCCGAGCGGAGCGCCGATTCGCTGGTCGTGGTCGCTCGCGAAGACGACCCGGCCCGTCTTCGCGTTGATCACCGCGATGCGCTGGCCGGTTCCGCGGGTGAGCCGCGCCGCCTGGGCGCGGAAGCTCTCGACGGTGATCTCGAAGTGCACGAAGCCGAGCCGGTTGGGCAGCACCGTCGAGTTGGAGATGACCCATTCCTTCGTGTCCGGCGAGACGTATGGCCGCATCTGGAACACGTGACCGACGGGCGTCGCCCAGGTGCCTGTGAAGAAGGGGTTGCCGCTCTCGTCTGCCGAGAGGTCGGCGACCGGAGCCTGCAGGCCCCTGACCTCACGAGCGATCTCGCGCCCGTTCTTGTCGATCAGACATGCCTCGCCGATCGTCGTCGGGTACAGGCTCGCGAGATAGAGCAGCGCCTGATTGATCTGCTTGGTGGTGTCGCCGGCGCGATGGATCTTCTCCTCGAGCGTGCCCGGCTCGGCATAGAACGCGATGAACGACGGGTTCTGTGCGCTGAGCAGATCGATTGAGCGGGCGCGGTCGAAGTAGTCGCCGAGCGCGTTGGCCTCGGCGTCCACCTGGTGTGCGAGGTTGCGGTCGATCCGGGCCTTCTGCGCCGCGACGTCCTTGTTGTGGAGGGTCACGGCCACGACGGCGAGCGGCAGGAGGCCGATCAGCATCACAAGCGCCACCACGCGGAGCATCCTCATCCCCGATTGGTCGGCATGTGCGATCTGGAACTTGAGCGGCCGTATGCCCCGGCCGAGCGATCTCGGCTGGGCGCGCAGCGCCTGGCAAACGACCCGCAGGACGATCCGACCACTCCCGACACCACGACACGTTTGAAACCCACCCTAAGGTGAGAGGCGTGCTCCTGAACCTGCCCGATCAGCTCGCGCTCGCGCTCGGCGTCTCGCTCTGCGCGGTCGTCGTGCTCGCCGCGTGGCTCGCGGCGACCAAGCAGCGCCGCAACTTCGGCGAGGCGCGAAGCATGAAGCTGCGCATCGCCCTGACCGTCGCCGTGCGCGATGCAGATGCCGAGGACCTGGAACGGCTGCTCTCGAAGATGCTCGCGTCCCGCCGCGGCCGCGATGACGTGATCGTGGCGCTCGATCGCCTGCGGCACGAGGGGATCACCGATGATCAGGCACGCCTGCTCACAACCGTCACGCGCGAGCTCGACGAGTCGGGCGCAGTGCTCCGGCTGATCGCCGCGATGATGGCGAGCAAGGGGCCGACGCAGCGGGCGCGAGGCGCGCTGCTGGCCGGGGTGCTGGGGCTGTCGGAGCCGATCGACCGCCTCGCGGCGCTGCTCGAGGATCCCGACGTCGACGCGCGCCAGGCAGCGTGCCGCGCCCTCGGCATGCTCGCGAGCGACGATGCCGCCTGGGTGCTCACCCGCGCGCTTGACGGCGGCCGCGTCAACCCGGATCGCGTGCTCGAGGAGCTGGAGCGGCCCTGGGCTGCGCCGGTGCTCGAGCTGGCGATCGCCGCTCCCGCGTTCGCGCCGATCCGCTCGCTGCTCGCGGAGGCGCTCGGCTGTGCCGGCGACGCGAGCGCGACTCCCGCGCTCGTCGCGCTGCTCGAGAGCGGATCGGACGAGGAGCGCACGCGTGCCTGCCGCGCGCTCGCTCGGACGCGCAGCCGACGCGGCATACCCGCGCTCTGCAGGGCCCTCGTCGACACGGCCTGGCAGGTTCGCGCGCAGGCCGCGCTCGCGCTCGGCGCGATCGGCCGGGGAGATCAGAAGACGGTCAAGGCGCTCGAGGCCGGGCTCACCGACCCGCAGTGGTGGGTGCGGGCGAACTGCGCCTCCGCGCTCGTCTCGATCGGCCCGAAGGGCGTCGCGGGACTCGAGCGTGCGCTCGCAAGCGACGATCGGTTCGCCCGCGAGCGGGCGCGCGAGGCCCTCGCGCTGCGGGCCGCGGCAGAGCCGATCGATCGCGGGACCGCTGCGTGAGCGGCTTTCTCCACTCCGTCCTGAACGCCGTCAACATCGCGGCGCTTGCATACTTCGCGATCCTCAACGTCGTCTACCTCGTGCTGATGGTGCTCGGCTGGCGGGGCATCAACGCCTACCTCGACCGCCGCCTCGTGACGAACTACACGGCGCTCGCAGACTCGACGCACGCACCGCCGATCTCGATCATCGTGCCCGCTTTCAACGAGGAGCCGGTGATCGTCGATGTCGTGCGCGCGCTGCTGCGAGCGGACTATCCGAAGCTCGAGGTCGTGATCGTCAACGACGGCTCCTCCGACGGCACGCTCGCGGTGCTCGACCAGGAGTTCGCGCTCGTGCGCCTCGATCGCGTGCCGCGGGCCCGTCTGGCGACGGCCGCCGTGCGCGGCCTCCACCAGTCTCGCGTCGATGCCCGTCTCGTCGTCGTCGACAAGCAGAACGGGGGCAAGGCCGACTCGATCAATGCCGGCCTCTGTTTCGCGCGCTATCCGCTCGTCTGCGCCGTCGACTCCGACACGATGATCGACGATGACGCCCTCCTGCGGCTTGCCAAACCGTTCATGGACGACGCGACGACCGTCGCCTGCGGCGGCGTCGTGCGGGTCGCGAACGGCTCTCGCGTCGAGGACGGTCGCGTGCGCGACGTCAAGACGCCCTCCGGGCTGCTCGAGAACATCCAGATCGTGGAGTACCTCCGAGCGTTTCTCGCGGGCCGCATCGGCTGGTCCAAGTGCGGCGCGCTGCTGATTATCTCGGGCGCCTTCGGTCTGTTCCAGCGGCAGACGGTGATCGAGGCGGGCGGCTACGACGCCACCACCGTGGGAGAGGACGCTGAGCTCGTCGTTCGCCTCCACCGGTACTGCCGCGAGCGCGGAACGCCCTATCGGGTCGTCTTCGTCGCCGATCCCGTCTGCTGGACCGAGGCCCCGGCGAGCCTGCGGGTGCTCTGCCGGCAGCGCAACCGCTGGCACCGCGGCCTGGTCGAGACGCTCTGGCGCCATCGCGGCATGATCGGCCGCCCGCGCTACGGCGCCGTCGGCCTGTTCGCGCTGCCGTACTTCCTGGTCTTCGAGGCGCTCGGGCCGCTGCTCGAGCTGGCCGGCTATCTCTCGTTCTCGATCTCGATCGCCCTCGGCACGATCGACGCCGCGCACGCGCTCGCGTTCTTCGCGCTCGCGATGCTGGTCGGTCTCGTGCTCAGCATCGGGTCGCTCGTGATCGAGGAGCGGGCGTTCCGGCGCTATCGGCGCTGGAGCTGCACGCTCCGACTGATCGTCGCCTCGGTCGTCGAGAACTTCGGCTTCCGGCAGGTTCTCAGCGTGGTGCGGTCGGGCGCGTTCATCACGCTCGCCCGCGGAGGCACGTCGTGGGGCGCGATGCCGCGCTCGGGGTTCTCCGGCTCGGCTCTCGAGGCCGTGCCCGCGCGGGACGACGACGGACCGCCCCAGGTGCCTGTAGCGCAGCCCGAGAGCGGGCCTCCGCGTCTGGCGGCCTGATCGGCTGTTGTGCAGAACGGCGCAAGCTCACCTGATCGGGGGTCTCGCAGGGCGCCGAGGCCCCCGATTCAAAGGAGATGGACAATCGCCGTGCTGCCTGCTGCTTTGCCCTGCTTGTTTGCGGAGTGACGCTGCTCTTGGCGATTCCGGTGGCCTCTGCCTCCGAGGCGCCGACCCCGCCGGCGGCGACGAAGGCGACCGCGGCGGCGAATGCGATTGCGGGCGTGCCCCGCGCGCTGCGCCCGCTGACGGCGCTGCCTGCACGCAAGATCATTGACACCAAGCGATTCTCCAAGCGTGATGCGCGTGCCAAGGTGAAGCAGGCCGAGCTGCGCAAGACCACGCCGAAGGTCGATCTCGCGCCCGGCAACGAGGTGCAGCCGGAGGGCTCGAAGGAGCCGTTCCGCGAGACCTCCGGCGCCGTCGCGATCCTCGCGCTCGACGAGACGAGCGGCGGGCCGGAATACGAGATGCTGCAGGCTGTCGGGGTGCCCTCCGCGGTCGTCTCATCGGTCGACGAGGCGATCCACTACCGGATCGTGATCGTGGCGACGACGATGAGCTCCGGCGCGATGGGGGAGAAGGACGTCGACAAGCTGCTCGAGTACGCGAAGAACGGCGGGCACGTGCTGCTCGAAGCGGCCACGAGCTTCCGCTTCCGCGACGCGCTCGGGTTCACCTCGGCCGTCGAGTCGGACGAGCGCACGACGCTGACCTTCCTCTCGGGCTTCTCCTCGCTGCTCGACGCGAACGGCATCGACGGTGCTGACCGCTTCGTCGCGCTCGACGACTCGGCCACCAAGGCGGGCGTCGGCACGGTCGGCTACGAGACCTCCCTCAACGACATCAGCCTGAAGGGCGACGACAACGGCGACGGCAACCGTGACGGTGCGGTGCTGGCTCGCTGGGACGACGGCACCGCCGCGCTCTTCGGCCACAACTACGGCACGGGCTGGGTTGCCACCGTCGGTGCCCGCTTCCTCGACCTCGTGACCCGGCACCAGGAGGGCGCGCGCTACTCGCCTCGGCGCGGCTATGTCAACCAGGCCGGCACGGACGCTGACGTCTGGTTGCTGCTCCTGCGCATGCTCTATCGCGGCTCGAGCGCCGGCGGAATGACGCTTGGCACCTCGCCGAACGGCACGCAGGCCGCGGTGCTGCCGACGATCAGCGCGAACTGGGCGGGGGGCGTGACGAACGCGCTCGGCTACGTCCAGACGCTGCGAAAGGCCGGCAGTCCTGCGACGGTCTACGTCGACACGCACACCGTCAATGACTGGCTCGACCTCGACTTCTTCCCGACCCCGAACGACCCGCTCGAAGGCGCCTTCGCCGACACCGCCAAGTCGATCTGGGCGATGCAGGATGCCGGTGCCGAGGTCGCGAGCGAGACGGTCGCGCACTCGCCGATCTTCAACGCCCTCGAGCTGGGCACGGGCGACGAGACGTGGAAGAGCTACGAGCCGTTCGTGGTAGATCGCGCAACGACCAAGGGCGCAACCGTTTCCGGCGAGCTGCGCGTCTCGCGCGAGCTGCTGAGCCAGTTCGACGACAACGTCACGAGCTTCCGCGCGGGCTACCTGCTGACGCCGCGCGCCTTGCCGCAGGCGCTCGACGCCGCGGGATACCTGTACGACTCGTCGACGACGCAGGGATGGGTGCAGGGCGCCTTCCCGTTCCACATTCCGCGCTTCGACGACCAGGGCTTCGCGAACGTGCTGGAGCTGCCGATCGCGGTCGAGGACGAGGCCAAGCCGGCCTTCGCCTCGCGGATCGACGCGGCCGAGAAGGTCATCCTCGCGAATGCCCAGAACGGCGCCCCGTCGACGATCCTCGTGCATCCGAACGACGATCCGAAGAAGCTCGACGGCCTCGCCAGGCTCGTCACCAACCTCAAGGACGAGCAGGGGAAGGCGCTCTGGTTCGGCACCGTGCGCGCGTTCGGCACGTTCTGGACGCAGCGCGACGAGCTGACGCTCGCGACCTACGCCGACACGGCGAGCTGCGCCGGCGGCGTGACCTTCGTGATCTACAACCGCGGTGAGCAGACGGCGGTCGGCCAGTCCGTCGAGACGAGCCAGGGTGCCTTCGGCGGTGACGGCGGCGATGTCTACGACCACGCCGAGCTCTCCGACGGGTCCTCCGTCGACATCGCCAAGTGGGGCAGCATCGCGCTGCCGCCGATCAAGGCCGGCGGCAAGCTGAAGGGCGATCTCTGTCCCGCCCAGCTGCCCGACCTCCGCGGAGCCTGGGTCGAGCGCACCGATGCGAGCAACGTGCGAGACGCCGAGCAGGAGGTCAGCGCCGAGGACGCGAAGCGCGCCCTCTCGTCGGTCTTCAAGTTCGAGCCGCGCGAGAGCAACGGCGATGACGCCTGGTACACCGCCTACGGGCCGAACGGCGAGCAGATCACGGTCCACACGACGCGTGGCGAGGCGTGCATCACCGAGGACGCGAATGACGAGCTGAAGATCACCCCGTGGACGTGCGCGCAGGTCGGGCACGATGCCGCCGAGCTCGGCCCGTTCAACTGGACCGACGAGAAGGGCGCGAAGCGAGCCGTCACGTTCATGCGCGCCGACGCGAAGACGCTCGGCTAGCGGATCCTGGAACGCTTAGCGAGCTTCTCAGCCGTAGATCGACGACCCCGAGCCCGCGTGCGCGCTCGGCGGATAGGGCTCGAGGTCGTTGACGAAGCCGGGCTGCCGCTCAACCCGGCCGAGCCATGCGACGATCGCCGGCAGGGCCGCCAGGTCGAATCCCGCCTCGTGGGCGACGTGGGTGTAGGCGTACAGCGAGAGATCTGCGATCGAGCACCGCTCGCCGACGACGAACGGCTGCTCGCCGAGCTGGCCGTCGAGCATGGCGAGCGCCTCGCGACCGAGCTCCTCCCGCCCCGCGGGCACGGGTCGGCCCGTGAGACGGCGAAAGCGCGTGCCGGCGACTCCGGGCATCAGCCGCTCCTGCTCGAAGAAGAGCCATTGCAGCACCTGTGCCTCCTCGACATCCGTCTGCGCGGCAAAGCGCGTTCCCCGCGCGAGCAGCCAGAGGATCGCGTTCGACTGGGTCACGATCTCGCCGCCCTCGAGCTCGAGCACGGGCGTCTCCCGGGCGGGGTTGAGGCGCGCGTACTCCGAGTCGAGCGTCTCGCCGGCGAAGATGTCGATCGGCACGCGCGTGTAGGGCGTTCCGAGCAGGGCGAGCAGCAGGCGCACCTTGTAGCAGTTGCCAGAGGCGGAGTAGTCGTAGAGCTTCATGGCACAACTCTTGCGCGAACGCGTCCCGCCCGCCAGCGGAAAGCGGACGTCGCGTAGCGCGTCCCCGGTCACCAGCGTGCCGGTAGCCTGCGCGCTGGTGGAGCCATATCGCCGGATCACGTTGGCCGTCGGTCTGGCGATGTTCGTCGACGCGTCGCTCTACCTCGCGATCCTCCCGCTCTTGCCCCACTACGCGCACGAGTTCGGGCTCGGAACGCTCGGTGTCGCGCTCGTGCTCTCCGCCTACCCGGCTGCGACCCCGGTGGTGTCGATCGCCTGCATCCCGCTCGTGCCGCGGATCGGTGCGCGCCGGATCGCGCTCGCCTCAGGCCTCGTGATGACGGTCGCGACGATCGCGTTCGCGTTCGCGCCGAACGCCGCCGTGCTGATCGCTGCGCGGTTCGTGCAGGGCATCGCGAGCGGAACGGTGTGGACGTCGTCGATGTCGTGGGTGACGCACAACGCTCCCCCTGAGCGTCGTGGGCGCGAGAGCGGGATCGTGATGGGGATGCTCTCGGCCGGCTCGATCGCAGGGCCCGGCGTCGGGGCGCTCGCCGCCTGGGCGGGCTCGGCACCGGCCTTCCTGATCGTCGCCGTCGTCTCGCTCGTCGGCGTCGCCGTGACCGCCGCCGCACCTGCGGGCACGCCCGTCGAGCGCGAGCGCGACCTTCTGTCCTCGGCTCGTAGCGTGCTCCGCCAGCCGTTCGCGCGCGCCGCGATGCTGGTCGCGGTGCTCGACACGGTCGCGTTTGGCGCGATCGACCTGCTCGTGCCGCTCAGCCTCGACGACCTCGGGGCGTCGACGGCCGCGATCGCCGCCGCGTTCACGGTCGGCGCCGTGCTCGGCATGTTCGCCGGACCGGTCGGAGGGCGTCTCGTCGATCGGATCGGCGCGCATCGGGTCGCGCCCAAGGCCGCGCTGCTGATCGCGCTCTCGCCGTTGCCGCTCGCGTTCGGCCTGCCCGCCTGGGCGCAGCTCGGCATGCTCGTCGTGATCGGCCCGATCTTCGCCGTGGCGGCGGCCGCCATGTATCCGCTCGGCTCGTCCGGAGCCGACTCGGCGGGCGTCGAGCACATCGTCGTCAGCGGCCTGATGGGCGCGAGCTGGGCGACGGGCTTCACGAGCGCACCGCTCGTCGCCGGCGCGGTCGCGGGCTCGGCCGGCAGAGGCGCGGCGTTCGCAGTCGCCTCGATCCTGTGCCTGCCGTTGCTCGCGCTGATCGTCGCCGCCACGCGCGCTCCGGCGCTCGTGCGCGGCCCGACTAGCTCGTAGCCTGGATCCATCGTGTGCTGGGTGCGTCGCATCCTGCTGGCTTCAGTCAGGCCGCTTCGCTTGCGGGCTCCCAGCCGCGTGGTGTGCTCCGGGCTGCGCTGTCTGGCCGAGGCGTCCGGCCGCGCCTGCGACAGCGCAGCCCGTCCTGACGGCCACCAGCAGGCCCGCCACGAACCCACCACGCGGTGGACCCAGGCTTAGCTCAGCCGCGCTGGGTGCGGGGCAGCAGCGCGTGCGGGCGCGTGGCTCCCATCGCGGCGCTGACGATCACGATCGTGCCGACGGCGAGC
>JANLRV010000201.1:0-5874 GCA_031361905.1 Actinomycetes bacterium
CACCCTGGCTCCTGCGGCGGCTGCCAGCTCGGCACTGCCATCTGTGGAGCCGTTGTCGGCGACGACGACCTCACCGGCCAAGCCATGCTCTGCCATCACAGAGATCGCAGAGCGCACGCACTCCTCGATCGTCTCGGCCTCGTTCAGACACGGGATTACAACCGAGACGAGCAGCTCTCCGAGGTCGGTTGGCGCTGCGGCCGGGTGCTGTTCGCTGATGGATGCCATGGTCTGGGCGCGGCCGCGTGAGGAACGACCGGCCTTCCGGCCCGATAGTACCGCACGGTTCCGCGGGCGCCGATCGCGCGCCGCCAGGTCAGATCACGGCATTGACACGTGACACGAGCTCGCCGGCAGCTCACGCGTGCGCAGCCACGTCGTCACGCTGACGGCGCGATCAGAGCGCGCGAGCGGGCGCGCGGTGATGCGCAGGCGGTGCAGGCAGCCGCCCGCCGGGACGCGCCCGACCACGGCGCCCGTCCACCGCTCCCCGTCGCGCAGGCGCACGGTCGTGCCGTACCAGTGGCCCCGCTCCATGGCCGGCTCGATCGCATAGACCTGGGTGCCGCCGGTGCGGTTGCGCAGCGTGATCGGCACGCGCTGCGTCACGCGCGGGGCGACCAGCGCGGCATCCGTCGCGGTCGCGCCAGGGCCGGCCAGCGAGACGTCGGTGAAGCGCGCGACGGCGGCGCCGGGGAGCAGCGCGAGCGAGAGCGCGACGACGCCGATCGCTGCGGCGATCGCAGTCGCCGGCAGCACGAGGCCCGCGAACGAGCTGACGCCCTGCAGCGCGAGCTCGCCTCGCGTCGTCGCGGGCGCGGTCCGCAGCGAGGGAGCGAGCAGGATCATCACGGCCACGAAGGCGACGATCAGGTGCGCGACGCTCGGCGCCGAGACCCGGACCTCGGCCGAGTACATCGCGAGGGCGGCGAGCACGAGCAGCGCGACGCTGACGATCGCGCTGACGGCGAGCGTCGCGAGCGGGTCGTCACCGACCCGGCGCGCGCGGAGGCCCGCGAGCAGCGCGTAGCCCGGCAGCGTCAGCGCGATCGGCAGCACCACGACCGCGCGTAGCGGAGCGGGCAGGTAGATGCCGAACGCGATTCCCGCCAGGGCGACCACGACGCGGGCGAGCGGCCAGCGCCAGATCGCCTCGACGAGCGGCACCGAGAAGGCGCTCACGGGCACCGCACCCCCGGCTCGACGCGGTGCTTGTCGCCACACGTCTCGAGCGCGGCGAGGTCGAGGCGATAGATCGCGAGGTGGTCGCTCTCGTAGATCCGCGAGGCCCACGGCACGCGCCCGTACTTCGCGATCGCGGCCTCGGGCGGCGGCCGGGAGCGCGTGCCGGCCTCGGGCTCGGAGGGCGCGTAGTAGTAGCCGGTGCGCGGCACGAGCGTCGTCATGCGCTTGTCGACGATCAGGTACTCGACGCCGCGGGTCTCGGTGCGCACGAGCAGGTTCGCCGAGGGCCGGGGACCATCGAAGACGAGCTCCCAGAGCGGATAGCGCGTCGAGGCGTGCTCCGGCTGCTCGGTGCCGAGGAAGCCGAAGGCGACGGCCGTCGCGCGATCGGCGATCACGCGCTTCGCCGGACCCTGCGTCTGCTCGAACCAGCGCGCCGCCACGCGCGTCTCGCTCGTCAGCGAGCGGGTGTCGGAGCCGAACGAGAACGGCCCGGGGAAGCGGTACTCGAGCGGCAGGCCCGCCGAGACGTTGCCGATCACGAGCACCGCGAGGCAGGCCGGCACGATCACGCGGCGAGCGATCAGCGGCGTGATCGACTGGCGCCGCTCGAGCAGCGGCCCGATCGCCATCGCCGCGAGCAGCGCGATGCCGAGGAAGCTGAACGCCCAGCTGCGTCGCGCACCCTCGGCTTGGACGCCCGAGAAGATCCAGGGCAGCGTGACGAGATAGACGCAGCCGACGAGCGAGAGCGCGACGACCAGCGGCCCGCGTGGACGCATGCCGGGGAGCGTGCGCAGGCCGAGCAGCGCGAGCGCGCCGGAGACGACGGGCGCGGCGTAGGCGAGCACGTGCTCGAACGTGGGCACCGGTGGCGGCGCGACGAGGCGGCGGATCGCGCTCTCCTGCTGTGCGAGCGCCTGCAGCTGGGCGGTCAGGCGATCGAGGTGGGGCGAGAGCAGCGAGATCAGCCCGCTCGCCGAGGCGTCCAGCCAGAGGCCGGCGCCGATCGCGAAGAGCGCCGTCAGCGCGACCGTCAGCACGGCGCTCGCGGTGCGTCCCGAGCCGGGCCCGCTGCGCAGGATCGCGCGCACTCCGCGGCCGAGCCCGGCGAGCGCGAGCGCGGAGGCGACGACGACCAGCTCGAACGTGTCGACGAAGCGCGCGAGCACGGCGCAGACCGCGACCGCGGCGACGGCGAAGAGCACTCCCTGGCGGTGGCCGCTGCAGCGGGCGGCGAGCGCGACCACGGTCGCGACGACGATCGTGGCGAGCAGCAGAAAGAGGAAGATCCCCGAGAGCGCGTGGGTGACGATCACCGCCGCCCCGAGCAGGATCGCGATGCCGAACCAGCCGAGCTGTGCCGCGCGGGTCGCGCGCGGATCGTGGATGCGGCTGACGGCGACGAGCGTCCAGATCGCGAGCGGGAGCCCGATCGCCTCGAAGCCGAGCTGCGTGTCGAGGAACATCAGGCTCGAGCTCGTCGCATAGACGACCGCCGCGAGGCTGCCGAGGCGCGCCGATCCGAGCAGCCGCTCGGCGAGCAGGAAGACGCCGAGCAGGCTCAGCACGACGCCGATCGCCACGAGCGAGACGCCCACTGCGTACGTCGAGAGCCCCGTCAGGGCCCGCAGGGCAGCCGCCAGCACGTGCAGGCCGGGGAAGCCGTCGAGCGCGGGCACGAGCGCGCTCCGCTGATCGAGGGTGCCCGTCGCGAAGATGTCCTCGACTCGACGCCAGCTCGCGAGCTCGTCGGCGCCGACCGGCGACCCGGGGCTCAGCAGGAAGCGGGGCAGCGCGAAGAACAGGCCCGTCGCCGCGACGAGCGCGAGCCGCTCGCCGCGCAGCACCTCAGGCCGGCAGAGATAGCTCGCGGCCGGCAGCAGGAAGCGCAGCACGCCCAGCCAGAACAGCACGAAGACGATCGTGCCGGTCGTATGGGTGCGCGCCCAGGCATCGGCGAGGCAGACGAGCGCAGCGCCCACGAGCAGCCCCGCCCAGACGCGCAGGGCGGGCGGCGGCACGCCGTAGAAGACGGGCGGCCGCTCGGACGCGGGCACCGTCACGGCGCTCACGCGTGCGTCCGGGAAGCGCGGTCGCGGGGAACGGAATGGAGGATGCGCATGTCGGGAGGGCGAGCTGATGCCGGCCCGTCCTCGGGACGGGTGACAGACGGCCACCAGCATCCGTCGCTTTCCCCTGCTTGGCAAGCATTCTCAGGCGCCGGTCGGCGCTTGGCACGCCGCTCTCAGGCCACGATCGTCCGGCGCTCGGCGACGCCGCGCACGGTGGAGGTGCGCGGCGGCGGACGCCCGTTGCCGTGCACCTCCACCACGACTCAGTGCTCGTGCGCCATCTCCAGGATCTGCTCCCTCGAGTACTTGCCGACGAGATCCGGGTGGTCGGCCGAGATGTGCGCCTCGACGCTCTCGACCACCGCGTCGTCGGTCTCACCTTCGACGCTCTTGCCACACGGGCAATGCACGACCTTCACGTGAGCCTCCTCGATCGTTGGGACGACCGAGACACTACACCCGTCCGGCGCGCCCCCCGATCGTCGGCGCGGCGCCCCGTCAGTACGCGCCGCGGCCGCGCGCGACCGCGAGCGGCGTGCGCAGCAGGATCGTGATATCGACCCAGACCGACCAGTTCTCGACGTAGTAGAAGTCGAGGCGCACGAGCTCGTCGAACGACAGCTCCGAGCGACCCGAGACCTGCCAGAGGCCCGTGATGCCGGGCAGCACGCGATAGCGGCCGCGGTGCCAGGTCTCGAGCAGCTCGTAGTCGCGGATCGGCAACGGTCGCGGCCCGACCAGGCTCATCTCGCCGCGCAGCACGTTGACGAGCTGCGGCAGCTCGTCGATCGAGAGCCGGCGCAGCACGCGCCCGACGGGCGTCACGCGCGGGTCGCGGCGCATCTTGAAGATCGCCCCGTCGGCCTCGTTGTGCTGCTCGAGCTGCTCCTGCCGCTCGGCCGCGTCGGCGTACATCGAGCGCAGCTTGAGCACGTCGAACGGCCGCTCGCCGACGCCGATGCGGCGATCGCGATAGAGCGCCGGGCCCTCGCTCGTGAGCCGCACGAGCAGGCAGACGAGCAGGCCCGGGATCGCGAGCACGGCGAGCAGGAGCGCCGAGACGACGAGGTCGAAGCTGCGCTTGACCGCCCAGTCGAGGCCCGCGAAGACCGGCGGGCGCACCTCGAAGAGCGGCACGGCCTGGCCAGGCACGAGCACGGCGCGCTCGAGCAGGAGCTCGCTCGTGCGCGGGACGATCCGCAGGCGCGTGCCATGCTCGCGGCAGACGTCGACGAGCTCGAGCAGCTTCGGCCCGTCCATCTCGACTCCGGCGACGATCAGGTCGTTCGGCCGCTCCCGCGCGAGCAGCTCGGGCAGGTCGGCGAGCGAGCCGAGCGTCGGCACGCCGTCCAGGGCGATGTCATCGCCGTGCTCGCTGACGGCGCCGATCATCACGACCTCGGGACCGCGCGAGTCGCTCGCGATCGTGCGGCGCAGCGTGGCGAGGTCGCTCGCCGCTCCAGCCAGCAGCGTGCGGCGCTTGATCCCGAAGACGCGCATCAGCTCGAGCGTGATGCTGTCGTAGCTCGCGCGCAGCAGCACGATCAGCACGGTCGTGACGATCGCCGTGACCCAGATCACGGCGTAGTACGAGTTGAACGTCTTGCCGGAGACGAAGATCGCGTAGAGCCCGCAGATCAGCGAGACGAGCGCGAGCGACTGGATCACGGTGGCCGTGCCGGGACGCGACTCGCGCGCACGGTAGAGCCCGTTCTTGGCGAACACGAGCACCATCACGAGCACGATGAACTGGAGCCACTCCGTGACCGCGTCCCACGGGATGCCGAGCCAGACCTGGCCGCGATAGGCCTGCTTCAGCACGAGCGCCGCGTAGAGGCCGAGCGTGGCACCGCCGATGTCGAGCAGCACGAGCACGAGCGCCGAGAGCACACGGCGCGCGCGGTGGAAGAAGACCTTCGGGTCGAGACCCGGGCGGCGCGCGCGCACATCGGTCGTCTGCTGCGGATCCGCGGTGCGTTCGGTGTGGGTCGCCACGGTTCCCTGATGCTACGCCACGGCAGGGGGTAAATCCTGCTCGGGCGCCCGCCGATCTACCATGCAACCGATGCAGCGCTGGCGCGACGCCCTGATCGACGCGGCCTGCGCATTCGCCGCCTCGCGCGTGATCGTGATCGTCACGCTCGCCGCCGCCGGGCGGCTCGATCACCGCTACGCCGACACCTGGGACGCCGGCTACTACACGACGATCACGGCCTTCGGCTATGGCGACGCGGCCCTCGATCCGGCCACGCTCAGCCACCTGCCGGCCTTCTTCCCGCTGACGCCGCTCGTGCTCAAGGCGCTCGCCGGCATCGGCCTCGATCCGCTGCTCGCCGGACCGATCGTGATGACGCTGAGCTCGCTCGCGGCGCTCGTCGTGCTGCACGTGCTCGTGCGCGAGGGGGCCTCGCGCCGGGTCGCGCGCCTGAGCGTCGCCGCGATCGCCTTCTTCCCGTTCTCGTACGTGCTCTCGACGAACTACAGCGACGGCCTGTTCCTGCTCACGAGCGTGAGCGCGTACTACGCCGTGACGCGGCGCCAGCCGCTCGTCGCCTTCGTGGCCGCCGCGGGAGCCGGGCTCGACCGGCCCGCCGCGCTCGCGCTCGGAGCGGCG
>JANLRV010000099.1:0-10860 GCA_031361905.1 Actinomycetes bacterium
ACCTTGGCCGGGCGCGGCGTGGGTGGCCATGGGGTGGGGTCTGACCCCACCCCTTGGCAACCCACGCGTAGAGTGCGGGCGATGCCAGAGGCGGCTCGCCCAGCCCTCCGCGGAGCCCGCCCGCTCGCGGCCGTCCTCGCCGCCGCGGCGCTCCTCGCGATCGGCGGCTCCGAGCCCGCCGACGGCCGGATCGCCGGGCCGCCGCTGCAGCCCGGCTCGGTGCTCGTCTTCACGAAGGTCGGCACGCTGCCATCCGGACAGCCGGCCTTCCGCCACGACTCGATTCCCGCCGCGACGCTCGCACTGCGCGAGCTCGGTCGCCAGAACGGCTTCCGCGTCGCCGTCAGCGACCGCGGCGACAGCTTCACCGACCGGAACCTGCGGAGATTCGACGCGGTGGTCTTCCTGCTGACGACGGGAGACGTGCTCGACGCGCGCCAGCAGGCCGCGTTCACGCGCTTCGTGGGCGCGGGCGGCGGCTTCGTCGGCATCCACTCGGCGTCCGACACCGAGCACGGCTGGCCGTTCTACGCCGGGCTCGTCGGAGCGGTCTTCCGCGTCCACTCGGCCGTGCAGCCCGCAACGGTCGTCGTCGAGGACGCCTCGAGCGAGTCGACCCGCCTGCTCCCGGCCCGCTGGACCCGCACCGACGAGTGGTACGCGTTCGAGCGCAACCCGCGCAAGCACGTCCACGTGCTCGCGAGCCTCGACGAGTCGAGCTACGCGCCCGGCGACGCGTCGATGCCCGACCACCCGATCAGCTGGTGCCACCGCTATCGCGGCGGCCGCGCCTGGTACACGGCGATGGGACACACGGCGCAGTCGTACGGGGAGCCGCTCTTCCGGGCGCACGTGCTCGGCGGCATCCTCTGGGCGGCGCGCCTCCGTGGCCGGTGCTGACCGGCTCGCGGATCAGCGGATGAACTGGTCGACGAACTCGGCGCCGAGCCCGACCTTGTCGTAGTGCTCGCGCGCGAGCTCGATCAGGCCCACGTTGTCCTCGACGCTGACGACGTTGTCCTCCGCATCGATGTAGAGCACGGCGCCTCCGATGAAGAACACGGTCTGCATCTCGTCGCAGTCCTCGACCGTGAGCGTGTGGATCTCGCCCGGCGGCTCGAACACGAACGAGCCCTCCCTCGCGATCCAGGTGTGCTCGAGGTTCCGCCACTGGCCGGCGAGCTCGAAGCCGTAGACCGGGCTGGGGTGCCGGTGACGGCTGAGCACGCCCCCACGCCGCACGCGCAACACCTCGCCGTGCGCGCCCGAGTTCATGTCGAAGAAGAGCGGCCTGAAGGCGACATTCGGCTCGAGCTCGATCCAGACGCGCTCGTCGGTCACCGGGTAGACGACGAGCTCGGGCTTCATGCCGAGGTGTCCGAGCACCGGTGGATCGAAGTCGGTGTGGGCCGTCTTCGAGGGCGGGTTCGTGCTGATCACGCGACTCCTCCTGCGTTCGTGCTCTCGACGTCGGCCGACAGCTGCTCGATGATACGGCGCTTGCCGTCGCCGTCCAGCTTTCCCAGCTCGTTCTGCAGCGCCGGCTCGTCGACCTTCTGGTTCCACCAGTCGACGGCCTCGGACCCGAGCAGCGCCCACTTGCCGAGGAGCTGTCTCGTGACCTCGTTGGACGGGGCCATCACCCACCCTGCCTTGGAGTCGCGCACGAGCCGCTCGATCTCGCCGCTGCGCATGTAGCCGCGCCCGCCGCAGAGCTGCAGCATCGCGTCGGAGACCTGCGTCGCGACGCGCGCGCCGAGAAACTTCGCCGGCAGCGACCACGACGTGAGCGAGGCGCGCGGCTTGGCGTCCCGGTCGTGCTCGTAGATCTCCCAGCTGCCGTTCTCGGTCACCCCGTCGAGCGCCTGGGCGAACGAGAACGCGTACATCCGTGAGGCCTGCACGTCCATCAGGGCCGTGCCGAAGCTGTCCTGGATCGTCGCGTAGTCGGCGATCCGGCGGCCGTACTGGGCGTGCGAGGTGCGCATGATGTGCCGCTTCGCGACATCCATGCAGGCGAGCGCCACGCCGTTGTAGGCGCCGGCGTACATCAGCATCGCGAGCGGGTCGACCGCCTCATCGTTCGAGGCCGCTCCATCGCCCGGCCAGCCGATGATCCGGTCGGCGGGAATCGTCACATCGATCTCGACGGGCCCCGACTGGTTCGCATGCATGCCCATCGCATCCCAGGCGCCGGCGTTGCCACGCACCTCGTCGGGGTAGAACAGGAACACCGACAGGTCGGAGTAGTCGCCCGAGAAATCCGGGCTCGTCGTCTGGCTGATGTACCAGTCGGCATAGCCGCTCGAGGTCGTCCAGGCGGCCTGCTTGCGGACGTGCCAGCCCTCGGCGACGCGCTCTGCGCTCGACGTCTTCGGGTACCAGAAATGGCCGCCCGTCTCAGGATCCGTGTACGACGCGGTGCCGATCAGCGCCTCGGAATCGAGCCGCCGGAGCAGGCCCTGGATCTCCGCATTCCCGTCGGCGCGGTAGACGAGCGCGGCCACCGCGACCATGTGCATCATGTAGATCAGCGCGGTCGACGGGCAGCCATAGCGCGCGATCGTCTCGGTCACCATCAGCGTGCCGACATGGTTCTCGGCTCGGCCACCGTACTTCTTCGGCACGATCACTCCGAGCAGGCCGAGCCGCGCGAGCGCCTCGATGTTCTCTCGCGGGTACGCGCTCGTGCGATCGCACTCGATCGCGTTCGGTCGCAGCACGTCCTTGCAGACGGCGATCAGCTCGCGTTCGAGCTCCCGCTGCTCGTCCGTCAGGAGCCAGACGGGATCGAACTCGCGGTCCAGCCCGTAGTAGTGCTCGTCGCCCCACAGCTTGGTCGTGGCCATCGCTGCAGCATCGCGCCTGCGGCGGCGCGCGACTCTCGCATGCTTGCGGGAACCCTCGACCGCTTGCGGTCAGCGCGCGTCACGGTAGGCGCGCGGGCTGGCGCCGACCGACCGCCGGAAGACGGCGCCGAAGTGGCTCGGGCTCGCGAAGCCGACCGCAGCCGCGATCTCGGAGACCGGCAGGTTGCTGGCACAGAGGAGCGTCTTGGCACGCTCGATCCGCCGTGCGACGAGCCAGCGATGCGGAGGAGTGCCGAGCGCCTGCGTGAAGGCATGCGCGAAGTGGAAGCGGCTCATGCGAGCGATCCCCGCGAGCTCGTCGAGCGTGATCTGCTCGGCCAGGCGCTCGGCGACGTGAGCCTCGAGGCGCCGGATCTGGCTCGGCGTGAGCCCCCGCACGGCGTGCGCGATGCGTGGCCGGAGCACGCAGTGCCGGCGCAGCAGGTGAACGGCGAGATACTGGGCCGCGAGCTCGCCGAAGAGCGCCCCGGCGACGCCCGGCTCGCGCAGCTCGTCGAGCAGGCCGTGCACGATCTGGCGCAGCACGGGATCCTCGAACGCGAAGCGATCGATCAGCTCGGGGACGCGCCCGTCCGCCTCGACGGCGACGTCCGCAAGGTAGGCCGGGTCGAGGAACAGCTGCAGCTCGTCCGTCGGTCGGTCCCAGCGCCAGGTGTTCTCCTGCCCGGCCCTCATGATCAGCGACGATCCCCGCCGGAAATCGCCGCGCTCGAGCGCACCGCCAAGCTCGCGCTCGACGTGCAGAGGACCCTGAACCGTGAACGAGACGAAATGGTGGTCGAGCGGCGGGAGCGTCGTCAGCTCGGGCAGTCCCCCGAAGCGGAACAGCCCGACATCGAGCGATCGCCACTGTTGCGGTCGCATGGCACAGAGCTCGCGCCCGCCGATCAGCTCGACCCAGGCTCGCGGCGAGACCGGTGCGGACGTCGACTGCATCACGCGACTCTACCGGCGCAGGATCTCGCCCGCGGCTCTCAGGCCCGTCTTGAGCGCGCCCTCCATCAACCCGATGTCGGGGCCGGCCGTATGCTCGCCCGCGAAGTGGAGCGGACCGAGCGCGCGCCGGAGCACCTCTTCGTCGCCGGCCGGACGGCCGAGGTCGACCGTCGAGTACACGCCCCGAGCCCACGGGTCGTCGTCCCAGGTCGAGAGCACGGCGGAGCCAGGGTCGAGCGCGAGGTCCGACCGGAAGGCGGCGAGCGACTCGAGCCAGCGGTCGGGCCCACGTGCCACGCCGAGCGCGGCGAGCGCGCTCGCCGAGCCCGCGAACGAGTGGACGATCGCCGTGGGCGCACCCGACGACCCGCTCCCGACCCACGACCAGTAGCGCTCGGGAACGTTCAGCGTCGCCGAGAGCGCGGCGGCCTCGCGCAGCGGAACGAAGAGCTTGGCGGCGTGGGCGTAGCGGACGCGCCCGAGCGCCCCGGCGAGATCGTCCGGCAGGCCGGGCTCGAACGAGATGCGCCCGATCACGCTCGCCGGCACAGCGCAGACGCACGCGTCTGCCTCGTGCTCGACGCCCGCCGCACGGACGCGCACGCCGTGCTCGCCGGCGACCACCCGATCGACAGGCGAGGACAGGTGCACGGCTCCGGCGAGCGGCAGCGCCAGCTTCAGCGCCACGCCCTGATTGCCGTGCTCGACCGAGACCGACAGCTCGCTCGAGAACGACGCGCCGCTGCCTCTCAGCAGCGAGGCGTCGATCGCCTCGGGCTCGTCTGCAAACGTGACCTGGATGCGCGACGCGATCACCTCGGCCGCGCCCGGATCGAGCGGCAGGCTGCGCAGGAACGCCGCGACCGAGAGCGGCCGGGCACTCGCCGGCCGATCCCCGAGCGCCCGCTGCACCGTCTCGATCGCCGCCAGCAGGGTCGGCCGGTCGACGCCGATCCCGCCGCGCGGCTCGCGGTCGCCGTAGGCGATGCCGCGGTTGCAGAGCCGCAGGCCGAGTCGCTCAGCCGTCGCCGCGAGCAGCCCGTCGTGCGGCTCGACGAACTCCGCGCCGAGCTCGATCAGGCCACCTCCGGAGAGCTCGCGCGACCAGACGCGCCCGCCGACGCGGTCGCGCGCCTCGAAGACGGCGACAGCGACGCCGTTGCGCGCCAGCTCGTCGGCGGCCGCGAGCCCGGCGAAGCCGGCTCCGATCACCGCGACGCGCGTCGGGCGACGATCTTTCACGGCAGACTCCGGCACGGGGCGACGATACCTCAGCGTCGCGCCTTCAGATGCAAGCACGACGAGCTCGAACACGCGATCATTCCGGCACGACCGACGACACCGACTCTGACGGAGGGGCCATGGCCACCGGCAAGCTGCAGACCATCTCGAACTTCATCGACGGCAAGGCCTCGCAGGCGGCCGACGGGCGCACGAGCGAGCTGATCGATCCGACGAACGGCGAGGCCTACGCGACCGCGCCGCTGTCGGGCCAGGCCGACATGGACGCCGCGCTCGTCGCCGCCCAGCGCGCCTTCGAGGAGTGGGGCGAGACGACGCCCGGCGAGCGCCAGCACGCGCTGCTCAAGATCGCCGACGCGTTCGAGGCCCGAGCCGACGAGCTCGTCAAGATCGAGTCGGCGAACACGGGCAAGCCGCTCGGCCTGACGGCGTCGGAGGAGATCCCGCCGATGGTCGACCAGATCCGCTTCTTCGCGGGCGCCGCGCGCACCCTCGAGGGCCGCGCCGCCGCGGAGTATCTGCGCGGGCACACCTCGATGATCCGGCGCGAGCCGATCGGGGTCTGCGGCGCCGTCACGCCGTGGAACTACCCGGCGCTGATGGGCGTCTGGAAGTGGGCACCGGCGCTCGCGGCCGGCAACACGATGGTGCTCAAGCCGTCGGACACGACGCCTGCGAGCTCGGCCTGGATGGCCGAGGTGATGGCCGAGTTCCTGCCGGCCGGCGTCTTCAACGTGGTCTGCGGCGACCGAGACACCGGGGCCTCGCTCGTGGCGCACAAGATCCCGCAGATGGTCTCGATCACGGGCTCGGTGCGCGCCGGCATGGCAGTCGCGAGGAGCGCGTCCGACGACCTCAAGCGCGTCCACCTCGAGCTCGGCGGAAAGGCGCCGGTGATCATCTTCGACGACGCCGACATCGAGGCCGCGGCCGAGGCGATCGCGGTCGCCGGCTACTTCAACGCCGGCCAGGACTGCACGGCGGCGACGCGCGTGATCGCCGGACCCGGCGTCTACGACGACTTCGTGACCGCCCTCGCGGACCAGGCCGAGTCGACGAAGACGGGGATGCCGGACGACGAGGACGTCCTCTTCGGGCCGGTCAACAACGCGAACCAGCTCGCGCACGTCACGGGCTTTATCGAGCGGATGCCGAGCCACGCCGAGCTGCAGGCGGGCGGGCGGCGCAAGGGCGCGTCGGGCTTCTTCTACGAGCCGACCGTCGTCTCGGGCCTGAGGCAGAGCGACGAGATGATCCAGAACGAGATCTTCGGTCCGGTGATCACGGTCCAGCGGTTCAGCGACGAGGCCGAGGCGCTCGCGTGGGCGAACGGCGTGCAGTACGGGCTCGCGTCGAGCGTCTGGTCGAAGGACGTGAGCCGTGCGATGCGCATGGCGAAGCGGCTCGACTTCGGCTGCGTCTGGATCAACACGCACATCCCGCTCGTCGCCGAGATGCCGCACGGCGGCTTCAAGCACTCCGGCTACGGCAAAGATCTGTCGCTCTACGGCCTCGAGGACTACACGCGCATCAAGCACGTGATGATCAACCTGGGCGAGTAGCCGACTTTTGGGTCAGGCCCCTCAGGGGCCTGACCCCGCGCATCGCCCGGCAGCGCAGCCGCCGCGAGCAGGGGCGTCGTGCAATCGAGCCGCTGCGTAGCTGCAACACTGACGCTCGATGAGCTTCCCGACATCGAGACGGTCGCGTTCGACCCGAATCGCTTTGACGGCCGCGAGGTCGTCCAGGTGAGCGTCCCGTGACGGGGAGCGAGGGCCTGGCCCCGATCCCGGCGCCCTGGCGCATCCCCGTCAAGACGGCCCGGCCTGGCAGCGTCGAGGCGATCCACTACACGGATGCGGGATGCCCCTGGGCTTACAACGCCGAGCCGGCTTTCCGCGCGCTCGAGGCGCGCTACGGCGACCAGCTGACGTTCCGGACCGTGATGATCGGGCTCTCCGAGACGCGTCAGGGCTACGTCGACCGCGGCTACTCCGACGAGAGGAGCTCGCTCTCCCGCCGCTCGTTCCGCCACCGCGGGATGCCGATGTCGACCGAGCCTCGCAAGGTCACCGCGACCGCGCCGGCCTGCCGGCTCGTCAAGGCGGCCGAGCGACAGGACGCGGCCTTCGGCGAGGCGCTCGTCCGGCAGCTGCGCTTCGCCTGGTTCACGACCGGCCTCGAATGCGACAGAGACGACGCGCTGCTCGCGATCGCGCAGACCGTGCAGGGCCTCGACGCCGAGCGCGCGCTCGTGGAGCGGGCCCTGCCGGAGGTCGAGCAGGCCTATCAGGCGGACCGCGCCGAGGCTCGCGATCCGCAGCGGTTCGCGGTCACGCTCAACCGCACTGCAAGCTCGGACGGGCCCGACCGCTACACCGCCCCGAGCCTCGTCCTCCGCCGCGACGGCCGCGAGCTCGTGGCGCCGGGCTATCAGCCCTTCGAGGTCTACGACGTGCTCGTCGCGAACCTCGATCCGGAGATCGAGCGGCTCGCCCCGCCGGACCCGCTCGACCTCGTGCACGCCTACCCGGGTGGGCTGACGACCGCCGAGGTCACGCGCGTGCTGGCCGAGACGACGACCGATCCGAATCTCGCGGCCGCAGAGGATGCGCTGATCCGGCTGGCCGTCGCCGGTGCGATCGCGCGGGCCCCGCTGGGGCACGACGCGCTCTGGACGCCGATCAGCCAAACCGCCTGATTCCTTACTGAATCTGAACGCAAATCTGTGATTTCCCTCAAGCGAGGGATGCGCGATCGGCCGACCCTGGACGAGAGTGAGTAGGCAGCTCATTTCTGTGCTGCCCTAGCCCCCATCTCACGACCCGTCGAGGAGCACGCATGCGGAGAACGCTGAAAGGCGAACGAGGACAGGTCCTTCCGCTCGTGATGCTGGCCCTCGTCGGGATGCTCGGCATGAGCGCGTTCGTGGTCGATGTCGGCTACGCGTACTACGGCAAGAAGAAGCTGCAGGCCACGATCGATGCAGCCGCCCTGGCCGGAGCACAGGATCTCCCGAACGCCACGACAGCCGTTGTCTCCGCGACGACGTATGCGAACAAGAACAAGCCCGCAGAGCTGAACGGCACCGTCAACGGCCAGCCGCAGATGACGGTGACGGCGACCGCCGGCTGCACCGCCAAGACGCTGCTCGACGGCAGCTGCGTGATCGGCGGAGCGAATCAGAACTCGCTGAAGATCTCCGGCACGCTGAAGACGACGACGTACTTCGCGCAGCTCTTCGGCGTCGACCACTTCAACGTGTCTGCGACGGCCGCCGCCTGCTCCCCGTGCTCGGCGCAGCCGATCGACGTGGTGCTCGCCGTCGACCGAACCGGATCCATGTGCGACACGACGGTGCTCGTCGGCAGCGAGTACCAATGTGAAGACCTGAACAACCTGAAGGACGGCGTCCGCTCGATGCTCAACCTGTTCTCGACGCCGCAGACCCAGGTCGGCCTGATCGCCTTCCCGCCGCTCCGTCGTTCCCCCATCACCGCGGCCTTCCAAAGCCTCTGCTCAGATCCGTACGCGAGTCCGGCACAGGATCCGAACAACAAGAACGGCGGAGTCACCGACGACGTGTACGACGGTCAGACCGGATCGGCGACCTTCCCGGGCACGATCAACACGCAACGTCTCTACCTCAACGACCCGCTCAGCTTCGACTACCGCGTCGGCAAGGGTCCACTGATCGCGACGTCGGGGTTGATGTTGCACACGGTCAATGGATCGGCGACGACAGGATGCCTCCAGGCCGGTCAGGTCACCTCGTACACGCAGGCCCTGAACGAGGCGAAGGCCGAGCTCGACCTGCGCGGACGGCCGGGAATCCCCCACTACATCGTCTTCATGACGGACGGCGAGGCGAACGTCGGCGCCGCCTGGCCCGGCAACCCGAACGGCACCGACAACCAGGCCACCCAGCCGTGCGCCTCGGCTATCCGGGCCGCGACGGCGATCAAGGCGACCGGCGTGCAGATCTACTCGATCGGCTACAGCCTCAAGGACACCGCCGGCAACTACGCGAACTGCCTCTCGTCGGACTGGCGGCGCTGGTCGTATAGCTCCAGCTCGGGGAAGTGGGCCTGGGCGAGTTGCACGCCCACCCTCGGAACGGCCCTGCTGGGTACGCTCAACGCGTCCCCGGGCTTTCCGAACCCGCCAGGCGATCAGAGCACGAACCCGCGCGTCTCGCTGCAGAACACGGTCAACCGTGGCAACAGCGCGGTGAACAACCAGCCGAACAACTGCATCCACTACGCCCAGGCGGCGAACGAGTCGCCTGCGATCACGTCGCTGACGACGGTGCAGTCGATCGCAAGTCCGGGCAAGTTCTACAACAAGGCATCCCCGGGAGATGTGACGGCGATCTTCAAGGCGATCGCCGCCGACATCTCCGAGGGACAGGCCCGTCTCGTCGAGGATGACTTCTAAGATGCGAATCCTGCGAAGAAACCGCAAGCGGCGCGAGGGCGGCCAGGCGATGGTCGAGTTCTCGCTCTGCCTGACCGTGCTCGCGACCGTGCTGATCGCCGTCTACCAGTTCGGCGGCGCGATCAGCGACTACATCGATCTCGCGGAATCGTCCCGAGCGTGCGCCCACACGGCCGCTCGCAGCGGTGCCAACGTGAGCGGCGACATCACCGGCGGCGACTACACCCTCGCCAAGACGCGCGGCAACAACGCCGCCGCCGCCGTGGCGAGCAAGATCCCGGGCTACACGTCGATCGTCTACGCCGAGACGACCTGGGCGGTCGGCAACGGCGTCAAGTGCGACGTCACCGCGAACTACAACGTGGCCGTCTTCGGAGTCAACGTCGTCAACGGGACGATGCACTCGTCCAATACCATGCGCATCGCGCAGCAGATCGCATGAGGCACCCCGCGCGCGGCACCGAGAGCGGCACCACGATGGTCGAGTTCACGCTCGTCTCGTTCGTGTTCTTCGCCCTCATGTTCGGGATCTACGAGTTCGCGACGATCTACGGCGACAAGGTCGCCCTGGAGCACGCCGCGACCGACGGCGCACGCCGCGCCGCGCAGATCCGCACCGCCGGCACGGCCGTGCTCGACTCTTCCGTCGCCGTGACCAAGGTGACGCAGGAGATCCGCGACGACGTCTGCCAGAGCTACGGCAACAAGCTCGACTGCTCGAAGGTCGGGATCACGATCACGAGCACGGAGAACCTCGACATGGGTCCGGCCGACGGCCAGGCCTGGGGTCGCGACGACTACGTGCAGGTCGAGATCACCTACCCCTGGAACTTCCCGATCATCCACGACCTGATCGGGGCCTTCGGCACGAGCGTGCCCGGTGTGACCGGCGGCACGTTCCACGCGACCTCGAAGCTGATCATCGAGTAGATCTCGGCGCGCCGTCCGGTGCGCCGAGATCAATCGATGGCGAGACCGGCGATCGGCAGGGCCGCGAGAGCCGGATCGGGCAGCTCGTCACGAAGGCAGCGCATCGATGCGACGAGGGGCGTCAGGCTCGTCCGCACCCACGCACCCGCCGCTGCGTCGCGCGCGACCCGTGTGAGCAGAGCCTCGATCGCCGGGCGCGCCTTCGCGGCCACGCGCGCGTGGAGCGGCCGTCGCGCGTCGACGACGGTGACCATGACCTTGCCCTTCTCGTCGGCGATCGCGACGCGGCGGCCGGCCGGTGCGGCGAACACGGCCGCGGGCGCGCTCGACCGGAGCGCCACTCCGCTCGTCGCGCCGCCGAGCCACCAGACGGGGCGTGAGGACCGCACGCGGCGCGTCTGCTCACCGCCGTGCGCCCCGCGCCAGCGCGCGATCGCGCCGGAGC
>JANLRV010000115.1:0-7092 GCA_031361905.1 Actinomycetes bacterium
CCGCGAGACGGCCCGCACTCGCCACAACGCCTCTCGAGCAGCGATCCGGGGCCGACTCGCGGCGAGCAGAACGCCAGAACCAGCCGAGACACACCCCAGAACCCCCGACGGAACGGGATCCCTCAGCTAGGCGCGAGCGCCGTTCGAGAGCAGGTAGACGAGCGTGTAGAGGATCACCCAGACGACGTCGACGAAGTGCCAGTAGATGCCCGAGAGCTCCACGCCCATGAACGACTGTGGCGAGTAGTGGCCGCGCAGCGAGCGCACGAGCGCGATCGCGAGCAGCACGGCGCCGACGAGCACGTGGAAGCCGTGCAGGCCCGTGAGGGCGAAGAAGACGCTCGCGAACGCGCCCTCCTCCGGCGTGAACCCCTCGCTGTGCAGCGAGATGTACTCGTTGATCTGGAGCCCCAGGAACGAGAGGCCGAGGATCAGCGTGAAGAGCAGGCCGAGCACGAGGCCCCGGCGGTTGCCGCGCTTGATCGAGACGAGCGCCCAGTGCATCGTGAATGACGAGGAGACGAGGATGCCGGTATTGATGCCGGTGCCGCGCACCGGCATCTCGAACGGCGCCGGCGGGTACACGGGGTAGTTCGTGTAGCGGATGTAGAAGAAGGCCGCGAAGAACGAGCCGAAGAGCATGATCTCCGACGCGAGCGCCGTCAGCAGCCCGACCATCACGCGGTCGGACTGGCCGATCTTGCCGTAGCCGGGCCCGGGGCCGTGCGACTCGTGTGCGTGTGCGCTCATCGCGGCGGCCTCAGTGTCCGTGTCCGTCGTCCGCCGGCTTGTCGAAGACGACGTGCTTGGCGCCGGGCTGGCCGTAGTTGTAGGGACCGCCGACGACGCGCGGGGCGCCGTCGAAGTTGAAGATCGGCGGCGGCGAGCTGACGTTCCACTCGATCGTGAGCGCGCGCCACGGGTTGTCGCCGGCGGGCTTGCCGTGCCGCCAGGAGACGATGAAGTTGTACATCAGGATCAGCGTCGAGGCCCCGAGCACGAACGCCGAGATCGTGATCAGCAGGTTGAGGTGGCTGACCCACGGGTACTGGTCCGAGACCGACGAGTAGTCGGCGACGCGGCGGCGCATGCCGACCATGCCGAGCCAGTGCTGCGGGAAGAACGTGACGTTGAAGCTGATGAACGTGATCCAGAAGTGCAGCTTGCCGAGTCGCTCGTCGTACATCCGCCCGGTCATCTTCGGGAACCAGAAGTAGAGGCCGGCGTAGATCGTGAAGACCGACCCGCCGAAGAGCACGTAGTGGATGTGCGCGACGATGAAGTAGGTGTCGGAGACCTGGATGTCGAGCGGCAGGATCGCGAGCCAGACGCCCGAGAGGCCGCCGAGCACGAACGTGAAGATGAAGCCGAGCGCGAACAGCATCGGCGTGGCGAGGTTGATCACGCCCTCGTAGAGCGTCGCCACCCAGCTGAAGACCTTGATGCCGGTCGGGATCGCGATCAGGAGCGTCGTGATCATCATCGGCCCGCGCAGCCAGTCCTGCATGCCCGAGACGAACATGTGGTGCGCCCAGACGGAGAAGCCGAGCACGCCGATCGAGACCGTCGAGAAGGCGAGCGCGCGGTAGCCGAAGATCGGCTTCCTCGCCATCACCGAGATCACCTCGCTGATGATCCCGAAACCGGGCAGCATCATGATGTAGACGGCCGGGTGTGAGTAGAACCAGAAGATGTGCTGGTAGGCGAGCGCCGAGCCGCCGTTCGAGACATCGAAGAAGTGCGTGTGCAGCACGCGGTCGAACATCACCATGAACTGCGAGCCGGCGATGAACGGCGTGCCCAGCACGACGAGCGCGGAGGTCGTCAGGTTGGCCCAGACGAGCAGCGGCATCCGCGACATCGTCATCCCGGGCGCGCGCATCGTCAGGATCGTGACGATGAAGTTGATCGCGGTCAGGATCGACGACGTGCCCGCGAACTGCACGGCCATGTTGAAGAACGTGGACTGATCGCCGGGGTCGTGCGTGGTCAGCGGGGCGTAGCCCGTCCAGCCACCGTTGAAGCCGCCCCAGAAGAGGCTGACGACCATCAGCAGGCCTGCGGTCGGCAGCATCCAGAAGCTCAGAGCGTTGAGCCGCGGGAAGGCCATGTCCTCGGCTCCCAGCATCAGCGGCACGACGAAGTTCGCGATCCCGGCGAAGGCCGGGATGATCCAGAGGAAGATCATGATCGACGCGTGCGTCGAGATCAGCCCGTTGTAGGCGTCGCCCGTGAAGACCGTGTTCCCCGGCTGCGCGAGCTGCACGCGGAACGCCTCGGCGAGCCCGCCGCCGACGAGGAAGAAGAAGAACGTCGTGACGAGGTACTGGATCCCGATCACCTTGTGATCGGTGTTGACCTTGAAGTAGTCCCGCCAGGTGTAGGCGCCGTGATCCGCGTGCCCCTCGGGCAGCGTGGCTCCGACGATGTAGCGGCCCCAGTAGTCGAAGCAGCCGATCCCGGTCATGAAGCCGAGGGGCAGCGTCAGCATCAGCGCGGCCGAGACGACCTGGTACTGCCACGCGTCCCAGCCCACGGCCGTGCGCACGGCCATCGGCACGAGCACGCCGATCGCGCCGGCGAGGATCGTCCAGATCAGCGCGCGCCACCAGCCGGCGCGGGTCAGGATGTTGCCGCGCCGGGGGGCGGGATCGAGCGCGGGAGGCGCGGGCGTCTGCACGGTGACGGCGCTCAGTGGCTCGCTCACTGGCTGCCTCCCTTGGCGAGATACTTCACGAGCTCGTCGAGGTCTGCGCCCTTGATCGTCTGCGCGTAGGTGCCCGGCATGCCCTGGGCGAAGCCCTTGGCGGTGTAGGCGCCTGGATTCACGATCGACTCGCGGATGAACGCGTCGAGCGGCTTGCCCGCGGCTGCGGCGTCGGCGCTGACGTCGTCGAGCGAGGGGCCGACGGCGCCGTTCGAGCCGGCCGGCGTGAACGCGTGGCAGCCGCCGCAGCCGCCAGTCTTGAAGACGGCGAGGCCCTTGTTGCCCGCCGCTGCCGCAGCATCGGTCTTCGCCTTTGCGAGCTGCTCTGCGAACCACGTGTCGTAGTCGGCCTGCGAGACCACGCGAACGCCGGCCGGATTGAACATGATCGAGTGGCCCGAGCCGCAGAGCTCGGTGCACTGCACCTGGTAGGTGCCGAGCCTGTTCGGGATCACCTTGATCGTGGCCTCGCCGTCGCCCCTGATGCCCGGCGTCGCATCGCGCTTGACCCCCCACTCGGCGACCCAGAAGCCGTGCACGACCTCGAGCTCGCCGTCGGCCTGCTTGTCGGCCGTGCGCACGCGCAGCAGCAGCTGGCGGTCGACCGGCAGGACGAGCATCGAGCTCGTGAACGAGTCGGGGTAGCGCGAGACGTACTTGCCGTCGTCGGGCACGAACCCGCCCTTGGCCGAGTAGAGATAGTCGAAGTTGAAGCTGTAGAGCTTCGCCGTGACCTTGACCGGGTTCGCGGCGGAGGCCTCGTTGTCGTTGAGCACGAGCCAGCCCCAGGTGCCGAGGCCGAGCACGATCGCGAGCGGGATCGCCGTCCAGAAGATCTCGAGGGCGGTGTTGCCGTGGATGTGCGAGCCGTCGCGCATGTCGGAGGCACCGTGCCGCCGGAACTTCCAGAGGCAGTAGCTCATACCGGCCATCACCCAGCCGAAGATGATGAACGAGATGTACGTGATCCACCAGAACAGGCTGTCGATCGGGCCTGCCTCTTCGGACGCCTTCGGCGGGAACCAGTCGATCAGCAGGAAGAGGTAGCTGAGCACGATCCCGAGGATCGTGCCGGCGATGACGAACGCTGCGATGCGCTTCACGGCCCTACGCTCCCGCCGTCGTCGGCTTGGACGGCTTTGTGCGGTCGGTTACAGTTCCGTCCATGGGAGCCCGCCGGCGAGCGCGATACGCGGCGTTCGCTGCGAAAGTCGGGGTGCCATGCGCCGTTGTCGCGGTCACGGTTGCCACTCTAGCGTCTGCGGCGGCAGCGCGTGCTGCGCAACCGGCAAGGGAGCTTGTGACACGCGCAGCGGGTATCCCGGCCACGAGCCAGGGCGTCGCTCTGACGGGAGCCGACGCGCTGCAGCGCACCGGCCACGACGGCGCCGGCGTGCGCATCGTGGTGCTCGACCAGGCGTTCGGAGCGGCCGCGCGGCTCGACAGCCTGGCGGGGGTCGAGCTGCCGCCCGGCGAGCGCCAGCACCGGCGCAGCTTCGACCAGATCTACGGGCTCGCAGGCCGCGATTTCAACGCCAACAGCTCGCGCCATGGCGAGTTCGTCGCCGAGATCGTCTACGACCTGGCGCCGGCTGCCGACTACTGGTTCGTCAACTACCACTCGACCGCCGAGTTCGGGCAGGCCGCCGACTGGATCGCGAACGAGCTGCGCCCGGACATCGTGGTCCACTCGAACTCCTTTCTCTTCGGGCCCTTCGACGGGACCGGCTACTTCGCGCAGAAGGTCGACGCGGCCGCGGCGGCGGGCGCGCTCTGGATCAACTCGGTCGGCAACTACCGGACGCGCCACTGGGAGGGTGCCTGGAGCGACGCCGATGCCGACGGGAGCCTCGACGTGCCGGGTGACGGCAACGCGTTCCGGGTGCAGCTCGAGCAGACCTCCCGCCCGGCCTGCGACCTCAGCTGGTCGGCGCCGGACGCGACGGCGGCGAGCAGCTATGGGATGCAGCTCTACGCCGACCCGGCGTTCGCCACGCCGCTCGTCGACGCTCACACCACCCTGCCGCTCGTGGGGGTCTTCGAGGCGCTTCCAACGCCTCACGTCGAGCTGCCGCCCGGCTTTCTCGCGGCGGGCGGCGTCGCCTACCTGCGGATCACGCGCCTGGGCGCGCCCGCCACCGACCACCTGACGCTCTACTGCCGCTTTGACCTCTCGCCGAGCGCGCAGGTCGTCTCGTCGAGCGCACCGACGCCGGGCGACGCGAAGGGCGCGCTCGCGGTGGGGGCCTTCGACGCGACGAAGCTCACGTTCGAGAGCTACTCCTCGCAAGGGCCGACCGACGACGGCCGGCTCAAGCCCGACCTCGCGGCGCCCACGAACGTCTCGATCAGCGGTGACACGCGCTGCGGCGGGACGTCGTGCGCGACGCCGCACGTCGCCGGCGCGGCTGCGCTGATCTGGCAGGAGGTGGCTGCCGTCGCAGGCCCGGGGACCGTGGCGGAGCGCGTGCGCGAGCGCCTCACAGGCCAGGCGCTCGATCTCGGCGAGCCCGGGCCGGATCCCCTCTACGGCTACGGGGGCCTGCGTCTCGACCTGACGCCGCCCGCGCTCGGTGCCACCTCGCCGAAGGCCAACGCGGCCGTGCGGGGCGACCTCGCGCTCGAGCTCCCGCTGATCGAGGTGGGCACGCTGCTGGCGCCCGTGCTCGATCTCGATGGGACGGCGCTTCCGGCGGTCTTCGACGGCTCGGCGCTGCGCACGACGCTGCCGACGCGCTCGCTCACGGACGGCGCGCACGTGCTGCACGTCGGCGTGCGCGACCTCAGCGGCAACGCGGCGATCCTGGAGCTGCCGTTGCTCGTCGACAACACGGCCCCGAAGCTTCGCGCCACGGTGACGAAGCCGGCCGCGGGGATCACGAGGCTCGCGCGCGTGCGCCTGAGCGTGCGCGACGACACCTCTCACCTGGCGCAGAAGCCGCGCATCCGCTTCGGCGACGGCGCGACGGCGGTGGGCTTCCGGGCACTGCACCGCTATCGCCGGCCCGGTCGCTACCGCATCAGCGTCTCGGCAGTCGACCGTGCGGGCAACGTGCAGGCGGTCGAGCAGATCGTTCAGATTCGCTGAAGGAAGCCTCACGCACTCCTCACGCGATGCTCACGGGTCGCCCGTAGCCTGAGAGAGCAGCCTTCCACTCGCTCTCAGGAGATCTCGCAATGAAGCGTTTCCCGCGCCGCCCCGGCGCTCCGCTCGTGATCACGATCGCGGCGCTCGTCTTCGCCGCGACCGGCACAGCGGCGGCCACCGGGCTGATCACGAGCCGGCAGATCGCCGACCGGACCATTCGCATGGTCGATCTCAATCCGAACCTCGTCGCACGCCTGCAGGCCGCCCACGGTCCCCAGGGTCCGACCGGCAGGACCGGTGCGACCGGCAAGACGGGCGCAACGGGCAAGACCGGTGCGACCGGCAAGACGGGCGCGACCGGCAAGACCGGCCCGGCGGGGCCCGCGGGGCCGGCCGGCACGAGTGGCGCGCACGCCTACGCGCTCGTGCTGCACGGCTCCTCGAGCCCCTCGCTGACGCGGTCGAAGGGGTTCGCCGGCGTCACGCGAGCCGGTGTCGGCACGTACTGCCTGACGCTCGATCCCGCGGCCGGCGTCGACGCCAGCAAGGCCGTCGCGGTCGTCAGCGTCGACTCCTCGAGCTCGACGGGCAGCGGGCTCGACGCCCAGTGGGCCTCGACCTCCGCGAGCTGTGGCGGGAACCAGCTGCAGGTCGAGACGCGCGACGGCGCGGGCGGAGCGAACACCGTCTCATTCGCGATCCTCGTCTCTTAGAAACTCTCACAGAATGATTCGTGAATGGCTGGCGAGTGGCTCGCAAGCCTGGGCGGGGATCGCCTTGCAGCGGCTCCTGTACCGAACGGAACCGCAAGAGGCGATCACCGTCCAGGCGCCGTGAGACGCCGCCGGCCATCGCGAGGCATTCTGTGAAGAGCTTCTTAGCCTGGAGCCACCGTGTGGTGGGTTCGTGGCGGGTCTGCTGGTGGTCGTCAGGACGGGCTGCGCTGTCGCAGGCGCGGCCGGACGCCTCGGCCAGACAGCGCAGCCCGGAGCACACCACGCGGGTGGGAGCCCGCGAGCGAAGCGACCGGGCACCCAGCCGCGTGGGGAGCGGCCTGACACCAACCAGCAGGATCCGACACACCCACCACACGGTGGATCCAGGCTAAAGAAGCTCTAACAGAATGCCTCGCGATGGCTGGCGGCGTCTCACGGCGCCTGGACGGTGATCGCCTCTTGCGGTTCCGTTCGGTACAGGAGCCGCTGCAAGGCGATCCCCGCCCAGGCTTGCGAGCCACTCGCCAGCCATTCACGAATCATTCTGTGAAAGTTTCTAAGAGACGAGGATCGCGAATGAG
>JANLRV010000134.1:0-6944 GCA_031361905.1 Actinomycetes bacterium
GGGGCCCCCCCCCCACGACGGGGTTCGAGAGCGTCGGGCAGCCGCTCACCGACACCTCGACGACGTCGCCGGGCACGAGATAGCGCGGCGGCTTGCGCTCGTCGCCGACGCCGCCCGGCGTGCCGGTGATCAGCACGTCGCCGGCCTCGATCGTGAGGCCGCGCGAGACGTACTCGATGAGCTGCTCGAGGGGGAAGATCAGGTGCCGCGTGTTGGAGTCCTGCAGCACCTCGCCCGAGACCGTGCAGCGAACGTCGACGTTGCCCAGATCGACGCCGTCGGCGCGCACGAGGCCGGGGCCCATCGGGCCGAACGTGTCGAAGCTCTTGCCGAGCGTGAACTGCCGCATCGGCGTCTCGAGCTGCGCGCGCCGGCCGGAGACGTCGTTGAACGCGCAGAAGCCGCCGACCGTCGAGCGGGCGTCCTCGAGCGTCGCGCGGGTGAAGGTCCGCGAGAACACGACGGCGAGCTCGCCCTCGTAGTCCGTGCGCGTCTCCTCGCGCGGGATCACGATCTCGGCCCCGTGGCCGACGAGGGACGACGGCCACTTCGCGAACACGACCGGCGCGTCCGGCATCGCGAGGTTCGTCTCCTCGACGTGCGAGCGGTAGTTCAGGCCGATCGCGATGATCTTGGCGGGGGCGACCGGCGGCAGGAGCGTGACGTCGCCGGGCTGCCAGGTCTCGCCGGAGGCGGCCTCGATCGCTGCCCAGCCGGCCTCGTCCGGCACGAACCCGTCCGGTCCCGCATCGGTGATCGTGCCGTCGTCGAGGCGCCCGATGCGGACCTCGCCACGTGCCTGGAACCGAACCTGAACCGTCAAGGTGTCTCCCCGTTGCGATTGACCATTGCTCTACCGATCCTCGAACGCCGGCGGGCGCTTCTCGCCGAAGGCGGCCACCCCTTCGGCGAAGTCGTGCGTCTCGCGAAGCAGGCCGTAGGCGAGGCCCTCGATCTCCATCGCGGTCTCGAGCGGCGCGTTCTGCGCGATCGTGATCACGCGCTTTGCCATGCGCATCGCGACCGCGGGCCGGCTCGCGAGCTCCTCGGCCAGGCTCGCGACGGCCCCGTCGAGCTCGCCTGGCGCGACCACCTCGCCGACGAGGCCCCAGGCGTGGGCCTCGGCCGCGCCGATGCGCCGTCCGCGCATCACGATCTCCTTCGCGCGCGCCGCGCCGACGAGCTTGACGAGCCGGGGCGCTCCGCCGGATCCCGGGATCATGCCGAGCGTCAGCTCGGGCAGCGCGAGCTGGGTGTCGTCGGCGGCGATGCGGAAGTCGCACGCGAGCGCGAGCTCGAATCCGACGCCGAAGCAGAACCCGTGGAGCGCCGCGATCACGGGCTTCGGACAGCGCTCGGGTGCTGCGATGTCGTGGTGCAAGAGCGAGACGGTCTCGGCCGAGCGCTGCAGGAACATGGCGATGTCGCCGCCCGCAGTGAACGCCTTGTCGCCTGCCCCGCGCACCACCACGACGCGAACCTCGTCGTCGCGCCCGAGCTCGGCGAAGGTCTGCGCGAGCTGCCCGCGCGCCGGCATGGTGACGCGATTCAGCTTCTCGGGCACGTCGAGCGTGATCGTCGCGATGCGACCCCGCTCGACGCGGAAGCCCTCGTGGTCGGTCAAGGTGGGTCCTCCATCGTGGTTCGCAGGAGCCGGCGCAGCACCTTGCCGGACGCGCTCTTCGGCAGCTCGTCGACGAAGCGGTACTCGCGCGGTCGCTTGAAGCGTGCGAGCGTAGGCGACGCGAGGCAGTGGGCGTCGAGCTCGCCGGCGGTCAGGCCTGCGCGGCCGACGATGCAGGCGACGACACGCTCGCCGAAGCGTGGATCGGGGGCGCCGATCACGGCCGCCTCGATCACGCCCTCGTGGCGCACGAGCCAGTCCTCGATCTCGAGCGGATGCACGTTCTCGCCGCCCGAGATCACCATGTCGTCCATGCGCCCGACCAGGAAGAGCTCGCCGTCGGCGTCGAGCTGCCCGAGGTCGCCCGTGTAGTACCAGCCGTCGCGGAGCTGGCGCGCGTCGGCGTCGGGCCGTCGCCAGTAGCCGTGGAAGGCCTCGTCGCTCGAGAGGTGGCAGATCACCTGGCCGACCTCGCCCGCCTCAACGAGCGCGTCCGGCTGCGCGCCGTCGGATGGCTCGACGAGCCGGATGCGCGAGTTGATGCCGGGTCGTCCGGCGCAGCCCGGCTTGGCCCGCTGGTCGCCGTGGATCGTGTAGGTGTAGACCTCGGTCGAGCCGTAGTGGTTGACGAACACCTCGGGGTCGAACACCTCGACGCACCGCTCGACGAGCACGCCCGTCATCGGCGCGCCCGCGTAGGCCAGCGCGCGCACGCTTGAGACGTCGCGCGGTTTCACGGCGTGCGCGCGCACGAGATCGTGGAAGAGCGTGGGTGCGAGGTAGAGCGAGGTCAGGCGCTCGCGCTCGATCAGCGCGAGCGCCTCGTGTGGATCGAACTCGGGCTGCACGCAGTAGGCGCCGCCGAGCACGCTCGCTGCGACGAGCGAGCGCATGCCCATGGTGTGGTAGAGCGGCATCACGCCGAGCGTGCGATCGCCGGGGCGCAGCTGCAGCTGGATGCACTGCGCGATCCCGGCCGCTCGCTCTGCGCGATGGCTGCGCGGCACGCCCTTGGGTCTGCCGGTCGTGCCCGACGTGTAGAGCATCAGCGCGGGCTCACGCTCGTCGACGGGGCTCGGGTCGTCGATCGGGCGTGCCGCGCGCAGCGCCTCCATCGTGGTGCCCGCGTGAGCGTCGGCGACCGCGATCGTCGGCGTTGCCGACGGCGCGAGCTGCTCCGAGGCGCCCTCGACGGCCAGCACGGCCGCCTCGGCGTTCTCGACGCAGTAGGCGATCTCGTCGGCGCGGAGGCGCCAGTTGAGAGGCGTGAAGACGGCGCCGATCCACTGCGAGGCCCAGTACAGCTCGATCGTCTCGTCTCGGTTCCGCAGCGCGCAGGCGACGCGGTCGCCGCGACGGACGCCGAGCTCGGCGAGGCCGCCCGCGACCCGCCGGATCGAGTCGAGCGCCCGCCCGGTGGCCGCGTCGCGCTCGGCACAGCCGAGCAGGTGCTCAGCGAGGTTCATCGACCGCCTCCATGATCGCGCTGACGATGCCCGCATAGCCGGTGCAGCGGCAGAGGTGGCCGGAGAGCAGCTCCTCGACCTCGCGGCGCGTCGGGCGCTCGCCGCTCTCGAGCAGCTCGGCTGCGCTCATCAAGATGCCGGGCGTGCAGAACCCGCACTGCAGGCCGTGGTGGCGCTTGAAGGCGCGCTGCAGCGTCGTCAGCTCGGCCTCGGGCTCGGCGAGTCCCTCGACCGTCTGCACCGAGCAGCCGTCCGCCTGCGCCGCGAGCAGCAGACACGAGCGCACCGCGGCCCCGTCGAGCCGGATCGTGCACGCGCCGCAGGAGCCGTGCTCGCACCCCACGTGCGTGCCGCGGAGCCCCATCGGGCCGCGCAGGAAGTCAGACAGCAGCAGCCGGTCCTCGACCGTCGCTGCCCGCTCCCGGCCGTTGATCGTGACGACGATGCGCCTCATGCGAGCGCCGCCGTGATCGCGCGCTCGACGAGCACGCCCGCGAGCTCGTGCCGGTAGTCGTCGCGCGCCGGCACCTCGCCGCGGGCGATCTCGCCGACGGCACGCGGGCTCTCGCCGGCCACCAGCGCGCGCTCGGCCGCACGCAGGCGAAGGGGGCGATCGGCGACGGCCCCGGCGCCGAGGCGCGCCTCGTGCACGCGCCCGTCGGCGGCGCGGAGCGCGCACGCCACGGCGCAGAACGCGTAGTCGCCGTGGCGCGGGGAGACCTCGAGGAACGACGTGCGCCAGCCGGTCCCGAGCGCGGGGAAGCGCACCTCCGTGACGAGCTCCTGCGGCTCGAGCGAGGTCTGCAGGTGCGAGACGAAGAGGTCGTCGGCCGTGATCTCCCGCTCGCTCTGGGCGCGCTCTGCGATCACGCTCCCCCCGAGCGTCGCGAGCAGCAGGCACAGCTCCGAGGAGGCGTCGCCGTGCGCGATCGTGCCGCCCACGGTGCCGCGGTTGCGGGTCGCGACGTGGCCGACGTATGGCAGCGCCTGGCCGAGCAACGGGCACGCGGCCAGGGCTCCCGGCGAGCGCTCGAGCCTCCGCTGGCGGGTGAGGGCGCCGACGCGGAGGACCCCTTCCTCGACGAGCGAGCCCGCCAGATCGCCGAGGCGGTTGATGTCGACCACGACCTCCGGCCGCGCCATGCGCAGGTTGAGCAGCGCGACCAGGCTCTGCCCGCCGGCGAGCACCTTCGCATCGTCGCCATGGCGGTCGAGCAGGGCGAGTGCCTCGTCGATCGTCTCGGGCCGCTCGAGGATGAAGGGCGCGGGCTTCATCGGCGCAGCGCCCGCCAGACGCGCTCGTGGGTCAGCGGCAGCTCCAGCTGATCGACTCCGAGCGCGTCTGCGACCGCGTTCGCGATCGCCGCCGGCGCGCTCATGGTGTTGCCCTCGCCGAGACCCTTCGCGCCGAGCGGGGTGACTGGAGACGGCGACTCGATCTGCAGCGAGCGCACCGGCGGGAGCTCGGTCGCCGTCGGCGGCATGTAGTCGACGAACGAGGCCGTCTCGAGGTTGCCGTCGGCGTCGTAGCGGTGCTCCTCGAGCAGCGCCGCGCCGATCCCGTGCGCGAGGCCCCCGAGCACCTGGCCCTCGGCGATCAGCGGGTTGAGGATCCGCCCGGCGTCGTGCACGGTGGCGTAGCTCGTGACCCGCACGACGCCCGTCTCGGGGTCGACCTCGACGGCTGCGACGTCGGCGATGAAGCCGTAGCACGCCGAGCCGTTGATGCGATCGTCGGGGTCGGCAGCCGCGATCGGCACGGTGTAGGTGCAGGTCAGGGCGAGGCCCTCGCCGCCCACGCCGGCGGCGTTCCAGTGCGCTGCGCCGACGAGCCGCCGCAGCGAGACGGATGATCCGCCGGCGTGTGCGGCCCCGTCGCGCAGCTCGATCTCGGCAGGCTCGGCCTCGAGGATCGGCGCGGCGAGCGCGCGCAGCCGATCCGCGAGCTGCGTGGCAGCGATGTGGATCGCCGAGGCGACGACGGCTCCGAACCTGCTCGAGTAGTTGCCCGACGAGACCGTCCACGGGTTCGCCGCGGTGTCGGCCTCGGTCCGCGCGTCGACGTCGGCCGGATCGATCCCGAGCGCGTCCGCGACGATCTGCGCGGCGACCGTGCGGTGGCCCTGACCCTGGGGCGTCGAGGTGAACCGCACGGTCACGCCGCCGTGCGGGCCGATCGCGATCGAGACGCCCTCGGAGTTGCCGCTCTTCGGCAGGCCGGCGGCGCGCTCGGCGGGCGTCTGCGCGAGCGAGATGTAGCCCATGTTCGAGACCGACGGCTCGACGATGCAGGCGAGCCCGACGCCGAGCAGGCGGCCCTCGGCGCGCGCCGGCGCCTGTGCGGCGCGCAGCTCGGCGTAGCCCGCGAGCTCGAGCACGGCGTCGAGGCAGCGCTCGTAGTCGCCCGAGTCGTAGACGGCCCCCGCGGCCGCGCGATACGGCATTTGCTCGACACGCACGAGGTTGCGGCGGGCGAGCTCTGCGGGATCGAGCTCGAGCCGTCGCGCCGCGATCGCCATCGTCCGCTCGAGCGCCCCGTACAGCTGCGGGCCGCCGAAGCCGCGGTTGAGGCCCGTCGGGCAGCGGTTCGTGACCGCGACGCGGCTGCGCACGGCGACGTCCTGCACGTCGTAGGCCCCCGTGATGCAGGCGTGCATGCGATAGAGCGTGGCGGGCTCGGGAGCGCGCACGTACGCGCCGACGTCATCGAGCAGGTCGAGGCGCAGCCCGAGCAGCCGGCCGTCGTGTGAGAACGCGGCCTCGACCTCGCTCAGCCGCTCGGTGGCGTGCTGCGACGCGAGCATATGCTCGACGCGGTCCTCGATGAAGCGCACGGGGATGCCGAGCGCGCGGGAGCAGACCGCCATCAGCACGATCGGGACGTAGACGCCCGACTTGATGCCGTAGCTGCCGCCGCTCTCTGCCGGCGTGCAGAGGCGGAGCTTGGAGCCGTGGATGCCGAGCGCGGCCGCGGCGACGCCGTGCAGCGTGAACGGCCCCTGGAAGTTCGCCCAGGCGGTGACCGAGCCGGTCGCCGCCTCCCAGCTTGCGATCACGCCGTAGCACTCGATCGGCGTCGCGCTCGAGCGCGGCTGGCGGAAGCTCGCGCGCACGACTAGATCGGCGGCCGCGAACGCCGCCTCGGGATCGCCGTAGCGGAAGCTCCGATCGTGGACCACCGGCGCGGTCGCGGTGTCCGAGGCCACGGCCAGCGGCTCGTACTCGACGCGGACGAGCTCCGCCGCGTCCTCGGCGAGGTAGCGATCGGTCGCCACGACGACGCAGATCGGCTCGCCGACGTAGCGCGCCGTCTCGACGGCGCAGGCGTGGAAGGACGGTGCAGCGTCGCCGAGCGCCGACGGGAAGGGATGCGAGAGGCGCGCGACATCCGCCCCCGTGACGACGCCGATCACGCCGGGAGCGGCGAGCGCGTCTGCCGTCTCGACCGAGAGGATGCGCGCGTGCGCGAGCGGCGAGCGCACGACCGCGGCGTGCCCCGTCGACGGCAGCGGATCGAGATCGCCGATGAACCAGCCCTGGCCACGCAGCAGCGTGTCGTCCTCGACGCGCTCCAGCGCGCGTCCGACGAAACCGCGTACGGCAGTCTCTGACGGCGTCATGCGCCGAGTCTACAAACTGGCTAGGCCAGTTAGAGCTGGTTTCGGTAGGTCTCGTGGTGCCTGGCGGCCCCTCGCTTGCTCACCACTCGCCAGACCTCACGCCACCCACCGGAAGAGACTCCTATCAGGGCGGGTCGCCGGGCACCCGCGACCAGAGCTCGGCATCGCCGCGCCGGTCCCCCTTCATCTGAATCGAGCGCATCACGCCCTCGCGCGTGTAGCCGCAGCGAGCCG
>JANLRV010000155.1:0-2921 GCA_031361905.1 Actinomycetes bacterium
TTCTCGGATCACTACGTCTCAAAGCTTCGCCGTGTCCGCTGCACGTGGCCGACGGCCCTCGCCGCGCAAGGCAAGGGCGTCGGGACGCTGAAGCTGGCCGAGACGATCTTCGCCGGCTGCCTGCTCGACCGCTCCGACCCGCTCGTGGCGTGGCGTCAGGTTGCCGAGCGCAACGAGCGGGCGATCGCCCGCCTGACCACGGCGAGCCGGATCTCGGTCGGCGGCGAGGAGCTCGCGATCTCCGGCGTCGAGTGGGAGCACGAGGCCGGCCGCACGGAGCTGCCGGGCGCCTTCGTGCGGGCCGAGCTGGGCGAGGGAGCGCTGCATTTCGCGACACACACGGCCGAGCTCTCGGCCTCGCTCGCGGGGCGTGACGTCGACGGCGCGATCGCGCTCGACGGCGTGGAGGTGACCGCGTGGTGACGCCGTTCGATGACGCGTACTCGCGCGTGATCGTCGAGCACTCGCTCGACGTCCGCCCGCACCAATCCGTGCTGATCGAGGGTGCCGAGGGCTGCCTGTCGCTCGCCCAGGCGATCTCCGAGCGGATCGAGCGGGCCGGGGCGGATGCGATCGTCCGGATCGTGCCCGACGACCTCGCCGAGCTGCGGGCGACGCTCGCGAGCGACGAGGTGCTCGGTGCGGCCGACCCGCTCGGAGCGCTGCTCAACCGCCGGGTCGACGCGCGCGTCGCGCTGCTCGCCGAGGCGAACCTGCACGCGCTCGGCCACCTGCCGGCCGAGCGCGCGGCGCTCGCCGGGCGCTCCCGGGCGCGCACGAGCGAGCCCCTCCTGGCCCGTGCTGCGCGTGGCGAGGCGCGCTGGGTCGTCGCGCAGGTGCCGGTCGCGAGCTACGCCGAGGCGGCCGGCCTCTCGCTCGATGCGTACCGATCGCTGCTCGTGCGCGCGCTCCGCCTCGACGAGGCCGATCCGATCGCCGCCTGGCGCCGGGTCGGCGAGCGGCAGGCCGCGCTCGTCGAGCTGCTCGAGCAGGCCGGCGAGCTGCGTCTCGTCGCCCCCGGGACCGACCTCGTGCTGCAGGTCGGCGGGCGGCGATGGCTCTCGTCCTATGGCCTCCGCAACCTGCCGGACGGCGAGGTCTTCACGGGGCCGCACGAGGACTCGGCCGAGGGCGTGATCACGTTCGGGCTGCCGACGAGCTACGCCGGGCGGCGGGTCGAGGGCGCGCGGCTCAGGTTCGAGGCCGGTGTCTGCGTGGAGGCGCGCGCAGAGACGGGCGACGAGGTGCTGCAGGCGGCTCTCGCGGTCGACGCGGGCGCGCGCCGGCTCGGCGAGGTCGCGCTCGGGCTCAACCGCGGGATCGACCACCCGACCTGCGACATCCTGCTCTCCGAGAAGATCGGCGGAACGGCGCACCTCGCGTTCGGGCGTTCGTATCCCGAGACCGGGGGCAGCAACGTCTCCGACATCCACTGGGATCTCGTCTGCGACCTGCGCGAGGGAGGCGAGGTGTACGCCGACGGCCGGCTGATCCAGCGCGACGGGCAGTTCGTGCCGGAGCTCGGCATCGACCTGTGAGGGTCGTCGTCACCGGCGACACGCATCTCGGGCCGCGCCGCCGCGGCCCGCTCCCGCCGGCGTTGCTACTCGCCTGCGCGGCCGCCGATCAGATCGTGCACGCCGGTGACGTGACCGATCCCGGCCTGCTCGTCGAGCTCGCGGCGCTTGCACCGGTCTCGGCGGTGCGGGGCAACTGCGACGGACTGGAGCTCGGCCTGCCGGATCAACGAGAGCTCGAGCTCGCCGGCATCCAGATCGGGATCGTGCACGAGCCCGGGCCCGAGCACGGCAGGGCCGAGCGGCTGCGCGCGCGCTTTCCCGGCTGTCGCGTGATCGTCTTCGGCCACACGCACTGGCCGATCTGCGAGGAGTCGGACGACGGCGTGCTGCTGCTCAACCCGGGATCGCCCACCGATCGGCGGCGCGCTCCCTGGCCGTCCTACGCGTCGCTCGAGCTCGGGGACGGCCGAGTCGACGCGCGGATCGTGCGGCTTCCGTAGGACCTACCGAGCCGCGCGCTCAGCGGTGCTGCGCGTAGGCGTCGGTCGGATCCTCGCCGCGGTGGGGCGAGAGCGGCGTGCCGGGAAGCGCCGCGTTCCACGCCCAGGTGGCGATGCCATCGCCGATCGAGAGGAACGAGCGCCAGAGCAGCAGGTTCCAGATCACCGTGGTGATCTCCTGGGGCCGCATCTTCATCGAGTCGGCGGGAGCCAGGTAGATCCCGCGCCCGCGGAGCCGGGCGATCGCGTGTGGGGCGGTGATCGCGAATCCGACGATCAGCAGCACCCAGAGGAGCGGCGTCGCGAGCAGCTCCCAGGTGCCGAAGCCGGTCAGCACCGACGAGACGGCGATGCCGGCGAGCACGACGGAGAGGCCGATCAGCCAGGAGCCGAAGCGCCACAGCGGGCTCTTCGTGGCCGGCCCGTCACAGATGTGCCAGCGGCCATGCGGCTGCAGCTCGTGAGACCGTAGCGCGTCGCGGCAGACCCGGCAGTTGCGCGGGTCGTGCCCCTCGGTCACGGGGTGTCGTTGGAATGAAGGCGCAGGCCGGCGTTGTCCGACGTGACGCATCCAACGCTCGGCGCACACACGGAGCCCCGCAGGATCCCGGTGTTGGAGAGCAGGATCATCACGACGATGAAGCCGACGAATACGAAGATCGATCGCATGCGGGCGTCCTTCGCCAGTGGTCTGCGAACTCCTTGCGCGTGAATAGCCCGGGGCCTGACCCCGGGCTATTCACGCTCGCCAATAAAAGTGCCAGGCACCGAAATTGGCGCACGCGCCATTCACGCCGCCCGCTGGCTCTGGCTGCGGCACTGGGTCATTCACGCGCACGGCCCGCACCAATAAAAGTGCCAGGCACCGTTATTGGCGTGGGCTCTCGCTCAGGCCGGCTGC
>JANLRV010000156.1:0-2041 GCA_031361905.1 Actinomycetes bacterium
TCGAACGGCATGCCGCGCAGCATGTAGTGGTCGGCGCGCGCGTCGAGGTACATCGGCACGTGCAGGAGCACGCCCGCCGTGACCGACGAGACCCCGAGCCAGAACGCCCACGGGCGCTTGAACGTCGCGCCCGGCCGGTGCCCGAGCCAGCGTCTTGGCGACGCGGCCGAGCTCATCGGCAGCTCGCCTCGCTCGCGGCGTCGTGGCGCGTGCGTCACGTCGCGATCGCATCTTTCTCGAACGGAGCGCAGGCCATCGGCGCGAGTTTCTTACGAGACGGCCGGCCTCTGCCGCACGTGCCTGTGGGCGATCCGGCACCGCGTGGTTGCGGTTGGAGGCGCCACGCAACCGCACTATGATCGCGTCATGAGCGCGCAGAGCACGGTCGGCCAGAACAGGCCGACGCTTCGGATTCGCAGCGCGTCCTACCCGGTCGTGCTGCCCAAGCTGACCGATCCGCGCCTCCATCTGGCGACGACCTTCGTGTTCCTGCACACGCTCGGCCAGATCGAGTTCCACTTCCGCGTCTCGATCGTGCAGATCTTCACGGCGCTCCTGACCTGCGGGCTGATCGAGGCAGGGCTCGCGTTCCGGCGGCAGGGCGTGATCCTCTGGCCGGCGAGCGCGCTCCTGACCGGAAACGGGATCGCCTTCATCCTGCGCGTGCCGGGCACCGAGCACGGCGATTGGTGGAGCACGCGCGGCTGGTGGATCTATGCCGGCGTCGGCGCGGTCTCGCTGCTCTCCAAGTACCTGATCACGTTCCGCGGGCGCCACGTCTTCAACCCGTCCAACCTCGGCCTCGTGCTCTTCTTCCTCGTGCTCGGCTCCACGCGCACGGAACCGCTCGAGTTCTGGTGGGGGCCGACCTCGCTCTGGCTCGTGCTGGCGCTCGGCATCATCGTCTGCGGCGCGCTCGGGATCCTCTCCCGGCTGCATCTGCTGGGCGTCGCGGTCGGCTTCTGGCTGACCTTCACGGCGACGATCGGGGTGCTCGCCGCGAGCGGCCACGCGATGAGCGCGAACTGGCATCTGGGGCCTGTCTCGGACGGCTACTTCTGGCGCGTGCTGATCCTCTCGCCCGAGGTCTTCATCTTCCTCTCGTTCATGATCACCGACCCGCGGACGGTCCCCGAGAGCCGCGCGGGGCGCCGCATCTACGCGATCAGCATCGGGATGCTCTCGGCGCTCTTGATCGCGCCGCAGCAGACCGAGTTCGGCAGCAAGGTCGCGCTGCTCGGCTCGCTGACGCTCGTGTGTGCGGCCCGACCGATCGTGATCCTGCTGCGCGAGGCGGCGGCCCGCTCTTCCCGCGACACCCTCCTGGCGCGAGCGCACCGCATCGTCGGCAGCGGCCGGCTCCACGCGCGCTCGATGGGGCGCCTCAGCCTCGGCACCGCAGCGCTGCTCGTGAGCGCGGTCTTCGCGGGCCTGCTCGTGCTGGCCGGCAGCCCCGCGCGCTCGAGCGCCGAGTCGATCGCCGCGCCGACCGTGCAGGCCGCGCTTCCTCAGGTGACCGTCGTGCGCACCGCGCGCATCGCGCCGCTCGAACGCAGCACGGCGCTGACGATCGCCGGCGACGTCGTCGCCGACCTCAACGTGCAGGCCGACGCGCTGCGGGCGCGCGACATCAAGCGGGCAGCCGCCACCGCGGACGGCGACTGGCTCGCCTCGCTGCGCGGCCAGATCGGCGCCTCGGCCGGGCACGCGATCGCGGTTCCCGCCTACCGGGTCGAGCGCATGCGCGTCTCGCTCGAGCCCGGTGTCGGCCAGGGGCCTCCGAAGGTCGTCACGGTGCTGACCGGAAGCGTCGAGACCGAGAGCTACGGCGGGTCGCCGGCAACCCTCGAGCGCCGCAGCGCGTCGAGCTCGTTCGAGCGCACGTTCGAGGTCGCGCTCAAGTCGGGCCGCTTCGTGATCGTGCGTGACCGCGACGCGGCCGCGGCGCCCGCAGTCGCCCCGGCGGTTCCGCCGGCCAGCCTCGGCCCGGCGCCCAAGGGGAGCGCCGCCTTCGCCGGTCTCCACCTGACGAACGTCGCGC
>JANLRV010000179.1:0-20158 GCA_031361905.1 Actinomycetes bacterium
CGGCTCGATCGAGCCGCGGCGCACGAGCACCCGCTGCAGGTTCGTCGGGTCGAGCTCGTGGCCGAGCGCGGCCTCGTAGATGCGCCGCAGCTCGCTGATCGTGAACTCCTCAGGCCCGAGCGCGAAGCCGAGGTTCGTGTACGACAGCTTGGCCCGCAGGCGGCCCACGCCCGAGTCGACGAGCAGGCCGTGGTCGAAGGCCATCGCCGGCAGTGCGTCCGCCCGCTGCCAGGCCGTGTCGAGGGGCAGCCGGCAGCGCACGTCGGCGGCGACCACCCCGAGGTAGGCGGTCGCGAGCACCCGCTCGCCGGGCACGCGATCGGGCGCGGCGCGCGTCTCGAGCTGCTCGAGGTGCGAGAGGCTCGCGACGTCGACCTTCGCGGCCAGGTGGCGCGTGATCGAGGCGTCGGCCGACTCGCCGGCACCAAGCCGACCGCCCGGCAGCGCCCACGTCTGCGAGAACGGCTCACGCGCCCGCTGCCAGGCGAGCACGCAGAGCTCGCCGTCGCGCACCTGGGCGACGACCGCGAGCACCTCGTGTGCGAAGCGCTGCGGTTCGGGAATGCGCGCGGCGGGAAGATCGTCTACGCTAGGTGAACGGTTTCCGACCACTAGTCGTAAACTACATCCAAGGAGTCCCGATGTCCATTCCAGCGATCGCGCGGCGGTCGATGAGCGACCAGGCCTACGACGCATGGGCGGACGAGGTGCGCTCGCTCGCGCAGGAGCGCGACGCCGTGATCCTGGCGCACAACTACCAGGTGCCGGAGATCCAGGACGTCGCCGACGAGGTCGGAGACTCGCTCTATCTCTCGCGCATCGCGGCGAGCACGGACGCGTCGACGATCCTCTTCTGCGGCGTCCATTTCATGGCCGAGACCGCGAAGATCCTGAGCCCGGAGAAGACCGTCCTGATTCCCGACGCGCAGGCCGGCTGCTCGCTCGCCGACACGATCACGGCCGAGCAGCTGCGTGCCTGGAAGGCCGAGCACCCGGGCGCGGTGGTCGTCAGCTACGTCAACACGACCGCCGCCGTGAAGGCCGAGACCGACATCTGCTGCACGTCCTCGAACGCCGCGGACGTGATCCGCACGATCCCCGAGGATCGCGAGGTGCTGTTCTGCCCTGACCAGTTCCTCGGCGCACACGTGCAGCGCCAGACGGGTCGCGAGAACATGCACATCTGGATGGGCGAGTGTCACGTGCACGCGGGCATCACGCCGGCGGACGTGCGCAAGCAGGTCGCCGACCATCCCGACGCCGAGATCATGGTGCACCCCGAGTGCGGCTGCACGACGTCGGTGCTGTGGCTTGCCGGCCAGGGCGATCTGCCGGCCGAGCGCACGCACATCCTCTCGACCGGAGGCATGGTCAAGGCCGCCGCCGAGACGCGTGCGAGGCAGGTGCTCGTCGCGACCGAGGTAGGGATCCTGCACCAGCTGCACACCGTCAATCCGCGCACCGACTGGCTGCCGATGAACAGCGAGGCGTCGTGCCGGTACATGAAGATGATCACGCCCGCCAAGGTCGTCACCGCGCTGCGCGAGGGGCGCGACGAGGTGGACGTGCCGAAGGATGTCGCCGAGCGCGCGCGCCGGGCGGTTGAGCGGATGGTCGAGATCGGCAGCCCGGCGCGGGGTGGCGAGTGATCGCACCGCGTCTTGCCGCGGCTGCGGCAAGCTGGGAACGTGAGGCCGACGTGATCGTCGTCGGGTCGGGCGTCGCCGGTATGACGGTGGCGCTCGGGGCAGCACGTGCCCGGCGTGTCCTGCTCGTCACGAAGGACGCGATCGACGCCGGCTCGACATCGTGGGCGCAGGGCGGCATCGCGGCCGTGATCGATCTGGCCGACGACACCGAGCAGCACCTCCGCGACACGCTCGTGGCGGGCGCCGGCCTGTGCAGCGAGCGGGCTGTGCGGATCCTCGTCGAGGAAGGCCCCGCCCAGCTCGCCGAGCTGATCTCGCGCGGCCTCCGCCTCGACACCGATGCCGACGGCGCGCTCGAGCTGACGCTCGAAGGTGGACACGGACGCGCGCGGATCGTGCACGCGGGCGGCGATGCGACGGGCGCCGATGTCCAGCGCGCGCTCGTCGAGGCCGTGCGGCGCGAGCCGGGCATCGAGATCGTCGAGGGGGCCTTCGTGCTCGACCTCGTCCGCAGCGAGGAAGGCGCGCTGGCGGGGGTTCGCGCAGCGGTGCTGGAGGACGGCGAGGAGTCGATCGGGATCATCCGCGGCCGGGCGGTCGTGCTCGCCTGCGGTGGCATCGGCCAGGTCTACGCGAGCACCACGAACCCGCCGGTCTCGACCGGCGACGGCATGGCGCTCGCGCTGCGGGCGGGAGCGGCGCTCGCCGACATCGAGTTCGTGCAGTTCCACCCGACGGTGCTCTGGCAGGGCGCCGACGCGCGCGGCCAGCAGCTGCTCGTCTCCGAGGCCGTGCGCGGCGAGGGCGCGGTGCTGCTCGACCAGTCCGGCGCGCGCGTGATGGAGGGCATCCACCCGCTCGGCGATCTCGCGCCGCGCGACATCGTCGCCAAGGCGATGAGCATCCGCATGGCCGAGCTGGGCGTCGACCACCTGCTGCTCGATGCCACGGGCGTCGGCGAGGCGACGCTGCTGCACCGCTTCCCCACGATCGTCGCGCGCTGTCGTGCGCTCGGCATCGACCCGGTGCACGAGCCGATCCCGGTCGCACCGGGCGAGCACTTCGCCTGCGGCGGCGTCTGGACGGATCGCAACGGTCGCACCTCGATTCCCGGCCTCTTCGCGGTCGGTGAGACGGCGTGCACCGGCGTGCACGGCGCGAACCGCCTGGCCTCCAACAGCCTGCTCGAGGGTCTCGTCTATGGCGATCGCGTGAGCGCCCAGGTCGTGCTCAACCTCCCCGTCGCCCGAACCCCCGCGACGACCGAGCGGGACGCGACGGGCGGCGCGATGATGCGGGCCGTGGCGTCGGCTGCGATCGGCGCGCTGATGAGCCGCGAGGCCGCGATGCGGCGCAGCGCCGAGAGCCTCGCCCGCGCCCGCACGGGGCTCGACGAGCTGCCGGTCACGAACCACCGAGCCGGCAACCGGCGAGACTGGGAGGCCGCGAACACGCACGCGATCGCTCGCGTGCTCGTCGAGGCGGCCGTGGCGCGCGATGAGAGCCGCGGGTGCCACTGGCGGATCGACGACCCCGAGACCGACCCGGCGTGGGAGCGGCGGACGATCGTGAGCCTCGCCGACGGCGTGCTCGTGCTGACCCAGGCGGGGCTCGAGGAGACGCCGTGAAGGCGGCGACGCGCGCGTCGCTCGAGGCTGCGGGGCTCGAGGCCGAGGATGTCGAGCGGGTCGTCCGCCAGGCCCTCGCCGAGGACGTCGGGGGCGCCGGCGTGGATCTCACGTCGGTCGCGACGATTCCCGCCGGCTCGCGCTCGATCGGTGACTTCGTCGTTCGCCGGGACGGCGTGATCGCCGGGCTTCCGGTGCTCGCGGCGACGCTCGAGCTCGGCATCGGCGACGACGTCGAGTACGAGCTGCTGGCACGGGACGGCGATCCGGTTGCCCGCGGCGCAGTCGTCGCGACGGTCGTGGCCTCGACGCGCGCGCTGCTGCAGACGGAGCGCGTCGCGCTCAACCTGCTCTGCCGGCTCTCCGGCATCGCGACGGCCACCCACGCGTGGGTCGAGGCGCTCGCGGGCACGGGAGCGCGCGTGCGCGACACCCGCAAGACGACGCCGGGACTGCGCCTGCTCGAGAAGTACGCGGTCCGCTGCGGGGGCGGCGTGAACCACCGCGTCGGCCTCCACGACGCCGTCCTCGTGAAGGACAACCACGTGCTCGCCGCCGGCGGCGTCGGCGCGGCTCTCGATGCCGTGCACGCCCACCTCGGCGACCGCCGGGTCGTGGTGCAGACCGAGATCGACCGCCTCGACCAGCTCGACGAGGCGCTCGACCACGGCGCCACCCAGATCCTGCTCGACAACATGTCGCTCGCCGACACGCGCGCGGCGGTCGCGCGCACCCGGGCCCGGGCGCCCGGCGTGCTGCTCGAGGCGTCGGGCGGCCTCACGCTCGAGCGGGCCCGGGAGGTCGGCGCGACGGGGGTCGATCTGATCGCGGTCGGCGCGATCACCCACTCGGCCGGTATCCTCGACATCGCCCTCGACCTGCGGACTCCTCAGATGCCATGAGATCGACCGAGCGCTTCTCCGATCGCGTCGCCGACTACGTGCGTGCGCGCCCCGGCTACCCGCCGGAGCTTGCGGCGTTCATCGCCGAGCTGCACGCGCCTCCGGCCGACGTCGCGGACGTGGGCTCGGGCACGGGCATCTCGACGAGCATGCTGCTCGAGTCGGGCTACCTGGTGCACGCGGTCGAGCCGAACGCCGCGATGCGCGCCGCGGCCGAGTACGTGCTCGACGAGCGGACGGGCTTCACGAGCGTGCCGGGCACGGCCGAGGCGACGGGCCTGCCGGACGCCGCCTTCGATCTCGTCACCGTCGGACAGGCGTTCCACTGGTTCGACTCGGCCGCGGCGCTCACGGAGTTCCGCCGGATCCTGCGCGCGGGCGGCTGGGTCGTGCTGTTCTGGAACAGCCGGCGACTCGACTCGACGCCGTTCCTACGCGGCTACGAGGAGCTGCTCCTGCGCTTCGGCACCGACTACGCCACCGTCACCGAGCGGCACTCGAGCGCGGGGCCGATCGACGAGCTGTTCGCACCGTCGCCGGTGCTCGCGCGCACGTTCCCGAACGAGCAGCGGCTCGACTATCCCGGGCTGGAGGCGCGCCTGCTCTCGTCGTCATACGTCCCGGTCGCCGGCCAGCTCCTGCACGCGCCGATGCTCGTCGCGCTGCGCGAGCTGTTCGACGCGCACGCGGTCGACGGCTACGTCGTGATCGAGTACGACATGCGCGTCTTCGCCGGCAGGTAGGCCGTCGCCCGAACCGTTCGCGTGTCCGGCGCGAACGAGGGGTGATGCCGCTGACGATCACCATCGCACTCCCTCCTCCGGGAAGGCTCGGTAGATTCCGTCGTGTGGATCATCGACAGCTGGCGGACGCAGACCTTGTAGCCCGCTGCGCCGGGCAAGACGACCGCGCCCTCGGAGAGCTCTACGACCGCTTCGGCAAGCAGGCCTACGCGCTTGCGCTTCGCGTCGTGCGCGACTCCGTGTATGCCGAGGATGCCGTGCAGGAGGCGTTCCTGGACGTCTGGCGGTCGGCGGGCAGGTTCGATGCCGATCGTGCGAAGGTCTCGAGCTGGCTGCTCACGTTCGTGCACCGGCGTGCCGTCGACATCGTGCGCCGCGAGCAGGCCCGCCCGCAGCGTGGGTCGAGCATCGAGGATGCACCCGAGCAGGCCGCGGCGGTGAACGTCGCCGGCGAGGTCGAGTCGCGCGACCGGCAGGCAGCGATCAAGCGAGCGCTGGACTCGCTCACTCCCGCCCAGCGGGACGTGCTCCAGCTCGCGTACTTTGGGGGATACAGCCAGAGCGAGATTGCGGAACGGCTCGACGAGCCGTTGGGGACCGTGAAGTCGCGTACCCACGTTGCACTTGCGCGCTTGCGCGAGCTGCTTGCAGGAGAACTCGCATGAGCTTTGACAACGACCGCATTCCCGAAGATGTCGCCGAGCTGATCTCGGCGCACGCCCTCGGCGTGCTCGACCCGCTCGACGCCGAGCGGGCCGAGCGTCACATCGCACGCAGCGAGGCGTGCCGGCGCGCCTACGAGGACGCGCTCGAGACGGCCTCCGCCCTGGCGCTGATCGCGGACGAAGCCGAGCCGCCGGCGGCGCTGCGGGAGCGCATCCTGGTCGCCGCGCGCGCCGAGCTGCCGCCGCCGCGCCCGGCCCTCGCCGCGGCCAGGCGCCGGCGCAGCTTCGCGTTCCTCTCGCCCTCGCGTGGGCTCGCGCTCGCCGGCTGTGCGGCCGCGCTGGTCGCGACCGTGATCGCCGTCGATCAGAACCGTGCCGCGGGGCGGAACGACAAGCTCGTGAGCGTGCTTGCGAGCGCCGACGCGCGCAGCCTCGAGCTCGGCTCTGCGGGGCGGCTCGTGGTCGCCCGCAAGGGAGTCGTGCTCGTGAGCCGTCTCGGGCGGGCCGCGTCCGGACGCACGTACCAGGCCTGGGCGCTCTCGGCGAGCGGCGATGCGGTCTCGCTCGGGACGTTCGCCGGCGGCTCCGGGGCCACGGTCGTGCTGCCCGGGTCCGCTCGCAGCGCGGCCACGATCGCGATCACGAACGAGCCGAGCGGCGGGTCGCCGCAGCCGACGTCGAAACCGGTCGCCGCCGCCCAGCTCTGATCGTCGGGCGGCGCACGTAGCCTGCGCCCATGCGCGCGATCGTCGAGCAGATGCATGAGGATGCCCAGGCGATCGCCAGCAGGCTGAGAGCGGCCGGCACCGAGGTCGTGCTGCGCGAGCCGGCCGATCTCGACCTGCAGGTGCCGATCCACGGCGCGTACTACGCCGATCCCTGGACGGCCGAGATCGCGCCACGGATCCGAGCGAGCAGGCGGTCGGGCGTGACGACGTCGAGCATCGGCGACCTGCTGCTGCGCGAGAGCGGCGTGCCGGTGATCGGCGTCACCGGGACCGCCGGCAAGACCGGCACGGCCGCGCTCGTCTGCGAGCTCCTGCGCGCGAGCGGCGTGCCGGTGATCGCGAGCTCGACGGCCCGGGCGGGCAACCTCTGGCCGAGCCACGACGTGCTCGCCGCGCTCGCCGACGCGCGGCCGCCGGCGGTCGTCTGCGTCGAGCTCACGAGCACGCACCTCTGCTACATGGCAGGCAGCCCGCAGATCGCCGTCGTGACGAACCTCTGGGCCGACCACGTCGAGCTGCACGGCTCGCTGCGGCGCTATCGCGCCGCCAAGCGCGTGATTCTCGCGCACCAGAAGCGCGGCGATTGGGCGGTGCTCAACGCCGACGATCGCGGGTCGGCGAGCCTGCGGTCGTCCGTCGTCGGGCGCTGCCTCTGGGCAAGCGGGCGGCTTCCCGTCCGCCGGGGCGTCGGCGTGGAGGCGGGGCGCCTCGTTGCGCGCCTGCACGGGCGCCGCGACGATCTCGGTGCCGCTCCGACGGGCCTGCTCGCTTCGACCATCGCCTGCGCGTGTGCCGCGGCTCTCGTCGCCGGCGCCGACCACGAGCACGTCCGACGGCGTTGGCCGGGCGGCGTCGCGCTGCCATTCCGGCGCACCGTGCTCGGGGCGGTCGGCGGCGCCGTGGTGATCGACGACGGGATGGCGGCCACGCCCGCGAAGGCCGCGGCCGGGCTGCGCGAGCTCGACCCCGGCTCGACCGTCGCGATCATCGGCGGGCATCGCGAGCTGGGCGGATCGCTCGTGCACGCCTCCGCGCCCGAGCTCGAGCAGCTCGAGGGGTTCTGCGCGCTGCTCGCGACGCTCCGACGAGTGGTCGCGTTCGGCGACGCGGGGGTGGAGCTTGCCCGTCGCCTGCCGAACGCGACCCCGGTGCCCGATCTCGCCGGCGCCTGGGCGACTGCGCGCGACGAGGCCGCTCCGGGCGTGACGATCGCGCTCGCCCCCGGCTTCCCGCTGATGCTCGACGAGCGGCGGGCGTTCGCCGTCTACGTCAGCTCGGGTGCGATCGAGGCGACGGAGTAGTCGATCAGCTCGCGGCGCCCGTGCTCGGGCTCGCGCCGGAGCACGCCCGCCTCGTCGACGCGGTACTGACCGACGACCATCAGCGGCGGCGAGTAGCAGTGAATCGAGACGGCCGGCTCGCCGACGTGGTGGCCGACCGAGTGGATGTAGCCCGCGGGGCCCTGGCGCGAGTCGCCGGGGCGGAGGGTGACCGCGGTCGCGCCCGAGGGGAGCAGCAGCTGGCGCTCGATCACCTCGCCGTCAGCCATTGCGAGTCCCACCGCCGAGCGGTCGTGGTCGTGGAAGCCGGTCCGCTGCCCGGCCATCCACGAGAGCACCCAGATGTCGGTCTGGTCGTTCTCGAAGGCGAGGCGGTAGCGGCGGCGCGAGGTGTCCGCGAGCGTGAGCGATTCCCACAGCTCGGGCCGCGCGGCGATCGAGCGCGCGAGCTTCTCGAGCTCGTCGGCCGGGATCGCGGGCAGGCCGGTAGGAACGAGCGCGCCGATGCTCTCGGCGATCTCGCACGGCGGTGCGAGGACCTCGGTCCAGTCCTGGGGTTCGAGTTTCGTTCCCATAGAAGGAGTTATTTCACACCTTACCGGTGAGGGCGAGCAGAGGGCATCGTGCCGCACGTGGCAAGCGCGCCTTTCCTGGTCGGAGTGTCGTTCGTGCCGGGGGCGGGTGCTCCCTCGCTCGGGGGATCTTTCTGCGATCGCACTTCAGTGATCGACTCGGAAGCGCGATATGTCATATATGCGCTTTCATCGAATGCTTCTCGCGGCGGTTGCGGCTGCGGCTCTCGTGCTCCCGGCGTCCGCGTCGGCCGCCCAGATCGTGGCCCGATCGGTCAGCGGTGCGAAGCTGCGCGTGGCCGGCGACGGCACGGCGCTCGTGACCTTCACGGCCGGCGCCCGGCGCGGCCACGTGCTCTACTGGAACGCGCAGAACTGGACCGCGCAGTTTCGCCAGGACTACTCGGGCGGGTGGGGCAGCAAGCGCGCCGACTGGAAGTCGTTCAAGAACCGTTGCCTGCCGTACACCGGCGAGAAGCTCGTCTGGATGATCGCCGCGTGCGACGCGCCCGACGGCTCGCACTGGGCGCTCCAGCGCTGGTCGAGGCTGTGGCAGAACTACGGTGGCCACAGCGCCAAAGCCGAGCTCTACATCTCCCACTGGACGGGCGATGCCGGGCGGCTCGAGATCTTCACGGACTGGAGCTACCACGGCAAGCACGAGCATCTCTGGGGGCATTTCCTCTACCACGGCAAGCCCGTCTTCGGCAACAAGTGGACCGTCGCCGGCGTGCCGCTCGACAAGCAGGGCCGCAACATCTACCTCGACCACAGGGCGCGCGACGGCAAGTGGCACCGGACGAACAGCTTCCTCACGCACCCGAACACCGCGGCCTTCTGTTACACGTTTGCGAACCACCCGGGCAGCGACTCCAGCTGGAACGGTCAGGGCACCGGCTCGCAGTATCGCGCGACGGTGATCGGCCCCGGCGTGACCCCGCTCGTGCAGGTGAAGTTCAGCCCGCCCGGCTCGTACGACGAGGCGAAGGACGCGGAGCTGAACGCGCGGCAGGCCGAGATGCTCGGCAGCGACGGGCGCTGCAAGATCAACTAGGTCGTGGGGTGGGGTCAGACCCCACCCATGGGCGTCGAGGGGCACGTTGCTCGCGATGGGGTGGGGTCAGACCCCACCCCATCGTGTCCGCCGCGCGCCTCTGCCCAGCCGGCATCGCGTCGGCGCACCGCTGCCGTTGGGGTGGAGAAGGGTGGGGTCTGACCCCACCCCATGTCACCCCACGGGCGGCACGCGCAGCAGCCTCGCCACCCAGGCCGGCAGGTACCAGTTCCAGTCGCCCATCAGCTTCATCAGCGATGGCACCAGCAGCACGCGGATGATCGTCGCGTCGACCGCGACCGCGACGGCGAGGCCCCAGCCGAACTGCCGCAGGCCGAGCAGGCTGCCCAGCACGAAGCCGATGAACGCCGCCACCATGATCGCGGCGGCCGCGGTGATGATCCGCCCGGTCTTCTCGAGCCCGAGGGCCACGGCGGTGTCGTTGTCGCCCGTCTCGTCGTAGATCTCGCGCATGCGCGAGAGCAGGAAGACCTCGTAGTCCATCGAGAGCCCGAAGAGCATCGCGAAGAGGAAGATCGGGATCCAGAACTCCACCTGATCGGCCTGCGGGAGGCCGATCGCCTGCCCGAGGCCCCAGCGGAAGGTCGCCACGAGGATGCCGTAGGTGGCCACGATCGAGAGCGCGTTGAGGATCACCGCCTTGAGCGGCAGGAGCAGCGAGCGGAATGCCCGCAGCAGCACGAGGTAGGTGATCCCGAGCACGCCGAGCACGAGCCACGGGAAGGCGCCATACGCGCGCGCGATCAGGTCGACCCCGGCCGCGGGCGCCCCGCCGACGTAGACGCGATCCCGCGGCAGGCCCGCCGCCTCGATCTCGCGATCGCGGATCCGGTGGACGAGCTGCTTCGCCCGGTCGGTCCCGTAGTCGTAGCGCGAGATCACGGTGATCCGCTCGTAGCGACCGCTCGGATCGGCGACCGGCGGCTGCACGAGCGCCACGCCCGGGTCGCGCGCGAGGCCGGTCGCAAGCCGCGCGATGCCGCCACGCGAGCCGCGATCGACGATCACGTTGATCGGGCTCGTCGCGCCCTTGCCGAGCTCGCGCGCGAGCAGCTCGGCGCCGCGCACGGCGTCGCTCCTGCCCGGCAGGTTCTCGGTCGAGCCGAGCGAGAGCGAGAGCTGCGGCACGGGCAGCGCGGCAACCAGCAGGAGGCCGCCCGTGGCCAGGGCGATCGGCAGCGGGCGGCGCATGATCAGGCGGGCGAGGCGCGCCCAGATGCCCTGCTCGGGATCCTCGCGGCGTGCGAGCAGGCTCGAGGGGAGCACGCGCAGCCGATCGATGCGGTGACCGAGCACGCCGAGCAGCGCGGGCAGCAGGGTGAGCGCCGCGGCGATCGAGATGATCGGGATCATCACGCCGCCCACGCCGATCGACTGGATGAACGGCACGGGCATCAGCAGGAGCAGCGCGAGCCCGATCGCGACCGTCACGCCCGAGAAGAACACCGCTTGGCCCGCCGTGCGCATCGTCTCGGCGAGCGCGAGCTCGACCTGCCCGAGCCGGCCGAGCTCCTCGCGGAAGCGGTAGACGACGATCAGCGAGTAGTCGATCGCAATCGCGATGCCGATGATCGAGACGAGGTTCTGAACGTAGATCGCCATCGTTACCTCGTGCGCCACGAGCCAGATCGCACCGAGCGTCGTCGGCACGGTGACGAGCCCGAGCACGATCGGCACGAGCGCGGCGCTGAGCGTGCCGAAGATGAACAGCAAGACGAGCGCCGCGGCCGGCAGCGCGACGAGCTCGCCGATCAGCAGGTCGTGGTTGAAGGTCGGCGTCAGGTCGCGATTGAGCGCAGGCGTGCCTGTCACGAGCGCCTCGACTCCGGGCGCGTGGCCGATCGCCGCGCGGAGCGGCGCGAGGTAGGGCTCGGCTCGGTCGGGCGGCAGGCTCGTGGCGACCCGGGCGACGAGGATCCCATCGCCGATCGGCTCGGCCGCGGATGCCTTCGACTCCGGCAGCGCGGCCTGCGCCCGCGCCACGAGCGCCGAGGCGGCGGCCTTCGCCTGCGGTCCCCGCACGACGATCGTGAAGACCGAGTCGTCGCGCTCGCCGAACCGCTGTTGCAGGATCTCGCGCGCGGTGTTCGACTCGCTCGCGGGCAGGTCGAAGCGGTTCGCGAGCAGGTCCGTCAGCTTGTCGCCGAACGCTCCCTCGACGGCGGCGAGGGAGACCAGCGTCGCGAGGCCCCAGGCGACGAGCCAGAGGACGCGGAAGCGATAGACCGAGCGCGAGAGCGAGAGCAGCCCGCTACCACCACTCGCCGTCGAGCCAGCTGAGCGCGCTGCGCCCGTGCTGGAGGGCGTCGATGCAGGCCTCGTCGCGCGTGTGCACGAGCGCGCGCGGAGCCGTGCGCACGAGCGCGCCGCGTCGCGCGATCGCCTCGTGGATGTGCGGCTCGATGCGGCCGTAGAGGGCCGCGCCGCCGCGCTCGTAGGCGTGCCGGTGGAGGTCGCCGATGACGGCCTCGGCGTGCCGCTCGCGACACACGACCTGCAGCACCCGGCAGACGTCGCCCGGCTGCAGGTAGTACGCGTACATCCCGATCGCCGCCCCTCGGGCGCGCACCAGACGCAGCTCGACCCGGCCGCGCGGCGACGGCGTGCGCAGCGCGCGGTAGAGCCACGTGAGGTAGCCCTCGTCGTAGTTCGGAATCACCCGGCAGCCGGCGGTCAGCGACTCCAGCGACTCGACGGCGAGCGCCGGCGTCAGCTCGGTGCCCTCCAGCAGCGAGTCGGTCGCGAGCGAGGGATCGGGCACGAGCTTGCGCGCCACGCGATCGGTCAGCGGTCTCACGAGATCGAGGCCGCGCGCCACGGTCTCCATGCGCCCGCCGCGATGACGGACGACCGCCGAGGCCGTCGCAGTCGGGCGGAGCACGCGCAGCCAGGCCGTCGAGAGGTGGTGGATGGGCACGCCGCCGAGCGTCGTCCAGATCGTGCGCACCTGCGGCGTCGCCGTGTCCGAGAGCGACACGTCCTGCTCGCCGCGCAGGAACGCGCGCAGCAGGAACAGCCCGATCGTGCGGTTCGGGTAGTCGGGGGCGGCGACGAGGTGCGATGCGTAGGCGGCGCGGCGCGGCGCTCCGTCGACGCGGATCCGCCGCACGCTCGCGCCGATGAAGCCGACGATGCGGCCGTCCGGCGCCTGCGACACGAGCGACGGGATCTCGGGGTCGGCCCACGGGTCGTCGAGCAGCGTGCGCTGCAAGAAGTCGCGCGCGTCCGCGATCGTGACGAGGCCCGGGCCGCCGAGCTGACGCAGGAAGAGCGTCGCGGCGCCGCTCAGGTCACTCGACTCGAAGGCGCGAACGGTGGCGGTCGTGGACGGGTCGGGAGCGTCGGCCATGGAGTCCATCAAGCGTACATCGAGAACGGTGGTCCACCCCCTGGGCGCACCCCGTGCGGACAACGATCTACGATCGGACCGATGGAGTTCCCGCTGCTCTTCTCGCCGCTCGAGCTCGGCGCCCGCACGCTGCGGAATCGGATCGTCTCGACGCCCCATGCGACCGGCTGGGGCCACGACGGGCTGCTCACGGACGCCGAGGTCGCCTACCACGTGCGCAAGGCACAGGGCGGCTGCGGGCTCGTGATGACGTTCGGCTCTGCGTCGGTCGATCCGACCTCCGCGGCCGCGTACGGGTCGATCTCGCTGTGGGATCCGCGCAACGACGACGCGCTGCGCGCGCTCGCGGCCGGCGTGCACCGCGCCGGGGCGCTCGCGATGAGCCAGCTCACGCACATGGGCCGGCGCGGCAGCTCGGCGATGTCGGGCATCCCGCTGCGGGCGCCGTCGGACATTCCCGAGCGCACGCACCGCGAGGTCCCCGTGCCGCTCGAGACCGCCGAGATCCGCCGCATCGTCGAGCGCTACGGCGAGTGCGCGGCCCGGCTCGAGGCGCTCGGCTGGGACGGCTGCGACGTGATCTCGCTGGGCGGCCAGCTCGTCGAGCAGTTCTTCGACCCGCGCGTCAACACGCGCACCGACCAGTATGGCGGCTCGCTGGGAAACCGCGTCCGCTTCGTGCGCGAGGCGATCCGCGCCGTGCGCGACGCGACCTCGCCGGACTTCCTCGTCTCGTTCCGGATGACGGCCGACCAGCGCCTGCCGGGCGGCCTCACGCCGGAGGACCTGCGCGAGATCGCGCTCGCCGTCTGCGAGGAGGGCTCGCTGAGCTTCCTCAGCATCTCGGGCGGGACCGGCGAGACGCTGCGCACGCAGGCCGCGACCGTGCCGCCCGACGCCGTCGAGGAGGGTGCGTACAACGAGCTCGCCGGCGCGATGCGACGTTACGTCGGCCTGGCGACGCTCGTCGCCGGCCGCAACCTCGATGCCGAATCCGCCGAGCGCTGCCTGCGCGAGCAGGGCGTCGAGCTCGTCGCGATGACGCGCGCGCTGATCGCCGACCCCGACCTGCCGCGGAAGGTGCTCGCCGGGGTGCGCGCCCGTCCCTGCATCTCGATCAACCAGGGCTGCATCGGGCGCCTCTACGCGCACGGGCAGATCCTCTGCTCGATCAACCCGGCGATCAGGGAGCCACGCCTCGCCGAGCTCGTTCCGGCCGCGCGGCCGCGCAGGGTGCTCGTGATCGGCGCGGGTGTCGCAGGCATGGAGGCCGCGCTCGGCGCGGCCCGGCGCGGGCACGTGGTCACGCTCGTCGACGAGCGGCAGCAGGTCGGCGGTCGCGCCCGGCTGGCAGCGTTGCGCCGGGGCCGCCATCGCTGGCTGCTCTACCTCGACTGGCTGCGCGCGGAGCTCGGGGAAGCCGGCGTCGAGCTGCGCCTCGGCCTGCGCGGCGATGCCGGGCTCGCGCGGGAGCTCGTCGCCGATGCGGTCGTGCTCGCGGCAGGCTCGCGCCTGCGCGACGGCTTCAGCGCCGCTCCGGGCGTTCCCGTCGTGGACGTCGACGGGCTGCTCGAGCACGGCATCCCCGCGGCCGCCCGCCGCACGGCCCTGATCATCGACGACGACGGCGGCATGCTCGCGCCGACCGCGGCCGAGCTCTTGGCCGAGGCCGGCTTCGAGGTCGAGATCGCGACGAGCCTGGAGGCCGTCGGCTTCGACATCGACCAGACGCAGAAGCCGTTCGTCAAGGAGCGGCTGCTGCTCGCTGGCATTCGCCTGACGCCGGATCTCGAGTACGCCGGCGTGCGCGCGGGCGAGCTGCGCCTGCGCTCGACCTACGCCGATCACGAGGAGGCGCGCTCGCCCGGCCTGCTCGTGATCGCGGGCCATCGCTGCGCACGGCGCGAGCTGCGCTACGCGTTCGGCGAGCTCGAGCTGCACGTCGTCGGCGACGCGCTCTCGCCCCGGCATCTGCACGACGCCGTCGCGGAGGGCGCACGCGCGGGAGCCGCGCTATGACCGGCTATCTGTTCGCGGACTGCCGCTTCGATCTCTCCGATCCGGGCGCGGGCCGGAGCGCGTACGAGGCCGGCCACATCCCGGGTGCCGTGTTCTTCGATCTTGACACCGACCTCTCAGATCGCTCGATCCCGCCGGAGCAGGGCGGCCGGCATCCGCTGCCGGATGCGCGTGCCTTCGCGCGCCGAGCAGGCGAGCTCGGCGTCGCCGCCGGGCGCCTCGTCGTCGCCTACGACCAGGGGATGGCAGGCGGCTCGGCTCGCCTCGCCTGGATGCTGCGCGCGCTCGGCCACGCGGACGTCGCCGTGCTCGAGCGCGGCCTCGCCGGCTGGTGGGGACCGCTGCGCTCGGGGGCCGAGCCCGCCCCCGCGGGATCATTCACGGCCACGGCCTGGCCGGCAGCCGCGGTGATCTCGACCGACGAGCTGCGCGAGCGGCTCGGGGATCCGCGCCTGACCCTTCTCGACGCGAGGGCGCCGGAGCGCTATCGCGGCGACGTCGAGCCGCTCGACCCCGTCGCCGGGCACATCCCCGGCGCGATCAACGTGCCATTCGCGGAGGCGGAGCTGCCCGACGGCGTGCTCGACGAGGATGAGATCGTCGTCTACTGCGGGTCGGGCGTGAGCGCCTGCGTCGTGCTCGCCCGTCTGGCGGCAGCGGGACGCCCGGACGCTCGCCTCTATCCGGGCTCGTGGAGCGAGTGGTCGCGGCGCGGCCTGCCGGTCAGCTCGGGAGACGCCGGCTCGAGGTGATCCCGAGGTCCGTCAGGATCGCAGCCACGATCGCCTCGGCCGGGAGGCCCGTACGCACGACCGAGCGTGGACAGACAGCCGGCGGGCTCGTGCTCTCGAGCGAGATCAAGACGCCCCTTCCGGCGGCTGCGATCGCGGCGAGCGCGGCGTCGCGGAGCGCTGCGCACTCGCAGGTCGTCCCGCCCAGAGCGCCGCCGATCAGGCAGACGTCCAGCACGGCGACGGGCAGGTCCTCGCCGCTCGCCTCGCCGAGCGTGAGCGCGAGGTGCGTGCGGCCGTCCGTCAGGCTCGCATAGCCGGTCGCCGCGAACACGCCGTCGTCGATCGGCAGCACGACGCGCGTTCCCCGCTCGATGATCGGACCCGCCTCGACGCGCAGCGCGATCACCTCGCCGATCGTCACGAGCGGCACGCCCGGCAGCAGGTCGGCGAGATCGGCAACGGTCGCGACGCGGCCGTCGGCTCGCAGCACCTCGCACATCGCCACGGCCGGCTCTCGCCCGGCCACGCGCGCGAGGTCGACCGCGGCCTCGCCGCTGCCCGCGCGGCCGAAGACCCCCGTGTCTCGCGTCGAGAGCGGGAAGACGTGCCCGGGCCGCACGAGGTCGCCGGCCGTCGTCGTGCGCGAGCCGAGGATGCGGATCGTGTGTGCCCGGTCGCCTGCCGAGATGCCCGTCGTCGTGCCGACACGGGCCTCGACCGAGACGGTCGCCGAGGTCTGCCAGCGCGCCGGATCGTTGAGCGCCGCCTGGGGCGGGAGCAGCAGCTCGCGGCAGCGCGTCGCGCTCAGGGCGACGTAGACGATGCCTCCCCCGAGCGTCGCCATCGTGTTGACCTGCTCGTCGGAGGCGCGCTCGGCCGCGAGCGCGAGATCGAGGCGGCTCGCGGGGTCACGATCAGTCGCGATCGCGACGAACTCGTCGTCTCGCATGGCACGCACGGCGGGGGCGCCGGTCACGGTGGACGCTGCCATCCGGCCCATGGTGGCGGTCGCACCGCGGCAGCGCAACCGGGAGGCGCGCGGATTCCGCTACATTGCGGGTGCGGATCCTCCGTTGGATCCGCGAGCGGCGCCGAAGCCGCCTCGTTCCTACGAGGCGGCTTTTTGTCTTTTTCAAGCAGGAGGAACACCGTGACGCGCGTGCTGATCGCAGATGACGAGACGATCATCCGCCTCGACCTGCGAACGCTGCTCGAGGGCGCGGGCTTCAAGGTCGCGGGGGAGGCGTGCGACGGCCGCGAGGCCGTCAACCTCGCCGCCGAGCTCGACGTCGAGCTCGCCGTGCTCGACATCAAGATGCCGCGGCTCGACGGGATCGAGGCCGCGCGCCAGATCAGCGATCGTAAGCCGATTCCGATCGTGATGGTGACGGCCTTCGGCGAGCGCGAGCTCGTCGAACGCGCGGTCGAGGCCGGCGCCTACGGCTACCTCCGGAAGCCATTCCGCGAGGAGGATCTGCTGACGGCGATCGCGCTCGCCAGCGCTCGCTTCGCCGAGCTGATGGAGGCGCGCGAGGAGGCGTCGTCGCTAGCCGCCGCGCTCGCGGCACGCAAGGTGATCGAGCGTGCGAAGGGCCTGTTGATGACGAGCGAGGGGCTCTCCGAAGCCGATGCCTTCCAGCGCATCCGGCGGGCGAGCCAGCGCTCCGGCCGCTCCATGCTGGCGATCTCCGAGGCCATCGTCGCGATGCTGGAGCCCGGCGCGGAGGGAACCGACTGACTTTTTTTTGAGATATGTCTAAACTTCGGTCTGATGGCGCCTCGATCCACTTCGACCTCGACCCATCAGCGGCAGCGCTCCGAGCAGGCGGGGCGAGCGTGACGCCCCCTCACGGGCGCGTCGATCCGGAGCGCATCCCCTCGGTCGCGCTGCCCGGCGAGCAGCGGGTGCTCGAGGCGGCACAGCGCTCGCTCTCGGGCCAGCGGCGGGGGATCCGAGGGGTCTGGCCGTTCCTCGGGCCGGCCTTCATCGCCTCGGTCGCCTACGTCGATCCCGGCAACTTCGCGACGAACATTGCCGCCGGCTCGAAGTACGGCTACCTGCTGCTCTGGGTGATCCTCGCGTCGAACCTGATGGCGATGCTGATCCAGACGATGAGCGCGAAGCTCGGCATCGCGACCGGCCAGAACCTGGCGGAGGTCAGCGGCGAGCGCTTCCGCAAGCCCGTGCGGATCGGGCTCTGGCTGCAGGCCGAGGCGATCGCGATGGCAACGGACCTCGCCGAGTTCATCGGCGCGGCGCTCGGGCTCAACCTGCTGTTCGACGTCCCGCTCTTCGCGGCGGGCGTGATCACCGGCGTGATCGCGTTCATGATCCTGGCGCTGCAGATGCGCGGATTCCGTCATCTCGAGGCGGTCATCGCCGGCTTCGTCGGGGTGATCGTCGCGGGGTTCGCGTTCCAGGTCGTGCATGCCGGGGCATCGCTCTCGGGCGTCGCGCACGGGCTCGTCACTCCCGGCTTCAAGGGCACGGACAGCGTGCTCCTCTCCGCGGGAATCCTCGGCGCGACCGTGATGCCCCATGTGATCTACCTGCACTCGTCGCTGACCCAGCGGCGCGTCGTCGGGGCGACCGAGGAGCAGCGCCGCAAGATCTTCCGCTTCGAGCTCGTCGACGTCGTGATCGCGATGCTGATCGCGGGCTTCGTCAACATGTCGATGCTCGTGATGGCGGCGGGCGTCTTCCACTCGCGCGGGCTGACCGACATCTCCGACATCGACGAGGCGTTCCGCGGCCTCGGCACGATCGTCGGATCGCACGCCGATCTCGTCTTCGGCGTCGCGCTGCTCGCCTCAGGGCTCTCGTCCTCGAGCATCGGCACGCTCGCCGGGCAGGTCGTGATGCAGGGCTACATCCAGCGCCAGATCCCACTCTTCGTCCGCCGCTCGGTGACGATGGCGCCCGCTCTGATCGTGCTCGCGATCGGCGTCAACCCCTCGACGGCGCTCGTGCTGAGCCAGGTCGCGCTCTCATTCGGCATCCCGTTCGCGCTGATCCCGCTGGTGCTGTTCTGCCGAGATCGCACGCTGATGGGCACGCTCGTCAATCGCCCGCTGACGAACGCCGCGGCCTACGCGGTCGCGGCCGTGATCGTCAGCTTGAACCTCTTCCTGCTCTGGCAGACGGTGACCGGCTGACCGTCGCGCTCGTGCGTGCAATGCTCCGGGCGTGGGGTCGATCGCCAGCGAGGCCGACCACCTGCGCGTCTTCGAGCGCTTGCTCGACGAGGTGCGGGAGGAGGGCCGCTACCGCCAGTTCACCGAGCTGACGCGTCACCGCGGTCGCTCGCCGCTCGTGCAGGTCGACGGACGCGAGGTCGTCGACTGGTGCAGCAACGACTACCTCGGCATGAGCATGCACCCAGCCGTGATCGAGGCGACGGTCGAGGCCGTCGCCAAGCATGGCGTGGGCTCCGGCGGGACGCGGAACATCGGCGGGAGCCATGACCTGATCGGCGAGCTCGAGCACGAGCTCGCCGACCTCCACGGCAAGGAGCGCGCGCTCGTCTTCACCTCCGGGTTCGTCGCCAACGATGCCAGCCTGCGCGCGCTCGGCACGCTCCTGCCGGGCTGCGTGATCCTCTCCGACGAGCGCAACCACGCCTCGATGATCGATGGCATCCGTCACTCGACCGCCGAGCGCCTGATCTTCCGCCACTCCGATCCGGAGCACCTGCGCGCGCTGCTCGCCGGCCTCGACCCCGAGCGGCCGAAGATCGTCGCCTTCGAGTCGATCTACTCGATGGACGGCGACGTCGCCCCGCTCGCCGAGCTGTGCGCCGTCGCGCGCGAGCTCGGCGCGCTCACCTACCTGGACGAGACCCACGCGGCCGGGCTCTGCGGCGGCCAGGGCGGGGGCGTGGCGCAGCATCTCGGCGTCGAGCCGCTCGTGACCGTGATCCAGGGCAGCCTCGCGAAGGGCTACGGCGTGATCGGCGGCTTCATCGCCGGTCCCGCCGCGCTCGTCGACTGCGTGCGCAGCTTCGGCAGCGGATTCATCTTCACGACCTCGATCCCGCCCGCGATCGCCGCGGGCGCCCTCGCGAGCGTGCGACATCTGCGCACGAGCACCAGCGAGCGTGAGCTGCACCAGCGCCGCATCGCCTCGCTGAGAGGCGCGCTGGCCGCGGCCGAGATCCCCGTGATGGCGAACGACAGCCACGTCGTGCCCGTGATGGTCGGCGACGCCGAGCGCTGCCGGGCGGTCGCGCAGACCCTGCTGATGGACCACGCGATCTACGTCCAGCCGATCAACTACCCGTCCGTGCCCCGGGGCACGGAGCGCCTGCGGATCGCGCCGACGCCGCTGCACACGGACGCGATGATCGGCGAGCTGGTCGCGGCGCTCGCGTCGCTGCGGTCGCACCTCGCCCTCGCCCGAGAGTGAGAGCCTATGTCGGTAGGTGACGCGGTGCCTGACCGCGTCGGGCTGGCGCAGGGCGTGAGATCATCTCTTGTCGTTCCGTTTGTTACAGGAGCGTCGGCGAGACGATCTCACGCCCTGCTTGCCCGCCGCTCGTCTAACCCTCACCTCACCTACCGACATAGGCCCTAAGCTACCGCGCAGTGGGGAGCTCGGAGGCGCCGGGCTGAGAGGATGAGCGAGCCGTCATCGACCCGTGAACCTGATCTGGGTAATTCCAGCGGAGGGAGCGGCGATGCAGGCACTCATACTCAGCGGCGGGAAGCGCGCCGACCGGCGGCTGCCGCTGCCGGAGCACGCGCTCGTGATCTGCGCCGATTCGGGACTCGAGTCGGCCGAGCCGCTCGGCCTGCGCCCCGACCTCGTGGTCGGC
>JANLRV010000207.1:0-3966 GCA_031361905.1 Actinomycetes bacterium
GCCGAGCTGACGCGCATCCGCACGGCCTCGATCTCGGCGCTCGGCGCTCGGCATCTCGCACGCCCGGAGTCGTCGACGATGGTCGTCTTCGGCACCGGCGTGCAGGCCGGAGCCCACGTCGAGTCGATGCGAGCCGTGCTCCCGCTCACGCGTGTCACGATCGTGGGACGCCGCCGCGAGGCCGCCGAGGCGCTCGCCGCCGAGCTCTCCGACACCGGCGTCGAGATCGCCGCGGGCGATGCCGAGGCGGTTCGCGACGCCGACGTCGTGTGCACCTGCACGAGCACGACCGAGGCGCTCTTCGAGGACGCGTGGATCCGCCCCGGCACGCACATCGCGGCGATCGGCTCCTACCTGCCGGAGCGGCGAGAGGTGCCGTCGGCGACCGTCGCGCGCGCACGCGTCGCAGTCGATGACGTCGAAGCCGCCCTGGCAGAGGCAGGCGACCTGCTGCGGGCGATCGACGAGGGCAGCTTCTCTGTCGAGAGGATCCTGACCGACCTGCCCGGTCTCGTGCGCGGCGCGAGCGTGCGGACGAGCCCCGAGGACGTGACCCTGTTCAAGGCCGTCGGCTCGGCCTTCGAGGACCTGATCGTCGCCTCGGCCGTGGCGTAGACTCCGCCGCGTGATTCACGCGAACCGTTCCCACGAGCCCGGCTACGCCGGCGTGGGCCTCACCTACTGCCGTCTGCCGCTCGTGCTCGACGCCGCCGAGCTCGCCGGCGTCGACGTCGCGATCGTCGGGGCGCCGTTCGACGACGGGGTCTCGTATCGCCCGGGGACGCGCTTCGGCCCGCGTGCGATCCGCCTCGCAGACGACGTCGGCCCGCCCGCCTGTCGCCCGCACATGGAGCTCGGCATCGATCCGTTCGCCGAGCTGACGGTCGTCGATTACGGCGACATCGAGGCGACGCCCGCCGACCTCGCGACCTCGCACGCCCGGCTGCGGACGGCGATCGGCGAGATCGGTGCGGCCGGCGCCATCGCGATCACGCTCGGCGGCGACCACTCGCTCTCGATCCCGGTGATGCAGTCCCTCGCCGATCAGCACGGCGCCGACGGCTACTCGGTGATCCACTTCGACACCCACGCCGACACCGGAGCCGACGTGCTCGGGGTCGCGAACTCGCACGGCACCCCGTTCTACCGGGGCGTGACCGAGGGCTTCATGCGCGGCGACCACCTCGTGCAGGTCGGCCTGCGCGGCTCCTGGCCGTGGCCCGACGAGTTCCAGTGGATGCGCGACCACGGCATCCGCTGGCACACGATGGACGAGATCGACGACCGCGGCCTCGGCACGGTGCTCGAGGAGGCGATCGCGCACGCGGTCTCGAAGGCGCCGCGCGTGTATCTGACGATCGACGTGGACGTGATGGACCCGGCGTTCGCGCCGGGGACCGGCACTCCCGAGCCAGGCGGCATGACGACCAGGGAGCTGCTCCGCTGCGCGCGCACCGTCGCAAGCCGCGTCGACCTCGTCGCGATGGACGTCGTCGAGGTCTCGCCACCGTACGACCACGCGGACGTGACGGCCATGGCCGCGCACCGCACCGTGCTCGAGACGCTCTCCGGCATCGCGCTCCGGCGGAGCGGACGCGCCGCTCGCCCCGAGCGCCCGTAAACCGGCTCTCAGGCAGCCGCGCGCTCGGCGGCCGGATCCGCCAGCAGCGTCCGGATCTCGTCCGCCGTCGTCGGCCGCGCGTAGAGAAATCCCTGCCCTCGCTGCACGTGAGCACCCCGTGCGAGCGCATGGTGATCGTCGGTCTCGATCCCCTCGGCGACCGTCTCGAGCTTGAGGCTGACCGCGAGCGAGACGATCGCGTCGAGGATCTCGCCGCTCGTCTCATCGGTGCGCATGAACGCGCGATCGACCTTGAGGATGCTGATCGGGAGCCGGCGCATGTAGTCGATGCTCGAGTAGCCCGAGCCGAAGTCGTCGAGCGCCAGGCGAATGCCCATCGCGCCGATGCGGTCGAGCGTCTCGAAGCTGCGCGCCGAGCTGACGAGCGCGCTCTCGGTGAGCTCGAGGATCAGCGCGTCCGGCGGCAACCCGGCAGCCGCGAGGGACTCGCCGATCGATCGATCGAAGTCGGGCTCGTCGAGCTCGCGAGCCGCGACGTTGACGGAGACGCGCAGGTCGGGGACGAGCTCGCGCAGGCTCGCGAGATCAGCCAGCGCGAGCGCGAGCACGCGCCGGCCAAGCGGCACGATCAGGCCGGTCTCCTCGGCGAGCGCGATGAACTGATCGGGCGCGAGCCGTCCTCGGGTCGGATGATCCCAGCGGGCGAGCGCCTCGATCGCCGTGATCCGTCGCGACTCGATCTCGACGATCGGCTGGTAGGCCGTGACGATCTCGCCGTTCTGGATCGCCCGGCGCAGGTCGTCGGCCAGCTCGTGGCGGTCGCGGAGCGCTGCCAGCATCTCTTCCGAGAACTCCGTGAAGCGTCCCTTGCCCGTGACCTTGGCGCGGTACATCGCGATATCGGCATCCCGCAGGAGATCGCTCGTCGTGGCGTCGCCGAGCTGACCCGCGATGCCGATGCTCGGCGTGATCGTGATCGAGCGCCGCGCGAGCGGGAAGGGCTCGTCGAACGCCTCGAGCAGCCGCTCGGCGAGCTGGGTCGCCAGCTTCGGGCCACCGGGCACGAAGATGCCGAACTCGTCGCCGCCGAGCCGGGCGCAGAGGCCGTCGGCTCCGGCACAGACGGCAATCCGTTCTGCCGCAATGCGCAGCACCTCGTCGCCTGCACCGTGCCCGAGCGTGTCGTTGACGCGCTTGAAGTCGTCGAGGTCGACGACCATCAGCGCAGCCGCCGTCGCCGTCGTGAGCGCCTCGTCGACACGCGCGCGCAACCGCGAACGGTTCGCCAGGCCCGTCAGCGGATCCTCGAACGCGCGCCGCTCGAGCTCCTCCTCGTAGCGGCGCCGCTCACGCACGTCGCGGCCGATCAGCTGCACGGATCCGTTGGAGCGCGCCGAGAGACGCAGATCGAGGGCCACGGGACGATCGTCCACATCGAGCAGCTCAACCTCGGTCGACTCCTCGGGTGACGATCCGGCCGAGAGCTTGTCGAGGCGCAGCTGCAACCGATCGACGCTGCCGGGCGCGGCGAGCAGCACGAGCGTGCAGCCGATCACATCCGCCTCGTCGCGGCCGAGCAGCTGGAGCCCGCGCGGGTTGATCTTCTCGATCGCACCGGTCTCGTCGAGCATCGCGATCAGGTCGGTCGCGGCATCGAAGACCCCGCGGTACTCGGCCTCGCTGGCCGCCAAGGCGGTCGAGACCAGCGTCAGCTCGTCGTGCCGGCCGCGCAGGGCGTCTGCGAGCTCCAGCGCGTCGTGCCGGCGACGGCCGAGGTGGGCCACCACGAGCGCCGCGAGCAGCGCGAGCAGCCCGCCGATTGCGAGGATCAGGAGGGGCAGCGCGTGCGCCACGCCTCCGAGCAGATCGCCCTGGCGGGCGACGACCACGAACGCCTTCGATCCCACGATCGTGACCGGCGTCGTCACGCTCTCGCCTTTCAGGGGGAGATCGCTCGTGTTCGAGCCGATCAGCGAGATCGGCGACGCGGAGGTGTCGAGATAGAACGCGATGCCGACGTCGCTCGCCGACCGTGCGATCGTCCCGATCGCTCCGGCAACCTGGATCTCCTCGATGATGAAGCGGCCCGGGTGGCCGTCGACGGCGACACTGACGCGCACGATGCGACGCTCGGGCGGGCCGGACAAGCCGAGCAGCTGCGCCACGGGCAGGCGCGCTCGCCGGGCCAGAGCCGTCCAGGTTCCCGTCGCCGCGCGCGACAGGATCGGGCTCTCGGGGCCGGCAGACGCGAGCACGGTTCGCGTTCTCGCATCGACGATCGAGATCGAGCGGAGGGGCGCCGAGGTTCCGATGCGAGGCTCGAGCACGCTGCGGAAGGATCCGCCGTCGATCGCATCCGGTACCGCCGCAAGCGTCGCGGCTGC
>JANLRV010000228.1:0-8473 GCA_031361905.1 Actinomycetes bacterium
TACACGAACCTCGGCTTCGCGCTCGGGCCTGAGGAGTTCACGATCAGCGAGCTGCGGCGCATCTACGAGGCCGCGCTCGGCCACGAGCTCGACCCGACGAACCTGCAGCGGGTGCTCGTGCGCCGCGGCTCGATCGAGCCGACCGGCGAGCTCTCGCCTTCGGGCCGTGCGGGCGGCCGGCCCGCAACGCGCTACCGCTTCTCGACCCGGGAGCTCACGGTCACCGATCCGTTCGCCGCGCTGCGGCCCCCGCGGGCTTAGAAGCTCTAACAGAATGATTCGTGAACGACTGGCGAGTGGCTCGCAAGCCTGGGCGGGGATCGCCTTGCAGCGGCTCCTGTACCGAACGGAACCGCAAGAGGCGATCGCCGTCCAGGCGCCAGAGAGACGCCGCCAGGCATCGCGAGGCATTCTGTTAGAGCTTCTTAGCTTGCTGCAGCTCGGTCAGCTCTCACGGCTGGCGCCGAGCCCGTCGGGAAGCGGCGGCCCCGGCTCCAGCAGAGGAGCCAGCAGGTCGCCGTGCCGCTCCACGCGGTCGAGCGCGGACTGCATCGAAAGCTCCACGCCGAGACCGGCCTCGACCTCGTCCCAGGTGACCGGCAACGAGACCGGGGCGCCGGGTCGTGGACGCACCGAGTAGGCCGCCGAGATCGTGCGGGCGTAGCCGACCTGGTTGGAGTCGATCAGCACGCCGCGGCGGCGCTCCTTCGGCCACTCGGTCGTAACGAGCCCCGGGTGCGCCCGCTCGAGCGCGGCCGCGATCAAGCGCACGAGGTTGCGCGCCTCGTCGTAGCCGTGACCGCGCGCGATCGGCGCGAGCACGTGCATCCCGTCGACGCTCGACGTCTTCGCGTAGCCCGTCAGACCGAAGATCGCGAGCGCGTCGCGGACGAGCAGCGCAACCTGCGCCACGTCCTGCTGCGAGGAGCCGGCAGCCGGGTCGAGGTCGAAGAGCAGGAAGTCGGGCGAGCTGAAGCTCGCGGCACGCGCCTGCGCGACGTGCACGTCGATGCAGCCCGCGTTGACCATCCAGAGCAGCGCGTCGCAATCGTCGACGAGCGAGTAAGCGATCGCACGCCCGCCACCGTCGGAACGGCTCGCGAGCGTCGCCGAGGCGATCCAGTCCGGCGTGTGCGATGGGCGCTGCTTCTGGAAGAAGCTCTTTCCCGTGATCCCGTCGGGAAAGCGGACCATCGTCACGGGTCGTCCTCGCAGGTGGGGCACCATCGCCGGTGCGATCGCCCGGTAGTAATCGAGCAGATCGCCCTTGGTGATCTGCTCGTCAGGAAAGAACAGCTTGTCCCGGTTCGTCTGCTTGACGACGCGCGCCGGCCGCTCGAGGCTCTCGAAGACCGGGGCGCGCAAGCGCCCGTTGACGGTCCGCTCGGCGAAGCTGACGAGGCACGAGAGCTCGGGCTCGACCCAGGTGATCCCGGCTGCCGCGGCGCCACGAGGGCGCGCATCGCCGGCGAGAGGCGCCGTCCCGCGGCGAAGCGGCTGGAGCGCCGCGAGCAGCTCCTCGATCTCCCGGTCGCCGATCCCGCTGCCGCAGTTGCCGACCCACGCGAGCGTGTCGTCTGCGAGCACGAGGGCGCCGAGCGCCGAGCGCCCGCCCTTGCCGCGCGTGTAGCCCGCGATCCGGACCGTCTCGCGCTGCCGCAGCTTGATCTTGCGCCAGTCATCGCTCCGCTTGCCCGAGCGATAGGGTGAATCGACCCGCTTCGCCATGATCCCCTCGAGCGCGCGCTCGCGCGCCGCTGCAAGCAGCGCGGCGCCGTCCTCGAAGGCCCGCGACAGCCGCACCACGTCGACCTCGTCGTCAAGCAGCTCGGCGAGCAGCCGGCGGCGCTCGCTCCACGGCTCCCGCGTGACATCCCGGCCGTCGAGCTCGAGCAGGTCGAACGCCATCAAGGCCGTCGTACCCCCGCCTCGCTGCAACAGCGAGAAGCTCGGCGAGCCGTCCGCGTCGAGCGCGCAGATCTCGCCGTCGATCACGCAGTCGCTCGAGCGCACCGCGCGCGGGATCGCACGCAGCAGCGACGGGAAGCGCTCATCCAGCGAGATCGCATTGCGGCTGACGAGCTCGACCCGTGCGCCATGGACGCGCGCGAGCGCGCGGATGCCGTCCCACTTGATCTCGAACCGCCAGTCCGCACCCGTCGGTATCTCCTCGCTCGAGCGCGAGAGCATCGGCGCGAGCTCCACGTCGTGCCTCTCCGGCAGGTTCTTGGCGGCCCGGACGATCAGCCAGTTGCGCTCGTTGCCGTCGAGATGGGCGGGAACGAGCGCCCACTCGCCCTGCAGCCGCTTACCGTCGAGGACGACGGTGAGCGTTCCATCCGAGCGCTCCTTGACGAGCTCGTAGACGCCCCGGTCCCAGATCTCGACGCGGCCTGCGCCGTACTCGCCGGACGGGATCTCGCCCTCGAACTCGGCGTAGGCGAGGGGATGGTCCTCGACGTGCACCGCCAGGGCGCGCTCGCCTGCCCGCAGCGGAACGCCGCGCGGCAGCGCCCAGCTCAGGAGCACGCCCCCTCGCTCGAGCCTGAGGTCGTAGTGCAGCTGCCGCGCCAGATGGCGCTGCACGACGAAGCGCCGGCCTTCGTCCTCGACGCCGGGATCGATGGGCTCTGGCGTGCGTCCCGAGCGGCGCTTGGCCCGGTACTCGCCGAGGCGCTCGACGCGAGGGTCTGGCGGATCTCCTGCTGGCACCCGCCGATCGTACCTATGGGCCAGGCTCGTAGAATCGCAGCGAAGCGAATGCCCGGCACCCTCTCTGCTCTCGACGCGACCGCCCAGCACGAGCTCGTCGCGAGCCGTGAGGTGTCGCCCCGAGAGCTCGTGGACGCCGCGATCGGCCGGATCGCCGCGGATCCCCTCGCCGCGCTCGAGACGCCGCTCGCCGAGCTCGGCACCGCCGTCGCCGAGCAGCCGGGTCTCGCGCAGCGCCCGCTCGGTGGCGTCCCGTTCCTGCTCAAGGACGCCGGCGCGAGCTTCGAGGGCCTTCCCCAGCACCTCGGCAGCGGCCTGCTGCGCGAGCTCGGGCGCTGCGCTCCCGAGACGACGCCGCTCGGCGGTCGCTTCCGCGACGCCGGCCTCGTCTGCGTCGGCGTCTCGGCGATGCCCGAGTTCGGCCTGCAGCCGACGACCCAGCCGATCCTGCACGGCCCGACGTCGAACCCCTGGGCTCGCGATCGGAGCGCCGGCGGATCGAGCGGCGGAGCCGCTGCGGCGGTGGCAATGGGCCTCGTCCCGATCGCGCACGCGAGCGACATCGGTGGCTCGATCCGCATTCCGGCGGCGTTCTGCGGCGTCGTCGGCCTGAAGCCGAGCCGCGGGCGCACCTCCTCGCTTCCGATCGTCGACCCGAACCTGGTCGAGCACGTGATCTGCCGCAGCGTGCGCGACGCCGCCCTCGCGCTCGACCTGCTGGCGGGCCCGGAGGCGGGCGATCCCTACTCGCTGGACCTCCCGGCCGACAGCTTCGCCGGATCGGTCAAGATCGACCCGAAACCGCTCCGGATCGGCTTCCTGACGAGTGTCGGCAGGTCGGCTGAACCGCCGCACGCCGATTGCGTGGAGGCGACGCTGCGCGCGGCGCGGCTGCTCGAGTCGCTCGGTCACGACGTCTCTGAGGTCGAGCTCGACCTCACCGATGACGGCTTCGTCGAGCAGACGTTCCTCTCGATCTCGCGAGAGACGTCGCTGATGATCGAGGGCATCGCGAGCTTCGTCGGACGCCCCCTCGAGCAGCAAGATGTCGAGCCGTTCACGTGGGCGCTCGCCTCTGCAGGCGCGCTCACGTCCGATGCCCAGCATGCGCAGAGCCAGGCCTACGAGCGCGCCTACAGCGCGCGGGTGAGCGCCTGGTGGAGCGGCGAGCACGACGTGCTGCTAACGCCGGCGACGGGCCTTCCCGCACCGCTCCTCGCGGACCTCGTGCCGCCGGCGGATGATCCGCTCGCGATCCTGCCGGTCTTTCGCGCGATCTGGTGCTTCGCGCAGCCGTTCAACATCACCGGCCAGCCGGCCTTGAGCATCCCCTCCGGGCGCTCCGCGAGCGGTCTCCCCGGCGCAGTCCAGCTCGTCGCGGCGCTCGGCCGCGAGGACCTGCTGCTCGCGCTCGGCGCGCAGCTCGAGCGAGCCGATCCGTGGAGCTTCCCACCCGGAGGCTGAGAAGCGCTAACGAAATGCTTCTAAGAGTTCGTTTCAGAATGAGTCGTGAGTGGCTGGTGAGTGGCTCGCCAGTCTGAGGCGGGATCGCCTCGAAGCCGCTCCTGTGCCAAAGGGATCGGCAAGAGGCGATCACCGTCCAGGCGAGTGTCAAGCCGCGAGCGGCTTGACCCGGTGTTTCGTCCCTCTGCTACCAGCAGAGGCACGAAAGAAGACGCCGCCAGGCATCGCGAGGCATTCTGTGAGAGATTCTTAGCCCGGCCCGGAGTCAGCCGGCGGCGACGCGCTCGCGGCCATGCGCGACCTCGAATGCCGTGGTCCCGTCGCGCCCGGCCACGACGACGCGGTTCTTGCCGCGTCGCTTCGCCTCGTAGAGCGCCTCGTCCGCCGCCTCGAAGAGCGGGGCGGGGGCCGCGAAGCTCTGCGAGTCGGCGACGCCGGCCGACGCGGTCACCGCGATCTCGCGGCGGATCGTGAGCAGCTCGATCTGAGCGAGCGTGCGCTGCGCGACGATCCCGGCGGAGCGCGCATCGCCCTGCACGAGCAGCGCGATCTCCTCGCCGCCGTAGCGTGCGACGAGATCGGAGCTGCGAGCGTTGCGCGAGATCACTCGCGCGACCGCGACGAGCACATCGTCGCCCGCGGAGTGGCCATAGCCGTCGTTGATGCGCTTGAAGTCGTCGAGGTCGAACAGCACGAGCGCGACGCCGCCTCCATAGCGGTGCACGCGCTTGAGCTCGAGCGCGAGCGTCTCCCGGAACAGCTCGGGCCGATACAGGCCGGTCAGCCCATCGCGGAGCGCGCGCCGTTCGAGCCGGCGCGCCTTGACCGCGAGCAGCCGGGTCAGAAGCCACGAGGCACCGCCCGCCGTCGCGACCGCGAGGCGCACGGAGAGGGGGAGGGGAAGGATCATCGCGACCACCGGAACGAGCACGCCGATGGCGCTGACCCCCGAGAGCACGGCCGCGCCGGCGAGCAGCGGAGCGGTCGCCGCCGGTTGCACGAAGTGTGCGATTCCGGCGAGCGCCGCCACAGAGGCCGCCACGGTCAAGACCAGCGTCTCGAGCGAGTCGGAAGACCGTGGGTCGGCTCTCGGCATCGCTGGTGAGTGATAGCAACGCGATCGGACGTCGCTCGATCAAGGGATTCGCACCGGCGGCCCTCAACTCGGCAGGACCACTGCCGATACTGGGCGAAGAGCGGAATCCGCTCGCCCCGCCTCATGCCGACCTACAAATCCACACGCTTCGGACGCTTCGAGATCGCGGATGACGCGATCCTCGAATTCCCGGCCGGAGTGGCGGGGCTGACGCACCTCAACTGGTTCACGGTCTTGAAGCGCAGGCCGGACTCGGTCTTCCTCTGGCTGCAGTCACTCGAGGAGCCCGCGATCGCGCTGCCGATCGTGCTCCCCTGGGCGTTCCACTGGGAGTACGAGATCGAGCTCGTCGACGGGGACATGCGGACGCTCGGCGTCAGCTCGGCCGACCAGGTCTCGATCTACTGCCTCGTCGATATCAACGATGAGATGCGCTCGGCGACCGTCGACCTCTCATCGCCGATCGTGATCAACCACGAGCGCCGGATCGCCCGCCAGCTCGTCAAGATCGCAGCGGGCTACTCGTCCTGCGAGCCGCTCTTCGGCGGCGAGTCGGCGATCACGCCTGTCTCGATGCGCGAGGAGGACACGTCGACCGTGACCATCCTCGATCGCGCCGCGTGACCGCACCAGTCGGTCAGTCAGACACGCGCGCAGCCGGTGCGGACGTGCACGGTCGCCGAGTCCTCGGCGCGTCGCTCGACCGCGACGCCCAGCCGCAGCGCCCGCGCGACCACCACGACGGCGCGCAGCCTCAGCGCATCGTGGCCGCGCGGCCTCGCGTGATGCGCATGCCGCAGGCGACGGCGTAGCTCGCGTTCATGGTCGTGCAGCAGTGCCTCGCGGAACGTCGGGTGCGTGGGGAGCACGGTGAGCCTCCTCGTCTCGGCGGTGTAGAGGTAGAGTAGCTGTCTCTTTAGATCAATACTATGATATAGTTATATAACTATGCCATTCGCACGAGACACCGAGAGCCGTCCCTCGCAGAACAGGGTGGAGCCCTCGTTCGCGATCGAGCTGTCGTGGATGCTGCTCGGGTGCTGCGAGCACAAGGAGTTCGAGGACCTTCCACTCCCGCCCGGCCACGAGTCCGTGCACGATCGCGGGCGCGAGCTGTGGGACGACGGCCACGCGGTGCTCGCCGAGCTGCTCGTGATGGCCGACGGGCTCGGCTGCCTGTACGGCTCGAGCGTCGAGCCGCTCAACCTGCTCGACGGCATCGGCGTGGAGCAGGGGGCGGACATCGGCCTGCGCACCGAGCCCGAGGAGGAGCGCGTGATCTCGCGCCGGCGGCTCGACCACCTGCGCGTCGATGCCGATCAGCGGGCGCGCTATGCCGCGCTCGTGCGGGACGCCGAGCTGATCGCGCGGCCCGCCTGGGTCGAGCACGGCGAGCCCGTCGTCAACGAGCTGGTCGAGCGCTTCCGCGCGCAGCTCGAGCGCGGCAGCTCGCCGCTCGAGCTGATCCCGCTGGGCCACGTCGCGCGGCGTCCGGCCTTCCGGCCGCTCGTCGACGAGGCGATCGAGGCGGGACGCGTCGTGATCGCGCCGACGTACTTCGCGGGCACGCACGGTCACATCCTCGACCTGCCGGGCTCGCTCTCGATCGCAATCGGCACGAGCGACGCACGCGACGACCGTGCACGCCGGCGGGCGACGGTCGAGCGCGTCGCCGGGCAGCTGAAGGTGCTCGGCGATCCGACGCGCCTGACGATCCTCGCGTTGCTCGGCCACGGCCCCCTGACGGTCGGCGAGATCGCGCGCGAGGCGATGATCGCGCAGCCGACCGCCTCGGTGCACGTGCGCCAGCTGCGGGAGGCCGGCCTGATCGAGGTCCGCCGCGAGGGCGGCCGGGCGATCTGCGTGGTCGACGCCGAGCGCGTCGGCACGGTGCTCGCGCGAGCCGCGAGCGACCTCTTCAGCTGAGCACGCCGGACAGGGCGCGATCGACGCCCATCGCGACGAAGGTCGCGGCGAGATAGGCGATCGAGAAGAGGAACGTGCGCCGCGCCAGCGCGCGATCGTCGGGCGCACGGTCGAGCCGGATGGCGAGCACGATGAACCAGCCGCCCGCGACCGCGGCGAGCGCCGCGTAGACGAGGCCGAGCGTGCCGAGAGCGACCGGGACGAGCGACGAGGCGACGAGCAGGATCGTGTAGACCAGCACGTGGCGCGCCGTCACGCGCACGCCGGCGACGACGGGAAGCATCGGGACGCCGGCCTCGGCGTAGTCGTCCTTGAGGAGCAGCGAGAGCGCGTAGAAGTGCGGCGGCGTCCAGAGGAAGAGGTAGATCGCGAGCGCGATCGCCGAGGCGTCGATCGTGCCGGTCACCGCGGCCCACCCCGCGAGCGGCGGAAAAGAGCCGGCCGCGCCGCCGATCACGATGTTGTAAGGCGTCCGACGCTTCAGCCAGACCGTGTAGACGAGCACGTAGACGACGTAGCCGGCGAGCCCGTAAAGCGCCGTCTGGGCGTTCACGAGAGCCGCCAGCTCGACGACCCCGACGACGCCGCAGCCGATCCCGATCGCGAGCGCCTGCACCGCCGGCACGCGCCCGCTCGCGACCGGGCGGTCGCGCGTGCGCGCCATCAGGCGATCGATGTCACGGTCGTACCAGTGGTTGAATGCGCTCGACCCGCCGGCGACGAGCGCCATCCCGGCGACGGTCGCGGCGACGAGGCGCGTCGAGGGCCAGCCCTGGGCGGCGAACGCCATCGCCCCGACGGTGGTGACGAGCACGAGCTGCATGATCCCGAGCTTGAGGAGCTCGAGGTAGTCCGAGAGCGACGCCCGTGCCGGGACGGCAATCGCATGCGGACGGGTGGCGACGCTCACGTCCGGACAGCTTACCGCTGTCCGGACCGTGCGCACCGTCCTAAGCCTGGAGCCACCGTGTGGTGGGTGTGTCGCATCCTGCTGGCTTCAGTCAGGCCGCTCCCCACGCGGGTGGGTGCCCGGTCGCTTCGCTCGCGGGCACCCAGCCGCGTGGTGCGCTCCGGGCTGCGCTGTCTGGCCGAGGCGTCCGGCCGCGCCTGCGACAGCGCAGCCCGTCCTGACGACCACCAGCAGACCCGCCACGACCCCACCACACGGTGGCTCCAGGCTAAGAAGCTCTCACAGAATGCCTCGCGATGGCCGGCGGCGTCTCACGGCGCCTGGACGGTGATCGCCTCTTGCGGTTCCGTTCGGTACAGGAGCCG
>JANLRV010000035.1:0-17510 GCA_031361905.1 Actinomycetes bacterium
ACTCCGAGGCCGCCGCTGCGCGTCACCGCGGCAACGAGCTCGGGATTGCTCGGCCCGCCCGCCATGCCGGCCAGCAGGATCGGCACGCGGATGCCGGCGAGGTCGCAGAGCGGTGTATGCAGGCTCGCCACGCGCGGGCTACTACTCAGACCAGTCGACGAACAGCCAGCTGTCCCAGAACTCCATATCCGACGCGGGGCTCGACGCCTGGATCCCGGCTACGAGCGCGAGACGCTCGTCGTCAGGAAGCGGGTTCTGCTCGAGCTGCACCGGATTGCCTCTGCCGACCGAGATGGCTTGAACGGCGTGCAGCGCGGCCACGAACGCATCCAGCGAATCAGCGATCGGGACAGGCTCCCACGTGCCTTCGCCGTGCGCAGCCGTGAACACCGCGAGCGCATCGGATGCCAAATCGACGAAGATCGGATCGCCCAACAAGTCTTCGGTGGCGATGACCAGCCACGTCGCCGACCAACCCTCGCCCGCGTAACCGTCCTGCCCGGCGGCGAGCTCCGACGTGTCGAGAACGCGGACGGACTGGTAGCCAAAGGCGACTTCGAGATCTCCGAGCGTCTCGCGCTTCGCGAGGTACCGGTCAGCGCCCATCCGGCGACTCTACCCATTCACGAAACGAGCGGCAGTCGTGTAACGCTCGGGCGCGCTGACAGACTGAGGGGCATGAGCATTTTCCGAAAGCATCACTCCGAGACCGAGAGCGTCGAGCGCGAGGTGCAGCTCGACGACGCCGAGCTGCGCGCGCGCCTCGATCCGATGGCCTACCGCGTCCTGCGCGAGGCCGCGACCGAGCGCCCCGGCACCGGCGAGCTCCTCCACCTGAAGCACGACGGCACCTACAACTGCGGCGCCTGCGGGGCCGAGCTGTTCGACTCCAGCGCGAAGTTCGAGTCGGGCACGGGCTGGCCGAGCTTCGACCGGCCGACCGGCGATGACCGCGTCGAGCTGAAGACCGATCGCAGCATGGGAATGGCCCGCACCGAGGCGCTCTGCCGCCGCTGCGGCTCACACCTCGGCCACGTCTTCAACGACGGTCCCACCTCCACGGGCGAGCGCTACTGCATCAACTCCGCCGCCCTCACGATCGACCCCAAGGAAGGTTCCTGATGCGCTCCCTGACGAGCATGTTCGGCGGCGCTCGCTCCGACGCCACCAGCGATGACGAGCGCGGCGCGATCGTGCCGCGCGCCCTCCACCGCGTGCTCAACCGGCCGCTGACGCCGCCGTTCCCCGAGGGGATCGAGACGGTGCAGCTCGGGATGGGCTGCTTCTGGGGCGCCGAGCGCCTCTTCTGGCAGACGCCCGGCGTCTGGGTGACCGCGGTCGGCTACGCCGGCGGCGAGTCGACAAACCCCGACTACAAGCAGGTCTGCAGCGGCCGCACCGGGCACGCCGAGATCGTGCTGGTCGCCTACGACCCGTCGCTGATCCCGTTCGACGAGGTGCTGCGGCTGTTCTGGGAGAACCACGACCCCACGCAGGGCATGCGCCAGGGCAACGACCGTGGATCGCAGTACCGCTCCGCGATCTACTGGACGACGGACGGGCAGCGCGAGGCCGTGCTGCGGTCGCGGGCGGCCTACGAGGCGGCGCTCGCCGCGATGGGGAAGGGCCCCGTCACGACCGAGCTCGACGAGGCGCAGACGTTCTACTACGCCGAGGACCGCCACCAGCAGTACCTGCACGCGAACCCGGGCGGCTACTGCAACCTACGCGGCACCGGCGTGACCTGCTCGATCGGCGAGCCCGCGAGCGCGTGAGCCCGATGAACGTCGACGAAACACGCTCGCGCGCGGGCGTCTCGGTCGCTACTCTCGCAGTCGACGGGTGGGGACCGGGAGGGCCATGCCACACGAGCTGTCTGCCGAGCCCGCGTCGGCGGCCGAGGATCGCGCGCTCATCGCCGCCCTGCGGGCCGGCGACGAGTCGGCATTCATGCGCCTCGTCGAGCAAAACCAGGCCGCGATGATCCGCGTCGCGCAGCAGTACGTCTCGTCGCGCGAGACCGCCGAGGAGGTCGTCCAGGAAGCCTGGATCGGCCTCCTCAAGGCGCTCGACCGCTTCGAGGGGCGCTCCTCGCTGCGCACGTTCCTCTATCGCATCGTGATGAACATCGCCCGCACGCGCGGCGCCCGAGACGCGCGCATCGTGCCCTTCTCGTCGCTCGGCTCCGACGACGGCGACGGACCTGCGATGGACCCCGACCGCTTCGTGCAGCTGCCCGACCCGATGGCCGGCCACTGGGCCTCGCCGGTGCGATCCTGGAACCTCAGCCCCGAGCAGCTCCTGCTCTCGTCCGAGACGGTCTCGATGGTGCACGCCGCGATCGCTGAGCTGCCGGCGTCGCAGCGCAGCGTGATCACGCTGCGCGACGTCGAGGGCTTCAACTCGGGCGAGGTCTGCGAGCTCCTCGAGATCAGCGAGGGGAACCAGCGCGTGCTGCTCCACCGTGCGCGCACGAGGGTGCGGATGGCGCTCGAGGAGGAGCTCGCATGAGCGCGTATTTCGAGCCGCCTGAGCTGACCTGCCAGGGCCTCGCGGAGCTGATCACCGACTACCTCGAGGACATGCTCACGCCCGAGGACCGCGCCCGCTTCGCCAAGCACGTCGCGATCTGCACGAACTGCAGCATCTATGTCGAGCAGATGCGTGCGACGATCAGCGCGAGCGGCGTCGTTCCCGTCGAGGAGCTGCCGGCCGAGACGCGCTCGGCCCTGCTCGCCACGTTCCAGGCATGGAAGGCCAAGCCGGCGGATTAGCGCGGTGCTCGAGCCGCCGATCGAGTGAGCCAGCCCGGCCCGCGCTACGGTTCAAGACGATGGCGACGCTCGACGACGTAGCCCGGAAGGCGTCGGACCTCGACGAGGTCAGTGAGGTGACGCGCCACGGCAACCGCGCCTGGTCCGTTGACGGCAAGGTGTTCGCCTGGGAGCGGCCCTACAGCAAGGCCGACCTGCGGCGGTTCGGCAATGGAACGCCGCCCTCCCAGCCCGTCGTGGCCGTCACCGTCGAGGACCTCGACGTGAAGGAGGCGATGCTCGCCCAGGAGACGCCCGGGCTCTTCACGATCTCGCACTTCGACGGCTACCCGGCCGTGCTGATCGAGCTGGCACGGGTGAGCGACGAGACGCTGCGGGACGCGCTGCTCGAGGCCTGGCTCGTGTGCGCGCCGTCCCGGCTCTCGGACCGCTACCTCGAGCCGTAGGCCCCCTGCCCAATCCGAAGGAGCTGAGATGACCGACCTCGCCGCCATCGAGCGCACGCTCGAGACCGATGCAGAGCACCTGCTCGCGCACGAGTGCACGACGATCGCGAAGGCGCGGCTGCACCTGCCGGGCCCGCAGTTCATCGAGCAGGTCTGGATGGACAGCGACCGCCCCGCTCCCGTCTTGCGCTCGCTGCAGACGCTGTTCGACCACGGCCGCCTCGGCGGCACGGGCTACCTCTCGATCCTGCCGGTCGACCAGGGCATCGAGCACTCGGCCGGCGCCTCGTTCGCGCCGAACCCCGACTACTTCGATCCGGAGAACATCGTCAAGCTCGCGATCGAGGGCGGCTGCAGCGCGGTCGCGACGACGCTCGGCGTGCTCGGCTCGGTCGCGCGGCGCTACGCGCACCGCATCCCGTTCGTGCTGAAGCTCAACCACAACGAGCTTCTGACCTACCCGAACATCTTCGAGCAGACGCCGTTCGCGAGCGTGCGCCAGGCGCGCGAGATGGGCTGCGTCGCAGTCGGCGCGACGATCTACTGGGGCAGCGAGGGATCGCGCCTGCAGCTGCAGCAGGTGAGCGACGCGTTTGCCGAGGCCCACGAGCTCGGCCTCGCGACGATCCTCTGGTGCTACCTGCGGAACGAGGCCTTCAGCCCGCACGAGAAGGGCGGCACCGACTACCACGTCGCTGCCGACCTGACCGGCCAGGCGAACCATCTCGGCGTGACGATCCAGGCCGACATCATCAAGCAGAAGCTGCCCGAGACGGCCGCTCCCGGATTCCTCGACCTGAAGTTCGGCAAGACCGACCCGCGCGTCTACTCCGAGCTGATGAGCGACCACCCGATCGACCAGACGCGCTACCAGGTCGCGAGCTGCTACATGGGCCGCGCCGGGCTGATCAACTCGGGCGGCGCGTCGGCCGGCGCGAGCGACCTGCGCGAGGCCGTGCGCACGGCGGTGATCAACAAGCGCGCCGGCGGGACGGGCCTGATCACCGGCCGCAAGGCGTTCCAGCGCTCGCGCGCCGACGGCATCGAGCTGCTCCACGCCGTGCAGGACGTCTACCTCTGCGAGGGGGTCACAATCGCGTGAGCTCAGCGAGCAGCGCATCGATTGGCATCAGTGCCTGCTCGACCGTCGGAGGGGCATCCGGCGCTTCCGCCGCGAACGCTTCGTAGGCGGCGGGCCAATCGGCGCGCGGATCCACCATCGCAGGAAGCTCGTGCATTCCACGGCGCTCGAAGACAGCGTGGACCACGCGAGCCAGCTCGCCACGATCGGTGACCATCGGAAGCAGCAACACGACGTCGAGGACGTGGCGGCAGCGGGCGGGATCTTCGGGAGCGTCCAGATCGGTGAGCGCGTCGAGTTTCTGCGCAATCTGCAACGGCAATGGCATGCACGCGATGGTCTCCGGTCCGTCCAGCTTGAACGTGCTCAGTGCCGGATCGATGACGACGGAATCGAAGCTCGCTCCGAGGTCGGCCTCGGCAGTCGAGAGCTCCAGCCGAACCGAGTTCCAGGGCCTCCCGTTGAGGACGACCTGAACCATCGCACGAGCAGCTCGCGTTGGCCCGATCGCTTCGATGCTGCCCATGCGCGACGCCGCCCTTGACAAGGACCGGCGGCTCACCCGGCTCGACGACGCGCTCGATCGCTGCAGCAACCAGCATGAACGAGACCCAGTGCTGCGCTCGACGCGGCGTCGTCCCCGCCGCACGTGCGTATCCGTCGACGATCCGGCGAAGCGCGTTTACCTTCATCGGACCGCGACTGCTGCCGACCAGCGCGCCCGGGCCCGACCCAGCAGCGATGCGCTTTCACGCGCGGAGAACTGGCGGCGATCGACGGCCTGCGCGAGGGCATCGCTGAGCAGATCGAGCCGATAGGAGGTACGGACGATCCGCTCGAACGCGCTTTGCACGGTCTCGGTACGCACGCATTCAAACAGGGCCGTTGGCAGCTCGGTGGGATCGATCCGCGTGAGTTGAATCGCCGGCGGCGGCACGCGGTGCGTCCGCCAACCGATCGGGACGCCGATCTGGATTCGGGAGGGGTTCCACGCTCCGATGTCATGAAGCTCGAGGGCCGATTCGCCAAGCACGACACCTTCTGTTCCGACCGGCCAGAGCACCGCCTCGACGTAGGCGTCGAGGTCCGACTCGGGAAAGCGCACAAGCCGGTAGAGCCCGTGCGACACTCGGCGGAGGTGTCCTGCGTGCGCGAGCTTGCCAAGCGCTGTCGCCGTGACGGGCGGGTCGAGACGCTGAGCGTCGCTCGATGTGAGGTAGCCGCACTGACCCTCGGCCACGTCGTAGATACGCGCGAGGGTCGTCATGGGTCGTACGATATCACCATTATTTGATGATTTCGTACGACCCTGTGTGCGCGGAGACCGTCGCCGCCGAGAGTACCGCCCGGTGCCGCGACCTAGGAGTGCCGGCGCAGCGTGCGCCGCGCCGCGTCCTCGTTCTATCGCGCGAACAGCGGCAGGTGCGCCTTGTTCGCCTCGAGCATCTCGTCGAGCAGCGCCTGCGTCTGATCGAGATCGAGGTGCGACTGGGTGTTCGGATCGAGCAGGAAGGCGTAGAGCGCCTCCTGGCGATCGCCCGAGAGCGCGGCCTTGACGACCTGCTTCTGGAAGTTGAAGTAGTGGCTCAGGTGCGCTGCCAGCGGCTCGGGCAACGGACCCGCGTGGATCGGGCGCACGCCGTAGGCGTTGATCTGCGCGTTGACCTCGACGATCGCGTCGCTCGGCAGGTTCGGGATCGCGCCCTCGTTCGGGGCGTTGACAACGAGCGTGATGTTGCCGTTGGCGACGATCGCCTCGATCAGGTCGATCACCTCGATGCCCTCGTCCTCGTCGCCGACCGGCAGGTCGGCGAGCATCATCGGGCCGGCGCCGGGCGCCGTCCAGCTCTGCGCCAAGCCCTCCAGGCCCGCAACGCGCGCACGCTCGTAGGCCATGTCGTGGGTCGTGATGTCGTAGCGCATCTTGACGTTCTGGGCCGTCCCCGCGTACGGGCCCTCGAGGCGCTGCATCTGCGGGAAGAACTCGACCCAGTGCTCCCAGCAGTAGGGCAGCACGCCGTAGGTCTCGAGCGCCCACCTGACGACCGGCTCGGTCGCGCGCTTGCGCACGAGCGGCATCGCGTCGGTGCCGTCGGTCAGCCGCAGCGCCTGGATCGAGGCGCAGTGGTTGATGCCCGCGACGAGCGGCGGCATCGCGATCTGCTCGGGCTTCACACCCGCCTGCTTGGCGAGCCACTCGCGGCTCGCCGGCGCGGCCGCGCAGGAGCAGAGGCCGTAGGTCTTGACCTGCGGCGCGACCGTGCGCATCGCGAGCGTCTCGATCGGCGCCGGGTTCGTGTAGTTGAAGATCCAGGCGTCGGGCGCGACCTCGGCGACGTTGCGCGCAACCTGGGCGAGCACCGGCGCGTTGCGGAAGGCGCGCATGATCCCGCCAGGTCCGATCGAGTCGCCGACGTGCATCACGATGCCGTAGCGACCCGGGATCTCGAGATCGTTCGCCCAGGCATCCATGCCGCCCTCGGCGATCGCGGCGATCACGAAGTCGGCGCCGACGAGCGCCTCGCGCTGGTCGAGCGCGCTCGTGACCCTGAGATCGCTGCCCTCGCTCGCCACGAGCTTGTCCGCGAGCGCCTGCATCACGCCGAGGCGCCCGGCGTCGATGTCCATCAGCGAGACCCGCGCGCCCTCGAGCGCCTCCGACTGCATCAGGCGCCGGATGAGGACCGGCACGAAGCTGCTCGAGCCCCCGCCGATGATCGTGACCTTGGGTGGCATGAGTTCCTCTGTCTAGTGTCGCGAGTCGGAAATTCGGGCGCAGGAGCGATGGTGGATGGAGGGTCGGGAAACGGCGCGGCTACGCGGCGCGGGCCGGACGCCCGAGCAAGTCGCCGGGTCGTCTCCCGACCCTCCAGACGGCGCCGAAACTGCTGCCGAATTTCCGACTCGGGACACTAGTTCATCGAGTCGTCGCTCATGGGCAAGATCGTCGACTCGAGCACGCGGTGCGTGCGCGGCCGGGTGACGGCGTGGACCACCGCGTCGGCGACCTCCTGCGCGCGCATCATCCCGGGCAAGTCGGCATCCTCGGGCGAGCGGCCTCGGCCCTCGCCCATCGCGAACTCGGTCCAGACGCCCCCGGGCGCGATCGTCGAGCAGCGCACGCCGCGCCGGTAGAGCTCGTGGTCGAGCGAGCGCATGAAGCCGATCTGCGCGAACTTCGAGGCGGCGTAGATCGCCTCGCCCTCGGGCGCGCGCTGCCCGGCGATCGAGGCGACCACCACCAGATCGGCGGCGGGGCTCTCGAGCAGGTGCGGAAGCCCGGCGCGCACCGTGTAGAGGAGCCCCTTGACGTTGACGTCGATCATCTCCTCGAGATGCTCGGCGGAGATGTCGAGGAAGTCGCCGTAGGCGCCCACGCCGGCGTTCGCCACGAGGATGTCGAGGCGGCCGAAGCGCTCGACCGTCTCGGCCACCAGGCGCTCGATCTGCTTCGGGTCGCGGACGTCGCACGAGCTTGCGAGCGCTCCCTCGATTCCCTCGTCGCTGCCACGGCGCGAGGCGAGCGCCACCTTCGCCCCCTGCGCGGCGAGCGTCTTGGCGGTCGCGGCGCCGATGCCACTGCTCGCGCCGGTGATCAGCGCAACTCGCCCCTCGACGGTGCTCACGTCGTGCTCCTCGTTTTGGAATGCGATTTCGACGGCGGCACGTCGAGCGCGGGGTTGCGCTCGAAGAAGCCGACGGGCTTGAGCGAGAACCCGGCCGTCGTGACCGGCATGATCGGCCAGTCCTCCGGCCGTGGCACGTGGTGGTGGCCGAACGTGTACCAGACGACGACATCCTGGTCGTCGAGCGGCCTGTCGGCGCTCGTCCACTCGGGCAGGCCCGAGCCGCCGGGGTGCATGTTCGGGTACTCGCCGGCGGCGTAGCGCTCGTCGGGTCGGTACGGCGTCACCCAGAGGTGCTCGCGGATGAACCCCGCGCGCTTGCTGACCGGCGCGTCGGGCTGCGCGAAGGGAAACGTCGTCTCGCCCGGCAGCAGCCGGTAGCCGATCGGCTCGCCGAGCCGGTGGCGGATCGACGGGTTGACGACCTCCCACCAGCGGGCCGAGGCGGCGTCGACGCGGCGCCGCGCCACGAGCTCGCTCGCGAGCCGGCGCCGTCGTGCGCTGAAGGCGTTGCCGTGCGGGTTGCCGGACCCCGGTGGGAGCGACTCGGTCCAGACCTCGTCGACCGCGTTTCCCACGCCGTCGATATCGAGGTCGAGGCGCATGTTGAAGAAGTGCTGATGCACCATCGCGTTGAGGCCCGGGGCAACGAGCGTGCCGTGGGCGGGACGCTCCCCCGGCGCCACCGCGCCGGTCGAGAGCACGCCCGTGAGCTTGATCTCGTACTCGATCGTGCCGTCCTGGTAGAGGTACCAGAAGAAGCCGTAGTCGTAGTTTCCGATCGCCGAGAACGACGAAATCACGAGCCGGCGGGAGCGCCGAACCTCGCCCGACCCATCGCGCCACTCGATGTGGCGCCAGAGCACGCCGACGTCCTCCTCGTGGATGCAGATCGCGTTCGGGATCAGGACGGGATCGCCGGTGGCGTCTGAAACGACGGCATCGAGGTAGACGATCTCGCCGAGGCAGTCACAGCCGCGGGTGAGCGGCGAGGCGGCGATGCCGACGCCGTTCTCGCCGCCGTCGAAGGCGTTCTTCCAGTAGTGGCTCGGGCTGGGATCGCCGTAGGGCACGACCATCTCGGAGAGCGAGGCGCGGTAGACGATCGAGCGCAACCGGCCGCCATCCTCGTAGGCGAGCTGGTTGAGCACGAGGCCCTCGCGGGGCGTGAAGCCGACGTGCACCTGCCAGCGCTGCCACGAGAGCACGCGCCTTGCGAGCGTGAAGCCCGGGCCCTCAGGCTGGATGATCTCGAGCGGAGCGATGTCGTCGCGCAGCGGCGCCCCGGCGACGACGTCGTAGTTGCCGCTCTCGGGCGGGATCGGCACGACGCCGTGGTCGTCGACGCGCAGCACCTCCAGCCGGTTCAGGTCGACGAGGACGATCACGCCGTCGACGGGGTGCGCCCACTCGCTGTCGCCGGGATGCGGCTTGACGAACGCGACCGCGCGGCCGAGCCGCTGGCCGGTCTCCTCCTCCGGGCCGAAGTGGCCCGCAGGCCAGGCGTCGACCTGGACGGTCTCGAGATCGGTGATGCCTCTGCGGGCCATCGCCGCCTGGAACGCGGGGTCGAGCCGAACGAGCTCCTCGGCCTCCATCAGCTCGCTGACGACCGCCATCGGCTGCACGTCTGTGCGCTCCCGCCAGGCCGCGATCTCGTGCGGGCCGAGCGCGACGATCGCCTCGACGGTGCTCTCCCGGCCGCGGTCGAGCATCACGACCTCGGCCTCGCGCCGCGGCGCGGCACCGCCGCCGGCCCACTCGTGAAACGCGTCCTTGTCCGGCTCGCGCAGCGCGATCGAGACGAAGCGCGTCCGCCCGCTCAGCGCCGCGAATCCGCCGTGCGCGCGCACCACCGACGTGACGGTGGCAACCTCAGCCGCGGTCAGCGGATCGAGCGGGTGGACGATGGGTCCGGGCCGTTGAATTCCGTTCAAGGCTCCCGTAGTATCGCGCTCCGCGAACGTCGAGCGGGCAGGCACCGACCCAGCGCTCTGTCACCACGTGCAGGGACGCGCGTACGGAGAGCAGATGAACAGGTTGCAGCGGCGCGTGACGGCAGTGGCGGCGATCGCGGGACTCCTCGCAGTCCTCGCAGCGGGGTCGAGCGGCGTCGCCAGCGCGCGGCCCGGCGAGACGATCAAGGGCCAGACGATCACGGTGCTCGTGCCCTACAAGATCCCGCAGGACGTGATCGCGGGGTTCACCAAGGCGACCGGCGTGAAGGTCAACTACGTCGTCACCGGCTGGGACGCGACGCACTCCAAGCTCGTCGTCGCGAACACCGCGCGCACCTACATCGCCGACGTGGCCGAGTTCGACTGGTCGTTCACCGGCCAGTTCGCGGGCGCCAAGTGGGTCGAGCCGCTCGACGACGTGCTCCCCGCGCCGCTCCTGAAGGATCTCGCGAGCACCGACGCCGCCTTCAAGTCGGGCGGAAAGACCTACGCCGCCTGCTTCGCGAACGACTTCCGCATCTCGATCTACAACAAGAAGCTGTTCGCGAAGGCGGGCATCACGACGTTCCCGCGCACGTTCACGGAGCTCGGCAAGGCCGCCGAGAAGCTCAAGGCTTCCGGAGTCAAGTACCCGCTCTCGATCCCGATGGCGGCGACCGAGGGCGGCGTCACGCCGTGGTACCTGCTGACGCTCGCGAACGGCGGGCAGCTGTTCGACAAGGACCTCAAGCCGATCTTCCAGAAGCCCGGCTCGGCCGGCTACAGGGCGCTCGCCTGGGAGGCGATGGCCGTTAAGAAGGGCTGGGTCTCGCCCGGCGCCGTCACGCTCGACGACGCGACCGCGTTCGACAAGTTCACCGCGGGCCAGACGGCGATGGTGCTCGCGACCGGCCCCGGCAACCTGCAGACGGCGAACGACAAGAGCCAGTCGAGCATCGCCGGCCAGGCCGTCGCGGCGCTCGTGCCCGGCGTGACCGGTCCCGGCGCGTCGTTCGGGCTCCCCGAGGGCCTCTCGATCCCGGTGACCGCCAAGCACAAGGCCGCGGCCGCCGCCTTCATCCAGTGGTGGCAGAAGTCGGAGAACGCCATCGAGATCTACAAGAAGGAAGGCAACCTGCCCTGCGGCAGCTCGGTGATCGCGAAGCTCGCGGCGAGCGGGCAGCTGGCCGGCGGCAAGGTCCTCTCGAAGGAGCTGAAGCTCGTCAAGCCGCTCTTCCCACAAGGCGCGCCGGTCTGGTACTCGCAGTTCAGCTCCGATGCGCAGGGCCTGCTCAACTCGGCCGTGAAGGGGCAGACGAGCGTGGCGGACGCGCTCTCGCAGCTCGCCTCGAAGGCAACCGCGCACGCCAACGGGTAAGAACCTGTCTCGGAATGCCTCGTGGCCTCTGGCGGTGTCCCGCTGGCGCCTGGACCGTGATCAGCGTGTCAAGCGGAGCTTGACACGCGTGTGGAGCGGTGTGCCTTTCAGCACACCGCGGAGATTGCGGTTCCGTTTGGCACAGGAGCCGCTGCGAGGCGATCCCGCCCCAGAAAGCGTCAAGCCGCAAGGCGGCTTGACGCGGTGTTTGGCTTGTCTGCTACCAAGCAGACAAGCCAAAGAAGCCACTCGCCAGCCACACACGATGCATTCCGAGACCGGTTCGCGGTGCTCACGCGGGTGAGGGCGTGGCTGCGCGCCCGCGAGTCGTCGGCGCTCGGCCTCCTGATGGTGGCCCCGGCGCTCGCCGCCGTGGGCGGCCTGATCGCGTACCCACTCGCCAAGGGGTTCCAGACGAGCATCGAGTCGTCGGGGCAGTACGGGCTCAAGCAGCGCTACGTCGGGCTGCGCAACTACCGGCAGGTGATCGACGACTCGACCGCGATCGACGCGATCCGCCACACCGCCGAGTACGTGCTGCTGGCCGTCTCGCTGGAGCTCGTGCTCGGCATCGCGGTCGCCGTGACGCTGCGCCAGCTGTTCCGCGGGCGCGGGATCGTGCTCGCGATCCTGGTGCTGCCGTGGGCGCTGCCGTCGGTCGTCAGCGGCGTGCTCTGGCGGCGCGTCTTCGACCCTGACAACGGCTACCTCAACAGCGTGCTGCTGAACCTGCACGTGATCCACGAGCCGCACGTCTGGCTCGCGGGCGGCCGCTGGGCGATCGCGTTCATCACCGTGGTACACGTCTGGGGCGTGCTGCCGCTCGTCAGCCTGGTCTTCCTCGCGGGCCTGCAGTCGATCCCGCAAGAGCTCTACAGCGCCTCGTCGGTCGACGGCGCGGGCGGCTGGCGCCAGTTCCGGCACATCACGCTGCCGCTGCTTCGCCCTTCGATGGCGATCGCGCTGACGGTCGGCACGCTGCTCGCGATCGCGATCTTCGACGAGGTCTACGTCCTCAACGGGACCGCGCTGAACACGCGCTCGGTGCTGATCCAGGTCTACAACACGACCTTCGTCGAGGCCGACTTCGCGCACGGCACGGCGCTCGCGTTCCTGCTCGCCGGCGCCACCGCGGTGCTCGGGAGCGTCTACGCGGTCGTGCTGCGGAGGGCGCGATGAGGCAGTCGCTCGGCGAGCGAGCCGCCCGGCTGGTTGCGGTCGCGTGGATCGTCGCCTGGTCGCTCGGCCCGGTCGTGATCGGCGTCGTCACGAGCTTCTCGAGCCAGCCGGACGTGCGCGCGGTGCCGGCGCGCTGGGTTCCGCACGAGCTCACGCTGGAGGCCTACCGGAGCCTGCTCGGGGGCACGAGCTCGCAGCACGCCGGGGGCACGGTGACCGAGGCGGGCGTCTACAGCCAGTCGCTGCTCGCGAGCGCCGAGGTCGCGCTCGGCGCGACCGCCGCGACGCTGATCGTCGCGACGATGGCGGCCTACGCGTTCGGACGCCTGCGCTTCGTGCTCGGGCGCGCGCTCTTCACCGCGGTGCTGATCACGATGATCGTGCCCGTCTTCGTGGTGGCCGTGACGCTCTTCCAGGTGATGGCCGACCTGCAGCTGATCGACACCAAGCGCGGGCTGATCATGGTCTTCGTCGGCACGCTCTCACCGCTCGCGACGTGGCTTCTCTACAACCACGTGCGCGAGATGGAGATCGGACCCGAGGAGGCCGCGCTCGTCGACGGCTGCGGGCGCTGGCAGGCCTTCCTCCGCGTGGTCGTCCCGCAGATGAGCTCGGCGATCGCCGCCGTGGCCGCGATCATCGCGCTCTCGGTGTGGGGCGAGTTCCTGATCCCGCTGCTTCTGACCTCGACGAGCAACTCCAAGCCGGTGACCGTGCTGATCACCGAGTACGTCGGCAAGTACACGACGAACTACCCGATCGTCGCCGCCGCCGGCGTGCTCGCCCTGCTGCCGCCCGCGCTGCTCGCGCTGCTGCTGAACCGGCGGATCACGAGCGTGGTCGCGGGCTCCTCGTAGGGCAACGCGCTCAGACGCTGACCGCCTCGGCCTCGCGTGCGCGCGCGTCGAGGTGATGGCGGATCTGGATCGCCGCAGCCGCGCCCTCGCCCACGGCCGATGCGAGCTGCTTCGTCGAGTCGGCGCGCACGTCGCCGGCCACGAAGACGCCGGGGATGCTCGTCTCCATCGTGCGGTCGGCGACGATCAAGCCGCGCCCGTCGAGCTCGACGGAGCCGCCCAGGAACTCCGTGTTCGGGTCGAGCCCGATGAAGACGAAGGCACCCGATGCCGCGCGCTCGCTGCGCTCGCCGCTCGAGCGGTTCTCGAGCACGACGCCGGTCAGCTTGCCGCTCGCGCCGCCGACGAACTCGGTCACCGCGGTGTTCGTGAGGACCTCCATCTTGGGGTGCGTCAGCACCTTCTCCTGCAGCAGCTTGCTGCCGGCGAGGCGGTCGGAGAACTCGACGATCGTGACCTTCTCGACGAACTGGGTGAGGAACAGCCCCTCCTCGAGCCCGCTGTTGCCGCCGCCGATCACGAGCAGCTCCCGCTCGCTCTTGTAGAACGGCCCGTCGCAGGTGGCGCAGAAGTGGATGCCGGCGCCGATCAGCTCTGCCTCGCCCGGCGCGCCGGTGCGGCGGTAGGTCGACCCGGTCGCGATCAGGACGCTCGCGGCGCGGTACTCGTGGCCGGTGCTCGTGGAAACGACGAGCTCATCGCCGTCGCGGTCGATCGCGTCGACGCCGACGGCGGGGATCAGCTCGACGCCGTAGCGACGCGCCTGCTCGATGAAGCGGTCGGCGAGCTCGGCGCCGCCGATCCCCTCGGGGAAGCCGGGGTAGTTGTCGAACTTCTCGGTCACGCCCGCCTGGCCGCCCAGGCCGCCCTTGTCGAGCACGAGCACCTGCAGGTTCTCACGGGCACCGTAGATCGCGGTCGTCAGCCCGGCGGGGCCGCCGCCGACGATGATCAGGTCGTAGACCTGGCGCATCGCCTGGCGGTTGATGCCGAGCTTCTCGGCGAGCGTCTCGGTGTCGGGCGCGATCAGGTGCGAGCCGTCGGCGAAGACGAGGGTCGGGATCGAGCGCGTGCCGCCGTTGAGCTCGGCGATCGTCGCGCTCGCCTCGGGATGCAGATCGAGGTCGATCCACGTGAACGGCATGCGCTGCTCCTGGAGGAACTTCTTCGTGCGCTGGCAGTAAGGGCACCAGACGGCGCCGTACAGGGTGAGGTCGGCAGATTCAGTCATGCCGCTTCAGTCGGCGGACCGCGCCGAGCGTTACGGTGGCGATCGGTGGGTGCATCCGCGTAACGGCGGGGAGACTCGGCGGACTGACGTAAACGATGAAACGAGGACCACGATGAAGATGGTCGGCATCGATGTAGGCGGCACCGGGATCAAGGCCGCGGTCGTCGAGACGGAGACGGGCCAGCTCGCAACCGAGCGCCGCCGCGTGCTCACGCCTCAGCCCGCCACGCCGGCCGCGGTCGCCGAGGCGACCGCGCTGCTCGTCGAGGAGCTGCCGGCCGGCACGGTCGGAATCGGCTTTCCCGCGGTCGTGTTGCACGGCCGCACGATGACCGCGGCGAACATCGACTCCGCGTGGATCGGGACGCAGGCGGACATGCTGTTCGCGGTCGCGCTCGGCCGCGAGGTGGTCGTCGGCAACGACGCCGACGTCGCAGGACTCGCCGAGATGCGCTTCGGCGCGGGGCGCGGGCAGGGCGGCACGGTGCTGATGCTGACGATCGGCACGGGCATCGGCTCGGCGCTCTTCATCGATGGGCAGCTCGTCCCGAACACCGAGCTCGGCCACCTCGAGGTGCGCGGCAAGGAGGCCGAGAAGCGCGCCGCGTCCTCGGTCAAGGATCGCAAGGACCTCTCCTGGGACGACTGGTCAAAGCGGCTCGCCGAGGTGATCGATCACATCGACGCGCTGATCTGGCCCGACCTCGTGATCATCGGCGGCGGCGTCTCCAAGGAGTCCGCGAAGTTCATCCCGCAGCTCAATGCGCGGGCGCGCTGCGTGCCCGCCGCGCTGCACAACGAGGCCGGCATCGTCGGCGCCGCGCTGCTTGCGGCGGAGAGCGCGGGCTAGCCAGATGGTGCCCGCGACGTCCTTCAACGGCCTCGTCGTCGTCTGTCTGATCGCTGTCGCGGCGCCGCTCCTGCTCTCGCTCGCCCGTGGGCTACGGGTGCCGAGCGTGGTCGCCGAGATCGGCGCGGGCATCCTCGTGGGGCCAAGCGGGCTCGGCCTCGTGCAGGTCGACCAGGCGATCCGCCTGCTCTCGCTGCTCGGCCTCGCGTTCCTGCTCTTCGCGGCCGGCCTCGAGATCGATGCACGCGCGCTGCGCGGCCGCTCACTGCGGCTCTCGGTGATCGGCTTCGCCGGCTCGTTCGCGCTCGCGCTCGCGGTCGGCGGGACCCTCCAGGCGGCCGGGCTCGTCGGGGACGCCACGTTCATCGCGATCGTGCTCTCGGCGACGTCGCTGGGCGTGATCGTGCCCGTGCTGAAGGACGCCGGCGAGAGCGCATCGCCGTTCGGGCAGCTCGTGCTCGCAGCCTCGTCGATCGCCGACTTCGGCGCGATCGTGCTACTCTCGCTGCTCTTCTCGCGCGACTCGAGCGGGATCGGCGCGCAGCTGATCCTGATCGGAGGCTTTGCGGCGGCGATCGCGGCCGTCGGCTTCGTGATCGCACGCACCGGCCGCACGATGGTGCTGAGCGGCGTGCTCGTGCGGCTGCAGGACACGACCGCGCAGATCCGCGTGCGGCTCGCATGGCTCCTGCTCGTCGCGCTCGTCGCGCTCGCGGCGAAGCTCGGGCTCGAGGTGATCCTGGGCGCGTTCGCCGCCGGCGTGCTGCTCGGCGTCGTCGACCGCGACGAGCAGTTCACGCACCCGCAGTTCCACACGAAGCTCGACGGCGCCGCCTTCGGGATCTTCGTCCCCGTCTTCTTCGTCACGACGGGCCTGCGCTTCGACCTCGACGCTCTCACGGGCAGCGCCTCGACGCTCGCGCTCGTGCCGATCCTGCTGCTCGCGCTCGCTGCCGCGCGCGGGCTGCCCGCGCTGCTCTACCGCGTCTCGCGGCGACGGACGATCGCCGCGGGGCTGCTGCAGGCGACCTCATTGCCGTTCATCGCGGCCGCGAGCCAGATCGGCGTCGAGCTCGGGATCGTCACGCCCGGCGTCGCCGCCGCGCTCGTCGGCGCCGGCCTCGCGTCGGTTCTGGTGTTCCCCGCCGCCGCGGTCGCGCTCCTGCGTCCATCCGCGGACCCAACTCCGCACGCCACCCCGATCCTTGGAGGAACGAGATGACCCCCGACCCCGAGCGCTGGGATTTCAGCGAGCTACGCGCGCTCTTCATCAACTGCACGCTGAAGCGCTCGCCCGAGACCTCGAACACGCAGGGGCTCGTCGACTCGAGCCGCACGATCATGGAGCGCCACGGCGTGGCGACGGACGTCGTGCGCCTCGTCGACCACGAGATCGCGCCCGGCGTGTGGCCGGACATGACCGAGCACGGGTTCGCGACCGACGAGTGGCCCCCGATCCAGCAGAAGGTCTGGGCGGCAGACATCCTCGTGCTCGCCGGCCCGATCTGGCTCGGCGACAACAGCTCGGTGATGAAGCAGGCGATCGAGCGGCTCTACGCGAGCTCGGGCGACCTCAACGACGCCGGGCAGTGGAGGTACTACGGGCGCGTCGGCGGCTGCCTGATCACCGGCAACGAGGACGGCATCAAGCACTGCGCGATGAACATCCTCTACAGCCTGCAGCACATCGGCTACTCGATCCCGCCGCAGGCGGACGCCGGCTGGATCGGCGAGGCCGGCCCCGGCCCGTCGTACCTCGACCCGGGCTCGGGCGGCCCCGACAACGATTTCACGAACCGCAACACGACGTTCATGACCTGGAACCTGATGCACCTCGCGAAGCTGCTGAAGGCGGCGGGCGGCATCCCGGCGCAGGGTAACCAGCGCGCGGAGTGGGACAAGGGCCAGCGGTTCGACTGGGAGAACCCGGAGTACCGGCGCTGAACTGAGCCGGGTGTTGACGACTTCCTCGGGCCGGGCAGACGAGCAACTCACGGATATCGTCCGGAGCGACACATCGAGGTCGAGCTGTCATCGGAGGTCGCAGTCGCAACCCGATCTCTCGGATCAGCGTTGCGTGTCGACCATGGACGAAATCATCGAGAACGGCAACGCGGCGCTACGAATCGGCGAGAGCGCCGGCGCTCGGCG
>JANLRV010000069.1:0-2682 GCA_031361905.1 Actinomycetes bacterium
GACACCATCAGCGAGATCATGGTCAACGGCCCGCACTCGATCTGGGTCGAGCGCCGCGGCAAGCTGCTGCGGACCGATGCCGGGTTCGTCGACGACCAGCATCTCCTGCGCATCATCGACAAGATCATCTCGCGCATCGGACGGCGCATCGACGAGGCCTCGCCGATGGTCGACGCGCGCCTGCCCGACGGCTCGCGCGTGAACGCCATCATCCCGCCGCTGGCGGTCACGGGCCCCACGCTCACCATCCGTAAGTTCCGCCGCGACCCGCTGACGATGGAGGACCTGCTCCGCTTCGGCACGCTCACCCCCCGCTCCGCGCAGCTGCTCGAGGCGTGCGTGCGCGGCAAGCTGAACGTGCTCATCTCGGGCGGTACCGGCTCCGGCAAGACGACGACGCTGAACATCCTCTCGAGCTCGATTCCCGAGGGCGAGCGGATCGTCACGGTCGAGGACGCGGCCGAGCTCCAGCTCGTGCAGGACCACGTGATCACGCTCGAGTCCCGCCCGGCGAACATCGAGGGCAAGGGCCAGGTCACGATCCGCGACCTGGTCAGGAACTGCCTGCGTATGCGGCCCGACCGCATCATCGTCGGCGAGTGTCGTGGTCCGGAGACGATCGACATGCTCCAGGCCATGAACACGGGCCATGACGGCTCGCTCACCACGATCCATGCGAACAACCCGCGCGATGCGCTCTCGCGCTGCGAGACGCTCGTCCTCACGGGCGGCGTCGAGCTGCCCCTGAAGGCGATCCGCGAGCAGATCTCGTCGGCGTTCGACCTGGTCGTTCAGGTCTCGCGCCTCGTCGACGGCTCGCGCCGCATCACGCACGTCACCGAGGTCATGAAGATGGAGTCCGACGTCGTGACGCTGCAGGACCTGTTCGTCGCGAAGCCGATCGACGACGGCGAAGAGGTCATGCCGGGCGCCAGCCGCCTGCTCGGGCCGCTGCGCTGCACCGGCATCAAGCCGCACTTCCTGGGCAAGATGCAGGAGAACGGCGTGACGCTGCCCCCGCAGTTCTTCCAGCTCGAGAACGAGCGGACGACGGCGCTGCGCGCGCAGGCGTTCGGCCGGGTGAACACGTGAGGGGCCGCCTTGTCATCGCCTTCGCGGCAGCGGTCGCGACCGCGATTGCGCTGCCGGCCGGCGCGGCGGGGCGGAAGCTCGAGATCGGTGAGCTCAACACCAGCCAGGCACCGCGCCTGACGGCGACGATCACGGCGCGCGGCCTCGCGAAGGGTGCGAAGCCGGCGTTCAGCGTGTTCGTCAACGGCAAGCAGACGACCGACTTCATCATCAACCCCGCCTCCAGCGAGGCGAGCCTCGCGCTGCTCACCGACAGCTCGCGCTCGATGGCGCGCGGCGGCGGCCTGACCGCGGCGAAGAAGGCGGTCGCCGGCTTCAGCCGGGCCCGCGATCAGAACGCTCGCGTCGCGATCTACGAGTTCGGCAAGAGCGCTGCCTCGCTGCTCAAGCTGACCGATGACTCGATCGCGCTCGACGACGCGATCGGCCGCATCGCGCTGGATACGCAAGAGGGAACCGCGCTCTACGACGCGATCGTCGCGGCAAGCGGCGAGCTGTCGGCCTCGACCGACACGACCCGGCGCATCATCGTGCTGACCGACGGCACCGACCAGGGCTCGTCCGCGACCCTCGAGCAGGCGGTCGCGGCGGCACGCGACGCGGGCGCTCCGATCGAGGCGATCGCTCTCGGCGACGCCGGTGGCGGCGTTGTGCTGCGCACGCTCGCGACGCGGACCGGCGGCCACTTCTACCAGGCCTCGTCGAGCGCGGCCGTGATCAGCCGGACCTACGCGCAGATCGCCTCAGACCTCCGCTCGTCGTACGAGCTCACCTACACCCCGCCGACGAACGGCAAGATCGACCTGCAGGTGCGGCTGCCCGGCTACGCGCCGGCCACGGCGACGGCCTCGATCGATGGCGTCTCGACCGCAGCCGTCGGCTCGAACTCGATCATGCACCAGATCTTCGGTAACGCGCTGCTGACGGGCCTGCTGCTCGGCTTCATCGTGCTCGCGATCTGCTGGGTGCTGATGCGCGAGCCGCGCGAGGCGAAGATGAACAAGCTGATCGACAAGTACATCACGCCGACGAAGACGATCGCCCAGCAGGCGAAGGGCAAGCGGAACGACCGAGCGTCGCTGCGCAGCCTGCTGGTCCATCGCTCCGAGCGCTCGTTCGGGCGCAGCAACTACTTCAAGCGGCTCGCCGAGCACCTCGAGCGCGCAGACATGCCGCTGCGGGCCGCCGAGCTCGTGGCGATGCAGGTCGGCGGCTTCGTGGCCGGCCTCTTCATCGGCGTCGTCGCGCTGGGCGCGTTCGTGCCGGCCTTGCTGATGGGACCGCTGCTCGCCGGGATCGGCACCTACGTGCCGCTCGGCTACGTCAAGCGCAAGGCGAAGAAGCGGCGCAAGAAGTTCGAGAACCAGCTCGGCGAGGCGCTCGCGGCGATCGCGGGCTCGCTCCGTGCAGGCCAGTCGTTCCAGCAGTCGATCTCGTCGCTCGTCAAGGACGGGCCCGATCCGCTGGCCAAGGAGTTCGCGCGCGTCGAGACCGAGATCCAGCTCGGCCGGCCGAGCGACGAGGCTCTCGATGCGATGGCGAAGCGCGTGGCGTCGAAGAACTTCGACTTCGTGGTGATCGCCGGGCTGG
>JANLRV010000070.1:0-9027 GCA_031361905.1 Actinomycetes bacterium
ACCCCCGCGCGAACGCCACGAACGCGGCGGCGATCCGCGAGAGCTCACGGCCGCCGTGGCGCACGAGCAGGAAGTCGCGCCGCAGCTCGAGCCCCTCGATGCGCGCCTCGCTGAGCACGCCGCGCGCGAGCTCGCGCTCGATGCCCGCGCGTGAGCTGAAGGTTGCGCCCAGGCCCTCCTCGACGGCGGTGCGCGACGACTCCTGCAGGCCCAGCTCGGCGACGATCTTGAGGTCGCCGGGCTTGCGGCCGACGGCTCGCAGCGCGCGCTCGACGACGGCGCGCACGCCCGATCCGGGCTGCTGTAGCACGAGCGGCTCGGCGGCGAGCTCATCGAGCGTCAGCACGCCGCCCCCGCGGGGGTGGCCCGGCGGCAGCGCGAGCACGATCTCGTCGGCCGCGAACGGCTCGTAGATGAGGTTGCGGTGGGGGCGCTCGTCGCCGACGAAGCCGAGCTCGAGCTGGCGGTCGAGCACGCGGTCGATCACCTCGCCCGTCGCGTAGATGTGGAGCGCCACCTCGACATCGGGGTTGAGGCGCCGGAAGTCGACAAGCATGCGCGGCAGGAGCCGGGCGCCGGGACCGGTCGACGCGCCGATCTCGAGGCGTCCGCGGAGCGTCTCCGACTGGTCGTCCGCGAGGCGATCGAGCTCGCGCTCGAGCGCGAGCATGCGCTGCGCGCGCGCGACCACGAGGAGGCCGTCGGGCGTCGCCTCGACCTGCCTGCCCGAACGGTCGACGAGCGTCATGCCGAGGCGCTTCTCGAGGGCCTTGACGGCCTGCGAGACCGCGGATTGCGTGACGCCGAGGCTCTCGGCCGCGAGCGAGAAGGAGCCGCGCTCGACGACGGCGCAGAGCGCTGCAAGCTGTCTCGTGTCCACGGCTAGACAGCCAAACGACTAGACGACGACCGTGGCGGGTGCGCGCTCGTCCGCGTCGGCTCGCCGCGGGCCCGCGATCATCGTGAAGATGCGCTCGACGACCGCGGTCTCGTCGCCGCCCGCGAGCAGGCTCTCGACGGCGTCGAGCTCGTCGCGCAGCCAGGCCGCCGAGATCGGCGCCCGGCGCGACTGCAGGAGCTTCTCGTGGTGCGTGCTCTCGGGCTTCTCGGCTTCCTCCCAGAGGCCCTCGTGCAGCTTCTCGCCGGGGCGGATGCCGGTGAACTCGATCGCGATGTCGCGCTCGGGCTCGAGTCCCGCGAGGCGGATCATCTCTCGAGCGAGGTCGACGATCTTGACGGGCTGGCCCATGTCGAGCACGAAGATCTCGCCGCCCGAGCCGACGCCGCCGGCGAGCACGATCAGGCTCGCGGCCTCGGCGATCGTCATGAAGTAGCGCGTCATGCGCTCGTCCGTGATCGTGATCGGCCCGCCGCGCGCGATCTGGCGCTCGAACGTCGGCACGACCGAGCCGGAGGACTTCAGCACGTTGCCGAAGCGCACGGCCACGAACGTCGTCTGCGGGTGCTCTTGCGCCATCGCCTCGATGATCCACTCGGCGAGCGCCTTGCTCGCGCCCATCACCGTCTGCGGGTTGACCGCCTTGTCGGTCGAGACGAGCACGAAGCGGCCGACGTTGTGGCGGGCCGCAAGCTCGGTCAGCGCGCGCGTCGCGATCGCGTTGTTGCGCACCGCCTCGAGCGGGTGCTGCTCCATCAGCGGCACGTGCTTGTAGGCCGAGGCGTGGAACACGACCGCGGGCTCGTGCGTCTGGAAGACGCGCTCCATCCGTGTGGCGTCGCGCACGTCGGCGACGACGGCGACGAGCTCGCACTCGCCGCGCTCGCTCAGCTCCTGCTCGATCGCGAACAGGCTCGACTCGCCCTGCTCGACTAGCACGAGCTTCGCGACCTCGAGCTGTGCGAGCTGGCGGCACAGCTCCGAGCCGATCGAGCCGCCCGCGCCGGTCACGAGCACGGTGCGGCCGCGCACGTAGGCGCCGGCCGTGCCCGGGTCGAGCTGCACCGGGTCGCGCCCGAGGATGTCCTCGACCTGGACCGCGCGCAGCTGGCCGACGAGGTCGTGGTCGCCGTGCAGCAGGTCGCTCACCGTCGGCAGCGTCTTGACCGGCACGCCGGCGTCGCGGCACGCGCTGACGACGGCGGCACGCGCCTGCCCGCCGGCGGAGGGAAGCGCCATGTGGACCTCGCTCGGGCGCCGGCCGCGCAGGATCTCCGGCAGCTCGGCGGTCGAGCCCAGCACCTTCACGCCCTGGAAGCGGTAGTTGCGCTTGTTGGGGTCGTCATCGACGAGCCCGATCGGGTTGTAGCCCGAGACACGATTCGAGAGCATCTCGCGCAGCACGAGGTTGCCGGCATCGCCCGCGCCGACGATCAGCACGTCCTTGCCCTTCGTCACGAGGCTCGTCCGCCGCGGCCGCTCCATCAGCGAGCGCACGAGCACCCGCACGCCGCCAAGCAGCAGGATCGTCAGCGCGAAGTCGATCGCGATCACCGAGGGCGCGATATCGCGAGGCCGCGCCTGCCGCGGTGCGAGATCCTTCGCGACCGTCTCCTTCTGCTTCGCCGTCGCGGCCGGATCCTTCTGGATGCCGAGCTGGATCTTGTTCGGCTGCGGCGTGATCGTCGCACCGCGCGGGAAGTTGATGAACGAGAGCAGCAGGAAGAGCACGCCCGTCGCCACCATCGCCGCCTTGCCGAGCGCCGCCAGATCGCGCATGCCGACGTAGCGCCACCACTTGTTGTAGACGCCGAACGCAAGCAGCGAGACGACCTTGATGCCGACCGCGATCACGATCGTCTGCTGCCAGTACGAGCCCCAGCCCGGCGCGCGATCGAAGTCGAAGCGGAGGTCGAACGCCGCGTACCACGCGATTGCGAGCAGTGCCGCATCGACGGCGACCTGCCACAGCCGGTGGCGGTTCAGCAGCCCCATGGGCCGAAAGTCTATGCCCTGCTCGGGACGCAGGCCCCGACGGCCTCGACGACCTCGCGCTGGCGGGCCTCGTCGAGCGTCGCGAACATCGGCAGAGCGAGCGTCTCGCGCGACAGGCGCTCGGTCACCGGGAGCGATCCGGGCCGGTAGCCGAGGTGCTCGAAGACCGGCTGCAGATGGCTCGGCGTCGTGTAGTAGAGCGCGCTCGCGACGCCGCGCTCCTTGAGGCCGGCGTGGATCGCGGCGCGCTCGCCCGTGCGCACGACGTACAGGTGGTAGATGTGGCGGCAGCCCTCGGCGACGTGCGGCGTCTCCACGAGCTCGCCCAGGCCGAGCTCCTCGTAGCGCGCCGCGACGGCGATCCGGCCGTCGTTCCAGCCGTCCACGAGCGGCTGCAGCTCGAGCAGGATCGCGGCCTGCAGCTCGTCGAGCCGCGAGTTGTAGCCGATGTGCGTGAACGTCGTCTTGTCCTTCGAGCCATGGAAGCGCAGCACCCGCGAGAGCTCGTCGACCTCGGCGTTCGAGGTCGTGATCAGGCCGCCGTCGCCGAAGCACGGCAGGTTCTTGGTCGGGAAGAACGAGAACGTCGCCGCGTCGCCGATCGCACCGCAGCGCCGGCCGTCGATGCTCGCGCCGTAGGCCTGCGCCGCGTCCTCGACGACGGGCAGCCCGTGCCGCTTGCCGACCGCGGCAAGCTCGCCCATCGCCGCCGGGTGGCCGAACAGGTGGACCGCGCAGATCGCGCGCGTGCGCGAGGTGATCAGCGACTCGACGTGAGCCGGATCGAGGTTGAACGTCAGCTCGTCGACGTCGGCGAAGACCGGGATCGCGCCGATCGCGGCGATCGACTCGGGCGTTGCGTAGAACGTGAACGACGGGCAGATGACCTCGTCGCCCGGGCCGACCCCGAGCGCGCGCAGCGCGATCACGAGGGCGTCGGTGCCGTTCGCGACGCCGATGCCGAAGGCCGCGCCGAGGTCTGCCGCGAAGCGCTCCTCGAGCTCCTTGACCTTCGGGCCGAGGATGAAGCGGCCGGAGTCGACCACCTCCGCCACGGCCGCGAGCACGCGGTCGCGGACGCCCGCGTACTGCGAGTGGGGGTCCATCAGGGGTACGGCCATACCCCGAAGGTAGCAAGGACGCTGGATGATCGATGCCACGAGCTCGGGCGCGGTGGTCGCGGCCTCGGGCGGCTCGGCGGCTCAGCCCTCGGCGCGCTCGATCACCGAGATGCCCCACGCGGCGCCGCTCGCGAAGAGCTCGTCGGGGTCGACCTCGCCTTGCCAGCCGAGGAAGTGCCGCTCGGCATCGTCGGCCGTCGAGCCGAGCACGGCCATGCGTACGCGCGGCGGCTTCGGCCGGTCCGCGAGCTCGGCCTCGAGCATCCGCTCCTCGATCGCCGGTCCGTCTGCATACCCCTTGCCCATGAGCTACAGGGTACGGCAGGCGAGATTCGCGCTCAAGCCAGGCGGACCGCTGCCGATAGGTACGAAGGAGTGACCTCATCATCGACCGTGAGAGCGTTGCCACGCTCGCAAACGCACGGAGACGGCCTTGTCTAAGAACATCGAAGAGCTGCGTGAATCCGGAATCGCCTGCCGTGGCACCATCACCCACGTCGAGTGGCAGCGCAAATCGTTCAGCATCCAGAAGTCGGATCGCGCGAAGTATCGCGTTCGCGTCGAGGCCCCCGGCCGCGAGCCGTTCGAGATCGACGTGCTCTACCGCCACCCGGCCTGGTCCGAGGGGCTGAAGGTCGACACGACCGTGCCCGCCTACGCCCATCCCTCGCTGGATGAGGCATACCTCGATTTCGAGGCCGTCGACACGATGGCGGCCGTCGACCGCGCGCTGCCGAAGGACGACGAGCCCGTCGAGGCCGAGGCGACCGCCGAGGAGCCGGTCGAGGCCCCGCAGCAGCCTGCCTACGAGAACCGCCTGATCGGGCTCCCCGAGTCGGATGCGCCGTTCAACGGGGTCACCGCGCCCCCGGTCCAGCTCGACGAGCCCGTCCCCGTCTCGATCGCGCCGTCTGCTGCGACCCCCGTCGCGCTGCTCCCCGAGCACGCCTTCGAGCAGGTCGATGCCGCTCCGGCCGAGCCGTTCGTGGTCGCTTCCGCCGCGCCGGTCTTCGCCACCCCCCAGGAGGCGCCCGCCGGTCTCCCCGTCAGTGAGGTCGCTGTGGAACCCGCCGTCCCCTTCTCCCAGCCCGACGAGGACCAGCAGCCGGCCGCGGACCCGTTCGCTCCCGTCCAGCCGATCTCGCAGACCGCGTTCACGCCGGCCCCGCTCCCGCAGGTCGCCCCCGTCGCCGCGATCCAGCAGTTCGCGATGCCGGCCTCCGAGCCGGTCGCCGCACCGACGCCGTTCGGCTCGGTCTTCGGCGAGGCGACCCAGGTGATCCAGGTCCCGGCGCAGGAGCAGGCCTTCCCGGCCGCCCCGCAGCCGTTCATCGAGGTCACGCCGGAGCCGGTCGTCGAGGCTTCCGTGCCGTTCAGCCAGCAGCCGTTCGTGCTCTCGCAGGCGATCCGCGGCGAGGCCGAGGAAGCCCATCTCGAGCCGGTCGCCGAGGCAGCCGTCGAGGCCTTCGCCGCTCCGCTCGAGGCCGTCGTCGAGCAGCCGATCCTCGTCGCGCCGGTCGCGCCGGTCGCGTCGGCCCCGGTCGCGCCGCCCGCTCCCCCGGCTGCAGTCGTGTTTGCCGCCCCGCCCGCGCCGCCTGTCTGGCATCGCGATCCGAGCGGCCGCCACGAGCTCCGCTACTGGGACGGCGTTCGCTGGACCGAGCACGTCTCGAGCGCCGGCGCCCAGTCGGTCGACCCGATCTAGCTCGAAGCGAGCGCGGACGCTCGCGCGAGCAGGCGGGACTCCGCCTCGCTCGCCTGCACGCTCGCGTGCTCGGCGAGCGCGCGGCCCTGCGTGATCAGCGCCTCGCACTCGTTCAGCATCGCGAGCATCGCCGCGCGAGACGACGACCCCGTCTGCCGGCGCGCCTCGACGCACGCCTCGGGCGTGATCGTCGCGGGGTCGACCGCAAGCGGCGAGCCGACGATCTCGGCCGATGCCTGGGCGATCGCATCGCTCGTCAGCTCGCCGGCGCCGGCGGCGATCAGCTGCTTGACGGCGAGCCCGACGATCGTGTGCGCGGTGCGGTAGTCGATCCCGCGATCGGCCGCGAGCACGTCTGCCACGTCGGCTGCGTTCGTGAAGCCGTCGCGGGCGATCTGGCCCCAGCGCTCGACGTCCACCGACGTCCGCTCGAGCACCGCTGCGGCGAGACGGGCGATCGCCACCGACTCGTCGAGCGCGCGCGGGATCGTGCCGTTGAGCAGATGGAAGTGGTCGGTTCTCGCCGATCCGGTGTGCAGCGTCACGAGCGCGGCGGCGAGGTCGCCCGCTGCCTGGCCCGCCTGGGTGCGGATCACCGCGAGCGCGTAGGGGTTCTTCTGCTGCGGCATCAGCGCGCTCGCCCGGCTGTGCGCGTCGTCGAGCTCGACGATCCCGAACTGGCGGCTCGCGTAGATCTCGAAATCCTGCCCGAGCTGCGAGAGGTGCGTGGCCGAGATCGCGAGCGCGGAGAGCAGCTCGACATAGACGTCCCACTGCCACGCCGCGTCCTTGGTGTGCGTGACGAGTCCCGAGCAGCCGAGCAGATCGGCCAGCAGCGCGCGATCGAGCGGCCAGCGCGAGCCCGCGCTGCCACCCGCCCCGGCGACGCTGCGGTCGAGCTCGACGTGCACGCGCGCGAGCCGCTCGACGTCGCGCAGCAGCGGGTAGGCGTAGGCCAGCAGCAGGTGGCCGGCGGTCGTCGGCTGGGCGGCCTGGAGGTACGTGAAGTCCGCTGCGAGGTCGTTCGCGTGGGCGCGCGCCTCGGCCACGAGATGGCCCGCGCCGTCGAGCAGCGCGCGCCGCAGCTCGCAGCCCGAGCGGCGGGCGTAGAGCCGCACGCCGACGCGGAACGCCTCGCGCCGTGGCCGGCCGGCGCTGAGCCACCCCGCCGCGTCCTTGCCGGCGAGGCGCACGAGCTCGGCCTCCCGCGAGTTGAACGCGTCGCCGAGCTGCGGGTTCCAGGGGAACTCGCTGCCGGGGATGCGGTGCAGCTCGAGCAGGCCGCTCACGAGGGCGCGCGCCCGGTCGCGATCGAGCGCGCCGCCATCGGCCAGCGCGACCGCGTGGGCGAGGTCGGCGAGCGAGAGATCGTGTGCGAGCCGCGGGCCGTGCCCGATCTCGTGGACGTAGGCGGCCACGATCAGCTCGTCGGCCGGACCGCCCGCGAGGCGCCCCCCGTCGCCGAGATAGTCGTGCGTCGACATCGCCGCCAATGGTTGCAGGTGATTCGCCCGTCGTGCACGTGCGCGAGACTGTGGGGATGGTCGACCTCGCAATCGAGACCACCGGCATCGCGAAGCGCTATGGCTCGCGGGTCGCGGTCGACGGCATCGACCTCGCGGTGCCGCGCGGCTGCGCATTCGGGTTCCTCGGACCGAACGGGGCCGGCAAGACAACGCTGATCCGCATGCTGCTCGGGCTTGCCCGGCCGACGGCCGGCTCGTTCTCGGTGCTCGGCTCGCCGGGCATCGCAGCGCTCAGCCGGATCGGCGCGATCGTCGAGGAGCCGCGCTTCCACGGCCACCTCACCGGTCGCGAGAACCTGCGTTTCGCGGCTGCCTCGCGCCCCGCGGGTGCGAGCGATCGGATCGACTCGGTGCTCGAGCGAGCGGGCCTGACCGAGCGCGCGGGAGACCGCGTCAAGGGCTACTCGCTGGGCATGCGCCAGCGGCTCGGGATCGCCCGCGCGCTGCTCAACGACCCCGAGCTGCTGATCCTCGACGAGCCGTCGAACGGGCTCGATCCGGCCGGCATCCACGAGCTGCGCGCGTTCATCCTCAGCCTCGTCGACGAGGGTCGCACGGTCTTCCTCTCGTCGCACATCCTCGCGGAGGTCGAGCGGATCTGCGATCGCGTCGCGATCATCGACAACGGGCGCGTGGTGGCGCAAGGCTCGATCGCCGAGCTGACGGGCGACGCGGGCGGCGTGCGCGTGCTCTGCGACGACAGCGCGCGCGCGGCGCAGGTGGCCGGGCAGGCGCCGGGCGTGAGCGGAGCCGACGACCGCGGGGGCGGCCAGGTCAGCGTCCGCATGGCGGCCGGTGGCGACGTCGCCGATCTCGTCGCCGCGCTGGTCGCGGCCGGCGTGCGGGTGCGCGCGGTCGAGCCGCAGGCGGCCTCGCTCGAGGACCGCTTCCTGCAGCTCACCGGCGGGGAGGGGTCGGCGTGATCGCCGCGCAGCTGCTCAGCCTGACGCGCCGGCGCGTGCTGATGGGCGCCGCGGTGCTCTTGCCGTTGCTGATCGTGATCATCGTGATGGTGATCCGGGTGATCCTGCACTCGCACTCCCCCGGCCAGTACGTGGCCGCCGGCGGAGGCGAGGGCTATGCCGCGACGCTCGACGGCGTGAACGGCGTGGTCGGCCTGCTCGCGGTCGTGCTCGGAGCGACGGCCGGGTCGAGCGATTCGTCCTCGGGCGTGATCCGCGACCTCGTCTCGACCGGGCGCTCGCGCCTCGTGCTCGTGCTCGAGCGGTTGCCGGCGCCCGTCGTCGTGACCGTCGCGATCAGCGCGATCGGGGTGCTCGCCGCGCTCGTCTCGGGAGCGGTCGTGAGCGGTGACAGGGGGCTCCCGTCGATCGGCGGCCTCGCGCGCGATTTCGCCGGCCTCGCGTCGATCAGCGCCACGATGGTGGTCGTCGCCTGCGGGATCGCGAGCCTGATCGGGTCGCGCGGCATCGCGATCGGCGTGATCCTCGGCTGGCTGCTCGTCGGCGAGACGGCGCTCACGTTCGCGCTCAAGGCGATCTCGGACGGCTCGCAGGGAATCCTGCTGGGACCGGCCCAGACGGCGATCCAGGAGGCGATCGCGGGCGACGCGCGGAGCGAGCCCGCAATCTCGCTCGCCCTCGCCGGACCGGCGCTCGCCGCGTGGATCGCGGTCTGCGTGGGGCTCGGCATCGTGCGGACCGTCCGCAAGGAGTGGTGAGGCGGCGGTCCACGCGCGGTGATAGCCCACCCTCGGAGCGAACCTGTAGAGCGACCGAGTGGTGCTTTCGCCGGCGCCGGGGAGATGGTGAGTGGACGTCG
>JANLRV010000124.1:0-28704 GCA_031361905.1 Actinomycetes bacterium
CCTCCCTGCACGAGCGTCGTGGCGTCGCTGGCGCGAGCCTCGAGCACTGCGTGCTCGGCATCGGCAACGTTCCGCGACGCGGCGACGCTGGCCACGATCGTGATCGCAGCGACGCAGGCGAAAGCGACCCCCGGAGCTCGAACGCGGTGCATCCACCCACTCACCCATGCGCCATCGGCATCCCCCGCGCCGTGCTTGAGGTCTACCGCTTCACCGTGGACCGCGCTCATCCCCGGCGCGTGGCGCGGCACGACGATCTCCTGATCACCACCTTGTGGAGCAGGCCCCGACCGGTTGAGACGGGCGCTTCGCGTTCACCAGCGCGCTCCCTTGAATCGCGGCCGCGTGCGCCCTCGCGGGCGGTCTGCAGGCGACCCCTGCCGTGATCGATCCCACGAGCCCGTGAGCGCGGCGGCGCCGGCTTCCCACGATCTATGATCGTCGTCCATACGCAGCCACCTCCGGACGCGTCGTGCACAGCTCCAGCGGAAGGAGCACGGGCCATGAGCTGGACGGATGAGTTCCGTCGCAAGACCACGACGGCGGACAGCGCGGTGCGCGCCATCACGTCCGGCGACCGCGTGTTCCTGACGGGCAACTGCTCCGTCCCCCAGACCCTGCTGGCCGCGCTGGTGAGACACGCACCGGACCTTCGCGACGTGGAGATCGCCCAGGTGCTGACGATCGGCAACGCCGACTACGTCGACCCGGCGCTGGCCGGCCACCTCCGGGTCAACACGCTGTTCATCAGCCCGAACGTGCGCGATGCGGTCAACGAGGGACGAGCTGATTTCACGCCGTGCTTTCTGTCGGAGATTCCGCTGCTTTTCAAGCACGGCCGGCTCCCGCTGGACGTCGCCCTCGTGCACGTGACACCGCCCGACGAGCATGGATTCTGCTCCCTCGGAGTGGAGGTCGGCATCACGAAGACTGCGGCGCAAGCTGCGAGGCTCGTGATCGCCGAGGTCAACCCGAAGATGCCGCGGACGCTCGGCGACTCGTTCATTCACGTCTCCAAGATCGATCACGTCGTGCCCGTCGACTATCCGCTGCCTGAGATTGCCATGGGCGAGAGCTCGCCGGAATCGCTGCGGATCGCGAGCCATGTCGCTTCGCTGATTCCGGACGGTGCGACGCTCCAGATGGGCATCGGGGGGATTCCGGATGCCGTGCTCGGCCAGCTGACCGGCCACGCACACCTCGGCGTCCACAGCGAGATGTTCTCCGACGGGATCATCGACCTGGTGGAGTCCGGAGTGGTGGACGGGGAGCTGAAGTCTCTCCACCCGGGAAAGATCGTGGCCGGATTCACGCTCGGCACGCAACGGCTCTATGACTTCGTCGATGACAATCCGATCGTCGAGCTGCACCCGACCGAGTACGTCAACGATCCCTTCGTGATCGCGCGCAACGACCGCATGGTGGCGATCAACTCCGCCATCGAGATCGACCTGACCGGCCAGGTCTGCTCCGACAGCATCGGGCCGCGTCTCTACAGCGGCGCGGGCGGGCAGGTCGACTTCATCTACGGCGCAGCGCGCAGCAAGGGAGGGGTTCCGATCATCGCCCTGCCGGCGACCGCGCGGGTCGGGGGAGCGACGGTGAGCCGCATCGTCGGCACGATCACGCCGGGGGCCGGCGTCGTGACGACGCGCAGCCATGTGCATCACGTCGTCACGGAGCACGGAATCGCGGACCTCTACGCGAGAACCATCAGGCAGCGTGCCCGTGCGCTGATCGAGATCGCGGCCCCCGAGTTCCGCGAGGGGCTGGAGCGCGAAGCGCGGGAGTTGAAGTACCTCTAGCCTCAGCCCCCGGCGACGTCCCGGCGCAGGAAGACGAGGTAGGCGACGATCAGTGCCGGCACCGCATAGAGCGGGCAGATCCAGGCCGCGTGCGCGATCGGGGCCGTGTCGATCGGCTCGCGCAGCAGGCCCTGCCAGGCGTTGAACTGCTCGGTCAGCAGGTACGGCTTCAGCCCACCCAGGCCGGGAAGCACGCCGATCAGCTGCATCAAGAGCGAGACCATCAGCGTCCCGACGACTGCGCCGGCACTGTTTCTCGTGACCGTCGAGAGCAGCACGCCGATCGCGACGATCGCGAGCAGCGGCAGCAGGTAGACGCCGAGGCTGACGAACACGAGCTCGGTCGCGCGCGTGGCGCTCACCGTCGTGCCGGACAGCGTCTTCAGCGGGTTGAAGCCCGATTGGAGCGTGCCCGCGACGATCGCGGTGACGACCATCAAGAACGCCGCGACGCTCGCGTAGGCGGCGGCGACGAGCGCCTTGCCGGCGAACACGTGACCGCGATCGACCGATCGCGTGAGGATCGTCTTGAGCGTCCCGTTGTGATCCTCGGAGGCGACGATGTCCCCGGCGACGAGCGCCGCGATCAGGGGGAACAGCCAGATCGAGCCGAAGACGAGCATCAGCAGTGGGATGGCGAGCGCAGAGCTGCGCACGGAAGCCCCGAACGGCTCGTCGGTCGGTGCCCCGTTCTGGACCGCGAGCGCGCCGACGAACAGCAGCGGTCCGCCGATTGCGGCGGCGAGGCCGAGGTAGGTGCGGCGCTGCGCGCGCAGCTTGCGAACCTCGAAGCGCGTGACGGTCAGCACCCCGGGCATCACGCGACCTCCAGCCCGACGGGTGCCCTGACGGGCGGCGCAGCCGGTACCCCGTCGCCCTCGGTCAGCGCGAAGAACAGCTCTTCGAGCGTGGCGGTGATCGGCACGAGCGCGCGCAGCGCGATCCCATCGCGGGCGAGCTCGAGCGAGAGCGCCTCCACGGCGGCGGCGTCGCTCGCGAGGAAGCCGACGCCGCCCGGCTCACGCACCACGTCGTAGACGCCGCGCTGACGCGCCGCGACGACCGCGGCCTGGTCGTCATCGCTCGTCTGCATGCGGTGTCGACCCGCCGCCGTTGCGAGCAGGCTCGAGAGCGTGCCCTCATAGATCATGCGACCGCGCTGCACGATGCCCACGCGGTTGCAGAGCTCTTGCACCTCGTCCATCAGATGGCTCGAGAGCAGCACCGTCATGCCGTCGTCGGCGAGCCGCCGGATCAGCGCGCGCATGTCGCGCATCCCCGCTGGATCGAGACCGGTCGCCGGCTCGTCGAGCAGCAGCAGCCTCGGCCGGCGCAGCAGCGCGCCGGCGATCCCGAGGCGCTGCCGCATGCCATGCGAGTAGCCGCCGACCTTGTCCTTCGCACGATCGCGCAGGTCGACGAGGTCGAGCGACTCGTCGATCAGCGACGTCGCATCCCCGCCGTCATAGGCTGCGACGAGCTCGAGGTTGGAGCGCCCCGACAGGTACGGGTAGAAGCGCGGCGCCTCGACGAACCCGGCGACGCCATCGAGCGACCGCGCTCCGTCTGCCTGGGGATCGCGCCCGAACAGGCGCGCCTCGCCGCTCGTCGGCCGGATCAGTCCGAGCAGCATGCGCAGAGATGTCGTCTTGCCGGCGCCGTTCGGGCCGAGGTAGCCGTAGACGTCGCCGGGCTCGACCTGCAGATCGATGTCGTCCACGGCCCGCAGATCGCCGTAGAGCTTCGTCAGTCCGCGAGCCGAGATCGGGAGGGCGGTGTCGGCGGTCATCGGAGGATGTCCCGGGCGGCGGCTTCGAGCGAGGCCGCAGGCGCGGACCCGACGATCGTGTACGAGACGTCTCCGCGGGTCAGCAAGAGCAGCGTGCCGAGCGGCGTGGAGAGCTCGTTGCCGGACGCGCCGGCGATCGAGACCTTCGGCAGGCCGAGCCCGCCGGCGCCCGAGCGCTGCGTCTTCGCCGAGCCGGCCGCCCGCTCGTACACGACGATCGACCCGAGACCCTTTCCATAGCGTGCGACGACACCGTCGGTGCCCGTCCGGTAGAGCGTCGCGCGGGCCAGGCCGGCCGCGGTGTCCGGCGCCGCGAGCGTGAAGGAGAGGCCCTTCTGCGCGCCAGCCGGGGTCAGCGTCGAGCTCGGCGACGAGTCGGACCGGTGCTGCGAGCCGCTCGACGCGCCGGGGATCTCGATCCGCTGCACCGTCGCGTCGGCCGGCGGCTTGACGTCGAGCGTGGAGGCCGCGATCGGGCCATAGCTGATGTCGGTCGCGACGAGCTCGAGCACCGGCTGGTCGGACCCCGTGGCGTAGATGGCGGCCTTGAGCGGCACGCCGCTGACCGCGTCGAACGCCAGCTCGGCCGCGCCCACGAGCCCGCCGTTCTGCTTCGGCGAGACGCGAACCGAGTAGGCGCCCTGCCCGGCGATCGCGGTGGGCGTGGCCCCCGAGATCGTGGCGTGCGCGCCGGCGCGATCGAGCGCCTGCTGGATCTGAGTGACGGCGGGACTTCTGTCAGCAGTCGCATCCGTGGACGAGCGCTTCGGCAGCGCGATCAGATAGGCGGTCTTCGACGACGCGTCGTACACGCTCACCGTGCTGCCGTCGCTGACGATCTGCACGTCGCCCGAGGTGGATTGCAGCTCGAGGCGCAGGCGCCCGTCGCTCGCCGCCCAGAGGCGCCCGCTGGCGCCGGTCAAAAGCGGCGAGGCCGATCCTGTCAGCGAGCTCGACGTGAGCAAGCGGTTGCCGAAACGGATGCGGGCGGTGATGCCGACGGGCGCGGTTGCGCCGAGGCCGTCGGCGATGGCCTGGGCGAGCGGCTTTGCGGGGGGAGCCGAGCCGTCGCCGGCAAACGCGCCGCTGACGACGGCGCCGCTCGCGGCGACGACCGCGACCGCACCGAGCCCGCCGGCGAGCAGGCGGGCTCTCGATGTGCTGCGGAGAGGATTCATGGCCGTCAGTCTGCCGACGGTCTGTGAGAGGTCTCTGAGAGTTCGGGAAGGTCGATCGTGAAGCGGCCGCGCTGGCTCGAGACCCTGCCGGCGTGGCGCTCGGCCGTGGCGCGCACGATCGCGAGCCCGAGCCCCGAGCCCGAGCGTCCCGAGGCCGGCCCACCCCGCCAGAACCGCTCGAAGGCGTGCTCGGCGGCCTCGCCCACGAGCCCCTCGCCGCCGTCGTCGACGCTCAGCAGCACGCGCCCTCTGCGGCGCTCGACCCGCACCTCGACGACTGCGCCGGGCGGCCCGTGGGTGCGGGCGTTCTGGATCAGGTTCGCGAGGGCGCGCTCGAGCGAGGGTGCGTCGCCGAGCACGACCGCGGGATCCGACGCGACGAGCTCGACTCCCGCCTCGCGCCCGACCAGCTCGCGAGCGAGCTCGTCGACCGCCACGGCGGCGGTCGGTGAGGCCGCGACGTCCTCGCGGGCGAGCGCGAGCAGGTCGTCGAGCGTGCCGGCGAGGCGCTCGACGTCGGCCGCGATGTCGGTCATCACGCTCGGGTCAGAGGGGTGTGAGAGCGCGTGCTCGGCGTTTCCGCGGAGCGCGGTCAGCGGCGTGCGCAGCTCGTGCGATGCGTCGGCGACGAAGCGCCGCTCACGGTCTCGGGCCGTCTCGATCGCCGAGAGCATGCGATTGAGCGTGTCGGCCAGTCGCGCGACCTCGTCTCCGGTACCGGGCGCGGGCAGGCGGATCGTCGCGTCGCCGCTCGGCACGATCGTCTCTGCGGCAGCCGTGAGGCGGGTCAGCGGCCGCATCGCCCGGCGGGTCAGGAAGAGCGCCGCGAAGACTCCGATCACGGCGGCGAGAATCGCCGCGAGCACGGTCACGAATCGAGTCCGCTCGAGGCTGTCGCCGAGATCGGAGAGATCGGCGGCGACGGCAACCGCGCCGCTCGCGTTGCCGGTCCGGGCGAGCGAGAGCGGCGTCACGTAGACACGAATGCTCGATCCGCCGAGCCGTCGGTCGGCATACCGTGCCGTCGAGCTGCGCAGCGCCGATCTGACGAGGTCGTCGACCGGAAGCACGCGTCCGCCGAGCGCGAGCGAGCGGGCACGGAGCCGGCCGCGCGCGTCGATCACCTCGACGAGCAGCGCCCGCCCGGCAACGGCGCTGTCGAGGGCGCCGGGCTCGGCGATCACCTTGGGCGTCGTCTGCGCGAGGCCGGCGATCTCGGCGGCACGCGTGCGCAGGCCGTCGTCGACGCTGCCGCGCAGGCCACGGTCGACGAACGCCAGCACCGCGCCGCCGAGCACGAGCGTGGCGACGACGATCGCCGCCGCGGCCGAGACGGCGATGCGGGCCCCGAGCGAGTGCGGTCGCGCGATCCTCATCGATCGAGCGTGAAGCCGACGCCGCGGACCGTGTGGACGAGGTTCGGCTCACCCAGCTTCTTTCGCAGATAGGCGACGTAGCGATCGACGACGTTGGGGACGCCGGCGCCGGCCCACACCGCAGCGAGCGCCTGCTCGCGCGTGATCACCGCTCGCCGGTGCCGAAGCAGCAGCTCGAGCAGGTCGGCCTCGCGTGCCGTCAGGCCAAGGTCCCGTCCGCCGCGCCGGGCCCGCCGCGCGACCAGATCGAGCTCGAGGTCGTCGAACGCGAGTCGCGCCGCGACCCCGTCACCGCGCCGGAGCAGCACGCGCAGGCGGGCGACGAGCTCCTCGGGAGCGAACGGCTTGACGAGATAGTCATCGGCCCCGGCCTCGAGCCCGGTCACGCGATCGCTCACCGCATCTCGCGCCGTCAGCATCAGCGTGGGGATCGCGCTGCCCTTCTCGCGGAGCCGGCGACAGACTGCCAGCCCGTCGATGCCCGGCATCGCCAGATCGAGCACGATCGCATCGGGCGCGCCGCGCTCGACGGATGCAAGCGCAGCCCCACCGTCCGCTACGGCGCGCACGGAGAAGCCCGCCGCCGTGAGGACGCGGTCGAGCATGCGCCGGATCGACGCGTCATCGTCGACGACGAGGATCGTCGGCTGGGACATGGCTGCACGCTACGCGACCGTGCGCGATCGCCCGCTGCAGCCGCCGGGCGTGCAGGCAACGGCGGCCGACCGGCGAAACTGGCCTCGTGCTCCGGCTCACGCTGATGCTGCTCACGCTCGCCGCGCCCGCCGCCGCGCAGCCGGCCTCCGGCTTTCACTCGCAGATCGCCCCGCTGAGCGCGAAGCTGCGGGCTCGCATGACGGGTGTCTCGTGGCGGCCGGGATGCCCGGTCGGCCTCTCGGACCTGCGGCTCGTGACCGTCACCCACTGGGACTTCGAGGGGCGCGAGCGCCGGGGCACGTTGATCGTCAACCGGGCGCAGGCGCCTGCGATCGCCAAGGCGATGGGCCTGCTCTACCGGCTCCGCTATCCGATCCGGCGGATGCAGCCGGTCGACGCCTACGGCGGCAGCGATTCGCGCTCGATCGACGCCGACAACACCTCGGCGTTCAACTGCCGTGCCGCCACGGGCTCGACGCGCTGGTCGGAACACGCCTTCGGCCGCGCGATCGACGTCAACCCGATCGAGAATCCCTACGTCTCGAGCGGCCGGACCTCGCACGCCGCGAGCCGCCGCTTCCTCGACCGTTCGAAGCGACGCCACCCGGCCGAGATCTTCGCCGGAGATCCGGTCGTGCGCGTGTTCGCGAGCGTCGGCTGGGGCTGGGGCGGCAGCTGGGCGGGCAGCGTCCGCGACTACCAGCACTTCTCGGCGTCAGGCCGATGAGCGCCTCGACCGAGCGGGTGCGCGCCGCGCTCGTCGAGCGCGGCCTCGACTGCGAGATCATCGACACGCAGCAGTCGGCGCGAACGGCACAGGAGGCTGCCGACGCGGTCGGCGCGCGCGTCGGGCAGATCGTCAAGTCGCTCGTCTTCCTCTGCGACGGCGTCGGCGTGATGGCGCTCGTCTCGGGAGCGAACCGCCTCGACGTCCACAAGCTCGGGGCGCTCGCGGGCGGCGCGATCTCGCGCGCGGACGCCGACGCGGTGCGCGTCGCAACGGGCTTTGCGATCGGCGGCGTGGCGCCGCTCGGCTCGGCGAGCCCGATCCGCGTCTTCTTCGATCGGGATCTGCTCGCCTTCGACGAGATCTGGGCCGCCGCCGGCACCCCCTCCACCGTCTTCGCCGTCTCGCCCGACGAGCTCGTGCGCGCGACGGACGCCGTCGTTGCCGACCTGGGCGAGTAGATCCCCGAGCCACCCAGCCGCTACGCCTCTGCATCCGAATTCCCGACTCAGGACACGGGTGCCCTGAGTCGGAAATTCAGGCGCATATTCGGATCGTCTGAGCGGCTCGGGAACGACCCGGCGGCTTGCACGGGCCACCAGCCCGCCCAGCGCAGCCGCGCCGGCCCCGAGCCACCCAGCCGCTACGCCTCTGCATCCGAATTCCCGACTCAGGACACTAGACTGGGCAGGTGCTGGCCGTGACCGTCACCCGCGACGGCTCGCCAGATCTCTGCGAGCTGCCCGCGCCTGCCACGCCGTCTGACGGCGTGCTCGTGCGCGTGCTCGCGTGCGGCCTCTGCGGATCGGACGTCGAGAAGCTCGCCCGCGGCGAGACCGGCGCCGGTGCCGTGCTGGGGCACGAGCTGACCGGCGAGGTGGTCGACGGGGTGCTGCCGATCGGCACGCGCGTCGCGCTCGCACACCACGTTCCGTGCGGGACGTGCGCCCTCTGCCGCAGCGGGCACGAGCCGCTCTGCCCGTCGTTCAGCGCGAGCCATCTCGAGCCCGGCGGGTTCTGCGAGCTCACCGCCGCCTCGCGCGAGCACGTCGAGCACGCCCTGCTCCCCCTCTCGGACGCCGTCGGCGATCTCGCGGCGACGCTCGTCGAGCCCCTCGCGTGCGTGCTGCGCGGGCTCGAGCAGCTGCCGGACGGGCCGGTCATCGTCGCCGGCGCCGGCACGATCGGCCTGCTCGCGGCCAAGGCGCTGCACGCGCAGGGCGCCGAGGTCTGCCTGCTCGAGACCGACCCCGCTCGAGCCCGCTTCGCGGCGAGCCTGGGCATCGAGGCGCCGGCGCCCGAGCAGCGCTTCGCCGGCGCCTTCCTGACTGCGGCGAGCGCCTTCCCGGCCACGTGCGCGCTGCTCGCCCAGGCGGGCCGGATCGTCGTCTTCGCGGGCGGCGAGCCGCAGCCGCTCGACCTCGACGCCCTCTACCGCCGAGAGCTCTCGATCGTCGGGACGCGCTCGTGCGCGCCGAGGCACCTCCGCGCCGCGCTCGCGCTGATCGAGAGCGGCGCCGTCGAGGTCGAGTCGCTGATCGACTGCGTGCTGCCGCTCGACGCGTTCGCCGACGGTCTCGCGCGCTACCGCGAGCGCAGCGTGCGCAAGGTGGTGTTCCGCCCATGATCGCCGCGCGCTTCTGGGCGCCCGGCGACGTCCGCATCGAGCGCGTCGCCGAGCCGACTGCCGGACCGGGCGAGATCGTGATCGCCGTCGAGGCGGCGCTCACCTGCGGCACCGACGCGAAGTGCTATCGGCGCGGGCACCCCGTGCTGCTCGGTCCGGCTCCGGCGCGCTTCGGGCACGAGTACGCCGGGACCGTGATCGCCGCCGGCGACGGCGCGACGTTCCGCACGGGCGACCGGGTCTGCGGCGTCAACTCGGCTCCCTGCGGCGCGTGTCCGTCGTGCGCCGCAGGCCGTGAGGAGCTCTGCGTCGATCTCCACCCGCTGCTCAACGGCGCCTATGCCGAGCAGCTGCTGATTCCCACCCGCATTGCCGCCGTCAACGTCCACCTGCTGCCGGACACGATCCCGATGGAGGTGGCCCCGGCGCTCGAGCCGCTCGCGTGCGCCGTTCACGGCGCGGAGGATGCCGGCGCGCGGCCAGGCCTCCACATGGCGGTGCTCGGGCGCGGCCCGCTCGGCCGGATGCTGCAGATCGCGTGCCGCTCGGCGGGCGCGGAGTGCGACCTGCTCGGACGCGACGAGGGAGAGCCGCAGTCGTACGACGCGGTGATCGAGGCCGCCGGCACCGCCGAGGCGTGGCAGCGTGCGATCGAGCTGACCGCGCCCGGAGGCACCGCGGTGATCTTCGGCGGCCTGCCGCGCGGCACCCTCGTGCCGGTCGACAGCTACCGCCTGCACTACGAGGCCCTCACGTTCAAGGGGTCGTTCCACCATCGGCCGCGCGACGTGCGCGTGGCGCTCGACCTGCTCGCCGGGAACCCCGATCCCATCGCCAGCCTGCTCACGCACGAGTTCCGCCTCGAGGACGTCGTCGTGCCGCTCGAGCGCTCCGCCGGCATCGTCCCGCGCGACGGACTGCTGAAGGCGGTGATCCGGCCGTGAAGATCTTCGCCTCGCAGCTGCGCCGACTGCCCGTGACCGACCCCGTCGGCGAGCGGAGCGGCCGTATCTCCGACATCGTCGTGACGATGATGCCCGGCGCTGCGCCCCGCCTGATGGGTCTGCTCGTCGCCGTCGAGCGGAAGCCGGTCTTCATCGGCGCCGGCTCGATCGACGCGATCGCGGCATCCGGCGTCTCGCTGCGGAGCGCGCGCATCAACCTGCGCCGCTACGAGCAGCGGCCCGGAGAGCTGCGCGTGATCGGCGAGCTGCTCGATCGGACGGCCGTCGACGACGAGGGCGGCGCGCGCGTGCGCATCAACGACGTCGCGATCGAGCGCGTGCGGACCGGCTGGGAGATCGTCGCGGTCGACGTGCGCGAGCTGCGCGGTCCGCTCCACCGCGGGCGCAGCCGCGAAGTGCCGTGGAGCCGCCTCAGCGGCATCAGCGTGGCCGAGACCGCCGCCAGCCGCGCCGCGCTGCTCTCGGACGCTCGCGGCGCCGACATCGCCGAGGCACTGCTCGAGCTTCCGCCGAGCGAGCAGCTCAGGCTGTTCGAGGCCCTCGACGACGAGCGCGCGGCCGACGCCCTGCAGGAGATGGAGACCGACGACGCCGCCCGCCTGCTCTCGACGCTCACGCCCGAGCGCATGGGCGACGTGCTCGACGCGATGGACGCCGAGGATGCGGCCGACCTGCTGCAGTCGCTCCCCGAGAGCCGCCGGGCCGAGATGATCGCGCTGATGGAGCCCGACGAGGCCGCGCCGGTGCGGCGGCTGCTCGAGTACGCGAGCGATACCGCCGGCGGCCTGATGACGCCGACGCCCGTGATCATGCGGCCTCAGGATACGGTCGCGGAGGCGCTCGCACGTCTGCGCGCCGCCGAGCTGACGCCTGCGATCGCCTCGCAGGCCTACGTCTGCCGGCCGCCCGCGGAGACCCCGACCGGCCAGTTCATCGGCGTCGTCTACCTGCAGGCGCTGCTGCGCGCAGCGCCCGGCGAGACCGTCGGCTCGATCGTCGACCGCGACGTCGATCCCATCGCGCCGGACGTGCCCGGCGTCGAGGTCGCGAGAGATCTCGCGCGGTACTCGCTCGCCGCGCTGCCCGTCTGCGACGACGAGGGGCATCTGCTCGGAGCGGTGGCGGCCGAGGACGTGCTCGACTTCCTGCTCCCACCGGGTTGGCGCTCCCAGAGCGATGCCGAGGCCGCCTCGTGATCCGCGATCGCCTGCGCCAGCGCTTCGGTGCCCGGCGCCTCGACGCCCCGCGGCGGCCACAGCGCTTCGCGGCCCACTACGACCCCGACGCGTTCGGCCAGATCAGCGAGGGCATCGCGCGCTTCTTCGGCACCGCCCGCTACCTCGTCGTGCAGACCGCGCTCGTGCTCGTCTGGATCGGCGTCAGCTTCTGGATCGGCATCGACGACCACCCGCGCCTGTTCCTGCTGAACCTGATCTTCTCGACCCAGGCGGCCTACGCGGCCCCGCTGATCCTGCTCGCGCAGAACCGCCAGGCGGAGCGCGATCGCCGGCGCTCCGGCGAGGACCGCTCGGTCAACGAGCGCACGATCAACACCTCGGAGTTCCTCGCGCGCGAGCTCGCCGCGACGCGTCTCTCACTCGGCAAGATCGAGGCCACGCTGGCCCGTCTCGAGGACCGGCTCGAGCGGCTCGAGGACGAGCACGAGAGGTGATCAGGCGAGCAGTGGCTCGTGGGCCGTCTCCCACGCCGACTCCTCCGGCGTGAAGTACGTCACGCGCGTCTTCTTGTACTCCTTGGTCGAGTACAAGACGGAGTAGTCCGTCAGCCCGGTCTCGCGGCTGACCGCCTCGAGCACGGCCTCGCAGTCGGCCTTCGAGCGGCCGTGCGTCATCGAGAACAGGTTGTAGGGCCAGCCCGGATAGGTCGGACGCTGGTAGCAATGCGAGACGCCGCGGAACGCGGCCATCAGGCGGCCGCACTCGTCGAGGCGCTCCTCCGGCACGCACCAGACGCCCATCCCGTTCTGCACGAAGCCCGCACGGCGATGGGCGAGCACTGCGGCGAACCGGCGCATGCGCCCGTCGAGCAGGAACTCCTGCCCGATCGCGACGAGCTCGGCTGCCGTCAGGCCCTCGCTCGCGGCGGCCTGCGCGAAGGGCTCGGACTCGATCGGAAGGTGCTGCTGCAGCGCGCGGATCGCCGCGATCTCGCGATCGCCGAGCTCCTCGGGGGGAGGCGCCTGCTTGACCGGAGCCGCGCGCACGGCCTTCGCGGCGGGATCGCGATCGCCGCGGATGTCGAGATCGACGCCGATCTTGAAGAAGCGCAGCGCGGGCATCGGGCGGATCACCTCGACGCCTGCGAGCTCGCCGAGCAGCTCGACGGTCGGCTCGAGCCCGAGCTGCGAGCGCGGGGAGACCGTAAGGGTAAACCAGAGGTTGAGATCATGCTCGCGGAGGTAGTTGTGGCTGACCCCCGGATGCGTCGAGAACACGGCCGCCGCCTCGTCCTGGCGCTCGGCCGGCGTGCGCGCTGCGACGAGCATCCCGCGATAGCCGAGCCGGCGCGTGTCGAAGATCGCCGAGAGCTGCCGGATCACGCCCGAGCCCGCGAGCGCCTTCGTCTGCTCGATCACGCTGCCCTCGTCGGAGCCGAGTCGCTCGGCAAGGGCCGCAAAGGGCCGTTCGACCAGCGGGAGCTCGTTCTGGATGGAGTCGAGGAGTCGAGCTTCGAAGTCGTCCACGCCTCCATCTTACCCTCGCGCGCTGCACCGCCGGATCGCGCCGATCGAAGCGAACTTGATTTCCCGCGCACGCGAGACGACACTGTGCGCATGCCCGCCCGCCGCCTGCCCGCATTCCTGCTCTTGCTCTCGATCGCAGCCATCGGTCTGCTGGCCGGCGGCTGCTTCCAGGCGCACAAGGCCGGTCAGCAGGTGACCGGTGAGGTCACGATCGGAGCCGGCACGAATGCCCAGGTCGTGACCGTCGGCGGATCGGGCAGCGAGACGACGACCGAGGACACGGCGACCGAGGCGACGGGCGCGACGACCGACGGCTCCTCGAGCGGTGCTCCGGCGAGCGCCGACGTCGCCGCCGGCAAGACCGCGTTCGCGAAATCGTGTGGCACCTGCCACGCCCTCAAGGACGCCGGCTCGAAGGGTCAGGTCGGTCCCAGCCTCGACGAGCTCGCACCGCTCGCCTACGACCGCGTCGCGAGCCAGATCAAGAACGGCGGCGGCGCGATGCCTCCCGGGCTCGCGAGCGGCCAGGATCTGATCAACATCGCCGCGTACGTCTCAAGCGTCGCCGGAAAGTAGCCGCAGCTTGCTGCCCGCCGGGCTCGACCCGGCGTCGGTCGACGCCGTCGCGATGGATCTCGACGGCACGATCCTCGACCGGACGTTCCACCCGTCGCCGCGCATGGCCGCGGCAGTCGCGCGCTGCGAGGCCCTCGGCATCCGCTGCGTGATCGCGACGGGCCGCATGTTCGTCTCGGCGCGGCGCGTCGCGCACGAGATCGGCGTGACGCAGCCGATCGTCTGCTATCAGGGCGCGATGGTCGGCGATCCCGCAGGCGGCGAGATTCTCTCGCACCGGCCCGTCGCCACCGATCTCGCGCGCGAGATCCTCAGCGAGCTCGGAGACGAGGCGCGCAAGACGAACCTCTACCTCGAAGACGAGCTGTACGTCTGGGAGGAGAACGCCGAGACGCTCCGCTACAAGCGCACGGCCGGAGTCGAGATGCACGTCGTCGGCGATCTCGCGCGCTGGATCACGCGGCCGACCACGAAGATCGTCACGGTCGGCGAGCCGTCGGCGATGGACGCGCTGCGCGACCGCCTGCAGCCGCTCTTCGGCGACCGCGCCTTCGTCGCGAAATCCCTGCCGATCTTCCTCGAGTTCGCCGCGCCCGGCGTCAACAAGGCGACCGGTCTCGAGGTCGTCGCCGATCGCATCGGGATCCCGGCAGACCGCTGGGCCGCGATCGGAGACGCCGAGAACGATCTCGAGATGCTCGACTGGGCGGGCGCGGGCATCGCGATGGGAAACGCCGACCCGCACGTCAAAGACCGCGCCGGCTACACGATCGGCGACGTCGAGGACGGCGGCGTTCCCGCATTCCTCGACGCGCTCGCCGACGCGCGCGGCTGAGCTACCCTGGGACGCGATGCTTGACCTGAGGGCACTGCGCGCCGACCCCGCGACCGCTCGCGCGGCCCTGGCGCGGCGTGGCGCCGACGCCGACCTCGACCGGCTGCTCGAGCTCGATGATCGCTGGCGCGCGCTGCAGGGCACGGTCGACGAGCTGCGCGCTCGGCGCAACGCGGCCGCGCAGGCGATCGGCGAGGCCAAGAAGGCCGGACGCGACGCCGCCGCCGAGATCGCATCCGCGGCTGCGCTGCGCGACGAGCTGACGCGCAGCGAGGAGGACTTGCGCGAGGCCGAGTCGGCTCGGCAGACGCTCCTCTTCGCGATCCCGAACCTGCCCGATCCCTCGGCCGCCGACGGGATGGCGGAGGAGGATGCCGTCTGCGTCGCCGAGGGCGGCAGCAAGCCCGAGCTCGCGTTCCCAGCGCGCGACCACCTCGAGCTGGCCGGCTGGCAGATCGACATGGAGCGCGGCGCCCGCACCTCGGGCTCGCGCTTCGGCTACCTGCTCGGCGACGTCGCCCGCCTGCACCTCGCGACCGTCGCCTACGCGATCGACAAGCTCTGCGGCAAGGGCTTCACGCCCGTCCTCCCCCCGGTGCTCGTGCGCGAGGACGCGCTCGTCGGCAGCGGCATCTTCCCGGCCGACCGCGAGCAGGTCTACGCGCTCGCCAACGCCGACCCCGAGCTCTTCCTCGTCGGCACCAGCGAGGTCTCGCTCGCAGCGCTGCACGCGGGCGAGATCCTGGACGAGGCCGAGCTGCCGCTGCGCTACTGCGGGCACTCGGCCTGCTTCCGGCGGGAGGCCGGTGCGAGCGGCAAGGACACGCGCGGGATCTTCCGGACGCACCAGTTCGAGAAGGTCGAGATGTTCGTCTTCTGCCGTCCGGACGAGTCGAAGGCCGAGCACGAGCGCATCCTCGCCATCGAGCGCGAGATCGCCGACGACCTCGGCCTCCACTACCGCGTGATGAACATCGCGGTCGGCGACCTCGGCTCGCCGGCGGCCAAGAAGTACGACATCGAGGCGTGGATGCCCGGGCAGGGCCGCTACCGCGAGCTGACGTCGTGCTCGAACACGACCGACTACCAGGCGCGGCGGCTCAACGCGCGCTTCCGCAGCGAGCGCGGCGTGCAGCACCTGCACACCCTCAACGGCACGGCGATCACCTCGTCGCGCACCCTGATAGCGGTGCTCGAGACGCACCAGCGCGAGGACGGCACCGTGGCGACGCCCGAGGCCCTGCAGCGGTTCGGCGCGCCCGCCGAGATCACCGCCGCCGCACGGCATTAGGTCGTCCTAGGAAACGAGCTCGCGCTCGGGGCTGAGGGCCTTCTCGTCGGTCCTCCGCACGCGGTTCCGCCGGCGCGCCCGCAGCACCTCGAGCAGCACGTAGCTGCCGATCACGAGGACGAGCGCGGAGAGCTGGAGGAGCATGCCCTCCCACGTCGGGAAGGTGCCCAGCCAGAGGCCGGACCAGTACGGCAGCCGCAAGCCGGAGATCGGCGTGACCTCGAGCCAGCCGACCTTCTGCAGGATCGAGACGGTCGTGCCGACCATCACCACGAGCACCCACGTGACCATCATGCCCGTCAGCACGAGCATCTTCTTGTAGGGCAGCCGGCGCTCGAGGTTGAAGACGGCGATCCCGACGAGGACCGTCCCCGCAAGCCCGGCGAGCACGCCGAGCGTCACCGTCCAGACGTCCGTTGCGAGCACCAGCGCCTGCATGAAGAGCACCGTCTCGAAGCCCTCGCGATAGACGCTCGTGAAGCCGAGCAGCGCGAGCGCCGCGACCTGCGCGAGCGCCATGCGACCCGTGCCGACGGCGAGCCTCTTCTTGCCGTGCAGGCTCGCGAGGTGGCCGGTCCAGTAGGTCTTGTGGAAGAACCAGTTGAGGATCAGGAGCAGCATCCCGATCGCCACCAGCGAGACGACGGCGGAGAGCTTCTCGCCATAGCCCGCGAGGCTCGTCAGCACGGTCTGCGCGACGACCCAGGTGACGGCGCTCGCCACGAGCGCGGCCATCACGCCGAGCCACATCGGGCGGCGCATCCGCCGCTCGACGCCCTTGAAGCTCGCCATCAGCGCCGCCAGGATGAGCACGGCCTCGAGGCCCTCGCGGAAGACGATGATGGCCGTGTTCGCGATGATCGTGGCCCGATCCTTGGGTCCCGATCCGACGGCCTCCTCGGCCTCGCGCATCGCGCCGTCGAGGGCGTCCCTGGTCACCGTGATGTCGGCGGGCGCGCCGCGTGAGTTGATCAGATCCGCGAGGCCGTCGTGGCTCCCGCTGCCATACCAGAAGAGACCTTCCGCGCGCGTGAAGAGCTCGGGGGCGATGCCCCGCAGGCGCTGCTCGGGGCCGAGCTCGAAGAACGCGTAGGCCTCGAGGCGCGCCTGCTCGGCGATCGCGTACTGCCCCGCCTCGATCGCCTTCTGCATCCGGTCGAGCGAGGATGCGATCAGGTCGAAGTCGGCGCTCACGTCACGCTTGCGCCACGCGTCGGGGAAGAGCGCCTTGCTCGCGTCGACGAGCTGGCCGGTCCGCCCGCGGATCGCGTCGGGATCGGCGACTCGCGTGCCCGCGGCCGCGTCGGCGAGGTCCACGCGAAGCGAGTCGAAGAGCGCGAGCACGGCCTGCGTCCCCTTCGCATCGCGCCGGAGCAGCTGCGGCTCGAGGTCACGGAAGGAGCCGCTCGCGCCATCCAGGAACGTGATCGCCTCCTGGATCTCGAAGTCGCGCGTGACGCGGCCGTCGGAGACGCCTCGCCCGTACTCGACGCCGACGAGCGGCGTGAACGTCATCACCTGGCTCGCGCGGCGTCGCTGCTCGCTCGCCGAGAGCGGCACCGCGCGGAAGCCGTCGAGCCGGGCCTCGAGCGAGCGCGCGAGCGCCGTCGCACGGCGGGCGTCGTCTCGCGTCGCGCGCTGGAGCAGCGCGAGGTCGCGCTCAATCGCCGCCGCCCGCCCCGCGCCCGCCTGCTCGCGGAAGCTCGTCGCGAGGATCGGCCAGAGCCCGGCCGCGGTCGCCGCCGCTTGCGCGGCGGTCACCGGAAGGCCTCCGGACACCGCCGGGCCGACAGCCTCGAGGGCCCCGCGCATGCGCGCCTGGTAGGTGTCGAGCAGATCCGCGCGCAGCGCGTGTGCGGCATCGGCGCGCGAGCTGCGGCCGAGGGCCAGCTCGCTGTTTGCCACCGTCGCGTCGGCGCCCGGCCGCGAGAGCCTGGTCGGCGGGCGGAAGTCGCGCACGAGCAGCCACTCACGCGCGGCCGCGGCGTCGCCGCGAAGCGTCGCCGCCAGCGCGAGCTTGAAGCCGACCGCCACGAGCCCGGTCTCGACGCGGCTGCGCGCCGTCGTCAGCGCCAGCAGATCGCCGCGTCGCGCGCCGGCCTGCGCGTCGGCGAGCGCCTGCTCGAGCGAGCGGCGCGCAGGGAGCGGAAGCCGCGCCGCGACGTCTGCGCTGAACTCGGCGCGCGCCGCATCGGTGAGGCGTCGCGCCTGCGCCGGCTCACCGAGAAGCAGCGCCTGCTCGGCATCGCCGAGTCGCTGGCGGAGCTCCGTTGCCGACTCGCCCGGCGAGTGCGAGGCGGCGTGCGCCGATGGCACGAGAGCGCCGGCGACGATCGTCGTCAGCACCAGACCGAGCCAGCGACGGCGCGCCATCGGCTACTCCTCGACCTTGATGTCGAGCCGCGCCGCGGCCTGCGAGACCTGGCCGGCGACCTTCGTCGCGCGCTCCTGGGCCTCCTTGCCGAGCAGCTCGGCCTGCTGCTTGGTGAAGCGCGATCCGGCCTGCTCGCGCCGGTAGAGGCGCTCGATGAACGCGGAGAGCCCCTTTAGCTCCTGCCCGGTTTGCGCGGCCTGGTCGGCGTCGACCTTGGCGATCCGCGGCTTCAGGTCGGCGTAGACGATCGTCAGGCTGCCGAGGATGTCGTGGACGTCCGAGAGGCGCGAGACGACGTTGAAGACGGTGCCGTTCGAGGAGCCGCCGGTGACGAAGCGCGACTCCTTCCACTGCCCGAAGTACTCGTTCATCGTCGGCACCATCACGACGAGCGCGGTGAACGCATCGGCCGTGGTCGGCCGATACGCGGTCGCATCGGCGAGCAGGCTCTCGCCGGCGTGCTCCCACGAGCGCGCCGCGGCCACGAGGAAACGAGCGTCCGGGAGCACCTCGCCGAACTCGCCGACCTTGCCGTCGCCGTCGAGATCGGGCTTCACGCGGCTGACGACGTGGGCGCGGTCCTCGCCCCAGAGGGCAGCCTCGGTGATGTTGTAGTACGCGCCGGGCTGACGCACCGTGCGGCCGTCGCTCAGCTTCAGGCTGAAGCTGACCGCGCTTGCAGGATCCTCCCGGAAGCTCGTGCCCGCGTCGATGTCCACGTCGTACTTCCGCAGCGACGGAACGCCGGCGACGATGCCCTCCATGCGCTCGTAGAGCGGGTTGCCGACGACCCACTCCCGCTTCAGACGCGTGAGCAGCTTCCTCACGGCGCCGGGCTTCTGCTTCCACAGCCTGGCATAGTCATAGCCGTTCGCCGCGGCGAGGCGATCGTAGGCCGCGGCGTCGACGAGGAACGCGCGCGTGAATGCGAGATGGGCTCGCGACTCGGAGATCAGGCGCTTCTGCAGCCCGGGGAACGCGTTGCCGTCCGCACGCGTGCCGGCTCCGGCGGTCGCCGGCACGAGCAGCGAGACGGCGAGCACGGCGACGAGCACCGGCAGGCGCCGGCAACGGGCGCTCTCGACCGTCGCCACGCCAGGCGGGGCGTGGCGACGGACGACAGCGTCAGCGGCCACGCGCTGCGAGCGGGGATGGATGGCGGGATCGTCGCTGATCAAGAGTGCTTCCTTCTTCAGCGACGCGACCGCCCTCGCGTCTTCACAGCAGAAAGGTCTTTAGGATGACCTAATGAGGGAACCCTAACTATCGATTCCGCGCCTGTCAATGCTCAACCGGGTGATCCCACCCCGGGGCTCCGCGGCGATCGCAATGCCGACGCTACGATCGGGAGGCGACTGGAGGTAGCGCATGGTGCTCGCCCATGAAACCTGGTTCGTCGACCGGATACCGGCCTCGGATTGGGGTTTCGCGGCCCAGGCATCGACGCTCGTGCTGCTCGCGAGCGCGCTCCTCGTCGCGCTCGGCGTGCGGCTCGCGGGGCGCTTCCGGGACGGCATCGAGATCCCGTGGCTCGCGCGGATGGCGCCCTTCATGCCGTTCGTCGCGCGCATCCACGTCGCCGTCTCGCTGCTCTCGCTGCTCTCGCTCGGCTACTACCTCTCGCCGGCCCAGCACCTCTCGAAGAGCCCGGCCGGCTTCGCGCTCGGCGCGATCATGGTGGTCACGGTGATCGGCTTCGCAAGCGGCTTTCACACCCGGGAGGCGGCGTGGCTGCTGCTCGCCTCCGGGCCGATCGGCATGATCGTCTACGGCGTCTCGCCGATCGTGCAGCGGTTCGACCTGGCCGGGCTCGCCGTCTTCGTGCTGCTCGCCGGTCCCGGGCGGTGGTCGGCCGACCACGAGCTCGGCCGCGTGCGCGAGCCGAGCGGCGAGCGGCTCGGCCTGGCCCTGCTCGCCATGCGGGTCGGGCTCGGCACCGCGCTGATCGTCGTGGCGTTCGTCGAGAAGCTCGCGAACCCCGAGCTCGCGCGCCGGTTCCTCGACAAGCAGCCGGCCTTCAATCTCGCGCACCTGCTCGATCTGCCGCTCGGCGAGGACAGCTACATCCGCATCGCCGGAGCGATCGAGGTGCTGCTCGGCCTGCTCGTGATCTCGGGCGCCATCCCGCAGCTGATCGTGCTCGGCGCCGGAATCCCGTTCAACCTGACGCTGTTCTTTCTCGGCTCGGACGAGCTCGCGGGCCACCTGCCGATCTACGGGGCGCTGCTGATGCTGCTCGTCTACGGCTCCGATCCCACGCTGCGACCGCTCTGCTCGCGCCTCGACATCCGCCAGGGCCTGCCCGAGTACGGGTCTAGGAACTGCTAGGCCACGAGCTCCGCGATCACGCGCTCGTGCTCGAGCGGCGCGCCGCGACGCTGGGCGACCAGCGCCGCTCGGGCATGCAGGGCGCTGTCGGCTACCTGGCACGCGAGCGCGCCCGCGAACGGTCCGAGCTCGTAGAGGATCTCGTCCAGCTCGTGGTAGGCGCGCGGCTTGTCGATGACCGCGGTCACGGTCACCGAGCCGGTCGGAACGCCGCACTCCACCTCGCAGTGGTGCAGGATGCTCCGCCAGAGGGCCGCCTCTCGCCGGCACTCGACCGGCGGAAGGACGAGGTGGACGCGCAGACCCCGCTCGACGGCCGGAGCGAGGTCGCGATCCAAGCTCAGACCCGCATCGAACAGCGTCGCGCTGATCGGCGCGCCGTCTGCCGTCAGCGACCACTCGACCTCGCACCAGTCGCGAGGCTGCGTGGCGACGCCCACGACCTCGACCGGTCGGCGCCCGCGCGTGGCGGCCGGCACGCGCCAGGAGCGCTCGCGAATCGCTCGGGTCGCCGGCCCGGAGCCCGCGCCGGCGGCGCTCGCACCGCGCCGGGCGAGAAGCTCCGCCCGGCGCGGCTCGAAGCGCTCGATCAGCGATTCGAGCAGGGCGAGCGCCGCGGGCGTGACCCCGCGGGCCCGCGTCCCGTCTGGCTGAGGGATCAGCGTCAGCATCAGTGTGCGAACTGCTCTTCCTCGGTCGATCCGGTCAGCGCCAGCGTCGAGGCGGCTCCGCCCGAGATCACGCTCGCGAGCTCGTCGAAGTAGCCGGCGCCCACCTCGCGCTGATGGCGCGTCGCCGTGTAGCCGTCCGCCTCCATCGCGAACTCGCGCTCCTGCAGCTCGACGTAGGCGCTCATGTCCCTCGCGTGGTAGCCCGCGGCAAGCTCGAACATCGACGCGTTGAGCGAGTGCCAGCCGGCCAGCGTGATGAACTGGAAGCGGTAGCCCATCGCCCCGAGCTCGCGCTGGAAGCGCGCGATCGTCGCGTCGTCGAGGTTGCGCCGCCAGTTGAAGCTCGGCGAGCAGTTGTACGCGAGCATGGCGTGCGGGTGGGCGCCCAGGATCGCCTCGGCGAAGCGCTCGGCCTCGGCGAGATCCGGCGTTCCCGTCTCGCACCAGATCAGGTCGGCGTACGGCGCGTAGGCGATGCCGCGCGCGATCGCGGCCTCGAGGCACGGCCGCGTACGATGGAAGCCCTCCGGCGTGCGCTCGCCGGTGAGAAACTCCCGGTCGCGCTCGTCGACGTCGCTCGTGATCAGGTTCGCGCCGAGCGCGTCCGTGCGGGCCACGATCAGGCTCGGCACGCCGAGCACGTCGGCCGCGAGCCTCGCGGCCGTGAGCGTGCGGATGTGCTGACCGGTCGGGATCAGCACCTTGCCGCCCATGTGGCCGCACTTCTTCTCGGACGCGAGCTGATCCTCGAAGTGCACGCCGGCGGCTCCCGCGAAGATCATCGAGCGCATCAGCTCGTAGGCGTTGAGCGCCCCGCCGAAGCCGGCCTCGGCATCGGCCACGATCGGCACCATCCAGTCGCGCGTCGGCTCGCCGTCGGTCTCCATCCACTCGATCTGGTCGGCACGGCGCAGCGCGTTGATCACGCGGCGGATCACGGTCGGCACGCTGTTGACCGGGTAGAGGCTCTGGTCGGGATAGACCTGCTCGGCCATGTTCGCATCGCCGGCGACCTGCCAGCCGGAGAGGTAGATCGCCTCGAGGCCGGCCTTCACCATCTGCACGGCCTGCCCGCCCGTGAGGGCGCCGAGCGCGTGCACGTAGTCCTGCTCGTGCAGGCTCGACCAGAGGCGCGTCGCGCCGTGCCGGGCATCCGTGCACTCGGGCGTGAGCGAGCCGCGCAGGCGCGCCACCTCGCGCGCGGTGTAGTCACGGCGAACGCCGGCCCACCGCTCGTCGGTGGACCAGTCGATTTCGATCAGCTGTGCGATGTCGTCGAGACGCATGAGAGCTCCTGGAAGAAGGTGACGACCCCACGCTGCCAGCGATCCCGCCCGAAGGCAATCTTTGCGCAAACGTTCGATGATTATGGGCGATTCGCTCGAAAGAAAGTCGATTCTTTCGATGCGCCCATGACCTCAATACGACTTGGGCATCCCGAGCACGTGCTGGCCGAGGTAGGCGAGGATCAGGTTGTTGTTGATCGGCGCCGTGATGTAGAGCCGGTTCTCGCGGAACTTGCGCTCGATGTCGTACTCCTCGGCGAAGCCGAAGCCGCCGTGCGTGTTGAGGCAGGCGTTCGCGGCATCCCAGGAGGCCTCGGACGCCAGCAGCTTCGCCATGTTCGCCTCGGGGCCGCACGGGCGACCGGCCTCGAACAGCTCGGCGGCGTGCCAGCGCATCAGATCGGCCGCCTCGACCGCGGCGTGTGCGCGCGCAAGCGGGAACTGGACGCCCTGGTTCTGGCCGATCGGGCGATCGAAGACCACGCGCTCGCTCGCGTACGCGCTCGCCTTCTCGATGAACCAGTGCCCGTCGCCGATGCACTCGGCGGCGATCAGGATGCGCTCGGCGTTCATGCCGTCGAGGATGTAGGAGAAGCCCTTCCCCTGCTCGCCCACCAGCGCGTCGGCCGGCAGCGCGAGGTCGTTGATGAAGAGCTCGACCGTGGCGTGGTTCATCAGCGTGCGGATCGGCCGAGCCTCGATCGACGAGCCGGACTCTCGCAGGTCGACGAGGAACGTCGAGAGGCCGAAGGTGCGCGACTGGCCCTCGCCGGGGGTCGACGTGCGCGCCAGCAGCAGCATCAGGTCGGAGTGCGCGAAGCGGCTCGTCCAGATCTTCTGGCCATTCACGAGCCAGCCGCCGTCGTCCTGCCGCTCGGCGCGCGTGCGCAGCGCGAGCGTGTTGCTGCCGGCGTCGGGCTCGGTCACGCCGAACGCCTGCAGGCGCAGCTCGCCCGCGGCGATCTTCGGCAGGTAGAGCGACTTCTGCTGCTCGGACCCGTGGCGCAGGATCGTGCCCATGATGTACATCTGGGCGTGGCACGCCCCCGAGTTGCAGCCCTGGTGGTTGATCTCCTCGAGGATCAGCGCCGCCTCGCTGAGGCCGAGCCCCATGCCGCCGTACTGCTCGGGGATCAGCGCCGCGAGCCAGCCGCCCTCGGTGAGCGCCGCGACGAACGCCTCGGGGTAGGCCTGCTCGCGATCGAGCTCGCGCCAGTACTCGCCGGGGAACTGCCGGCAGAGCTCCGCGACCCCGTCGCGGATCGCCTGCTGATCGTCGCTCAGCGCTCGGCTCACTAGACGCCGTGCGCGCCGGGCGTGAAGACGCTGCGCTTGACGAAGCGACCGTGGCCGGGGCGGGTGAGGATCTTGCCGTCGTCGTAGACGACCGTGCCGCGGCTGAGCGTCTGCCGCGGCGAGCCCGAGACCTTCTGCCCGGCCCAGAGGTCGTAGTCGACGTTCATCAGCGAGGTCTCGGTCGAGAACACGTGCTCGCGGTTCGGGTCGAAGATCACGATGTCGGCGTCGGCGCCCGGCGCGATCGTCCCCTTGCTCGGGTAGAGGCCGAAGATCTTCGCGATCGACGTGGAGGTCACCTCGACGAGCCGGTTCGGCGACATGCGGCCCGCCTTGACGCCGTGCTCCCACATCAGCGGCAGGCGATGCTGGATCGCGGCCAGCCCGTTCGGGATCTTCGAGAAGTCGCCGAGGCCGAGCCGCTTCTGCTCGTCGGTGAACGGGCAGTGATCGGTCGAGATCGACTGCAGGTGGTCGAAGTTCAGCGCATCCCACATGTGCGGCTGGTTCGAGGCATGCCGCAACGGCGGCGAGCAGACGTAGCGCGCTCCCTCGAAGTGCGGGCGCTTGAGATCTTCGATCGACGCGAACAGGTACTGGATGCAGGTCTCGCCGTAGGCGTGCACGCCCCGCGCGCGAGCCGCGATCAGCTCGTCGGCGGCGCGCTTGCACGAGACGTGGACGATGTAGATCGGCGTTCCCGTGTACTCCGCGAGCCGGATCGCGCGCCCCGTCGCCTCCGCCTCGAACTCCTCCGGCCGCGTCAGCGCGTGGTAGATCGGGTCGGTGTTCCCGGCCGCCAGAGCGCCCTTCACGAGGTGATCGATCGCGAAGCCGTTCTCGGCGTGCACCATCACGAGCCCGCCCGTCTCCTTCGTGCGCTCGAGCACGGCGAGGAAGAGGTCGTCGGTGACCATCAGCACGTTCGGATACGCGAGGAAGACCTTGAACGTCGTCACGCCCGCATCGACCATCGACGACATGTCGGCGAACGTGCCCGCGTCCGCCTTCGTGATCGCCATGTGGAACCCGTAGTCGACGTGCGCCGCGCCCTCCGCGCGCCCCATCCACTGCTCGAGCGACGAGCGCAGCCCGTTCGGCTCCATCTGCAGCGCGAAGTCGACGAGGCAGGTCGTGCCTCCCGCGGCCGCGGCCTGCGTCCCCGTGTCGTAGTCGTCGGCCGTCGTCGTGCCGCCGAAGGGCATCGAGAGATGCGTGTGGTTGTCGATCGCGCCGGGCAGCACGAAGCAGCCCTTCGCGTCGAGCACCTCGGCATCGACCCCTTCGAAATGCCCGACCCCGGCGATCTTCTCCCCGTCGATCAGGACGTCCGCGAGGACGGTGTCGACGGCAGTCACGATCGTGCCGCCGCGGATGATTTTCATGGGACGCCTCCGGAGGGGTGCAGCTTCGCCCTGATGATATCGGTGTGCGAGCGGTCGGGAGCGATGTCTGACCTATGCTCGCCCGATGCGCCGCAGCCGCCTCGCCGAGCCCCGCCCGGACCGCTGAGTGGGGGCGCTCTTCTTCGGTGCGCTGTCGGGTGCGCTGTTCGGCGCATTCGCCGTCGCGGTGCGCTTCGGGCTCTCGCGCGGCGTCGCGATCGAGGTCGGAGCGACGGTCACCTCGATCGTCGGGCTCCTGCTCGTGAGCGCGATCGCGCTCGTCTCCGGCGCCTTCTCCGAGCCGATCCCGACGCGAGACGTGCTCGTCTTCGCCGCGATCGGCGCGGGCGTTCCCGGCCTCTCGCAGATCGCCTTCGTCCAGGCCGTGCGCAACGCCGGGGCAGCGCGCACGGCGGTGCTGATCGGCGTCGCACCCCTCGCCTCCTTCCTGCTCGCAATCGTGTTCCTCGGCGAGCACGTGAACGCGGGCCTGGCCGCCGGCGCCGCGCTGATCGTGGCCGGAGGCGCGTCGCTCTCGTTCGAGCGCCAGCGGCCCGAGGGCTACCGGACGATCGGCGCGGTGCTCGCCGTGCTCTGCGCGGGCCTCTTCGCGATCCGCGACACGCTGATTCGCTGGGCGTCCGGCGACGCCACCCTGGGACCGCTCGTCCGCACCGTCGTCTCGCTCGCAGCCGCCGCGCTCGTGCTGCTCGCGTGGTCGACGCTGACTCGGCGCGCCCGCGGGCCCGTCCGGCTGCGAGGCGCGGTCGAGGCGTTCGCGCCGGCCGGTATCTGCCTCGGCACGGCGTACCTCTGCCTGCTCGTCGCCCTCGATCGCGGGCGCGTCACGATCGTCGCGCCGCTGAACGCCTCGCAGTCGCTGTGGGGCGTGATCTTCGCCGCGGCATTCCTCGGCAAACGCGAGCAGATCGGCTCGAGGCTCGTCGTCGCGGCCGTGCTCGTCGTCGCCGGTGGCGCGCTGATCGGGATCAACCGCTGATCCATCACCCCGCGCGACCTGGTAGAACCGACCGCGATGCATGACTTAACCTGCGGAGAGATCGCGCGCCGCGTGCGCGCCGGCGACGTCAGCGCCGAGGAGGTCGTGGCCCACAGCCTGGCGCGCATCGAGAGCCGTCCCGAGCTGAACGCGATGATCACGGTGGACGGCGACCGCGCGCTCGCGGACGCCCGCTCGCTGGCCGGACGGGGCAGGCTCGGCAGGCTCGCCGGCGTCCCGTTCGCGCCGAAGGATCTCCTGGACACGGCAGGCATGCGCACGACCTACGGCTCGGCGCTCTTCCGCGATCACGTGCCGGTCGCGTCGGCCAGCTCGGTGCAGCGCCTCGTCGATGCCGGCGCCGTGATCGTCGGCAAGGCGAACCTGCACGAGTTCGCCTGGGGCGTGACGAGCAAGAACCCGTTCTACGGGACGGTCGGCAACCCGCGCCGCCCCGGACACATCGCGGGCGGCTCCTCGGGCGGCAGCGCCGCGTCGCTCGCTGCCGGCCTCGCGGCCGTCAGCCTCGGCACCGACACCGGCGGCTCGATCCGCATCCCCTCGGCGGCCTGCGGCACCTCGGGGTTCAAGCCCTCGTACGGCCGCGTGCCGGTCGACGGGTGCTTCCCGCTCGCGCCCTGCTTCGATCACATCGGCCCGATGGCGCGCACGATGGCCGAGTGCGCGCTCGTGCTCGAGGTGCTGATCGGGATGCCCGCTCCTCCGCCCTCGCTGGCCGGCCTGCGCGTCGGCGTGCTCGGCGCGATCCCCGATCCCGCGAGGCTCGAGCACGCCGGCGCGCACGTCGAGCAGGCGACGCTGCCCGCCTGGGAGCACGCGCTGCCGATCTTCGCCGCCGAGTGCGCGAGCTCGCACCGCGAGCTCTATCCGACGCGCAAGAGCGAGTACTCCGCCGACCTGCAGCGCAAGCTGGAGCCGGGCTTCGAGCTCTCCGCCGTCACCTATCGCGCGCTCTGGGACGACGTCGAGGCCTGGCGGATCCTCTGCGCGGAGACGCTGCACTACGACCTGTTCGTCGGACCGACGATCCCCTGCGAGCTGCCGCTCGTCGAGGAGGAGGAGACTCCCGACTACCGCGCCCGCATGACCTCGGCCGTGCGTCCGTTCAACTGGCTCGGCTGGCCCGCGGCGACGACGCGCGACGGCGTGATGTTCGCGGGGCGGCGCGACGAGGTCGTGCTGGCGGCAGCGCTCGCGTGGGAGGAGTCGCTGGCACCGGCGACGACGTGCTGATCGGAGCCCGCTACTGGAGCGGGTTCGTCCCCGCCATCCAGATGATCACGCGCGTGAACTTCCCGTCTGCGTCGAAATCGAAGAAGTTGCAGTTGTGCATGTCGTTCTTCGAGCCGTCCTTGAGCTCGCCGAAGTACCCCTGCTCCGTGGCGACCTTGGCGGCGCCCGGCTCGACGACGATGTTGCGGATCTCGTGGCCGATGCTGACCGACCCGTCGAAGAAGCCCAGGAACATGCGACGGATCTCGGCGGCGCCCGTGAACGTCACGTGGTCGGTCTGCACGGTCAGCGTCGCGTCGTCTGCGAAGCAGGCCATCACGCCCTCGATGTCCATCGCGTCGACGGCCTTGAAGTAGACGTCGGGAGCCTGTGCGAGCTGCTCGCGCGAGAGGGTGGTCGGCGCCGTGGCCATGATCATCTCCTGGTTAGGTCAGACATTTCAATGCTAGCGCGCGCCTCGCCGCGTCACAAGGCGGCGAGGTCCTGGAATGCGTCGAGCGACCGCTCGACCGCCTCGGCGGCGATCTCGCGGACGATCAGCACGAGGCGCGAGGAGCGGTCGTCGTCGGGCCACGCCGCGAGGTGCTGGGGCGGATGGATCACGTGCTGGACGCCGTTGATGACGACCGGGCCGTCGCTGCCGGCGGCGTTGAGCAAGCCCTTCACGCGCAGCACGTCCTGGCCGCGCGCGGCCAGCAGCATCGACAGCCAGATGCCGAACATCGTCCAGTCGAGCGGGCGCTCGAAGCGCAGCGCGAAGGCGCGGATGCGGTGGTCGTGCGCGTTCCCGTCGTGCACGTGCCCACGCTCGTCGATCGCCGAGACGGCGGCGCTGAAGCGCAGCGCGTCTCCCAGCGCGTCGGCCTCGCGGCCCGCGATCCCGATCACCTCGCTCGCTGCGAGCTGCCCGTGCCTGACCTCGATCTGCGGCGCCGCGGGGTTGACGCGCGCGAGCCTGCGCCGAAGCTCGGCGAGCTCGCTGGGCTCGACGAGATCGGTCTTCGTGAGCAGCAGGCGGTCGGCGACGACGGCCTGCTTCGCCGCCTCGGGCTGGTCGCGCAGCTGGGCGATGCCGTTGACCGCGTCGACCGTGGTGACGACGCCGTCGACGCGATACTGGGCCTCGACCATCGGGTCCGAGAGCAGCGTCGAGAGGATCGGGGCCGGGTCCGCGAGGCCCGTCGTCTCGATCGCGACGCGCTCGTAGCCGGGAATCTCGCCGCGTGCGCGGCGGACCTCGAGGTCGCGGAGCTCGTCGGCGAGGTCGGCCCGGATCGTGCAGCAGATGCAGCCCGAGGCGAGCACGACGGTGCGCTCGTCGATGCGCGAGAGCAGGTGGTGGTCCAGCGCGATCTCGCCGAGCTCGTTGACGAGCACGGCCGTCTCGCCCAGCGCGGGATCGGCCAGGAGCTCCCGCAGCAACGTCGTCTTGCCGCTGCCGAGGAAGCCCGTGATCAGCGTGATCGGGATCTTGCTCACGGCGCGCTCCAGCGCTCGAGGAGCTCGGCGTCGAGGGGATCGAGCCGGCGGTGCGCGAGGCGCTCGGCCTCGGCGAACAGCGTTGCCAGGTCGGCGCAGAG
>JANLRV010000131.1:0-10099 GCA_031361905.1 Actinomycetes bacterium
CGCGCTCGGAGCGGCGTTCGCCTGGGAGGCGCTCCGCCCGGGCCGGCGGCGGCGGGCCGCGCTCGCCGGCGCGCTCGGCGTGGCGATCGGCACCGGGGCGTTCTTCCTCTACCTCTGGCACGTGCGGGGCACCCCGCTCGCGAGCCTCGACGCGCAGCGCGAGTGGCAGCGCACGGGAAACCCGGTCGACCTCGTCCCCTACGTCTGGCACTCGCTCACCGGGCTGCACGCGACGAACCTCCTCTACCTCGTCGGCGTGCCGCTCGGGGTGCTCGGGATCCTCGTCCTGCGCCGCACCGGGATCACCGGCACGCCGCTCGCGTTCGCCGTGTTCGCGCTCGTGCTGCCGCTCGCCTCGGGCACGGCGATGTCGCTGCCGCGCTTCCTGATGGGGACGTTCCCGTTCGCCTGGGCGGCCGGCCTGGTGCTCGATCGATTGCCGGCCAGGACGGTGCGGATCGTGCTGGGGCTGGCAGCCCTCGGCCTCGTCGGGCTGACCGTGTGGACCTACCGCACGCCGATCGGCGGCGGCCTTGCGCCGTAGAGCCGGCCCTTCGATCCGCGCGAGCGGCATCCTCGTGCTCGTCTGCGTCGCGGCCCACCTGCTTGTCGCCTCGAGCTATCGCGCAGGACCGCAGGACCTGCCGGCCACGTACTTCGCGCCGAAGGCGCAGGAGATCGCCGACGGCGCGACGCCGTACCGGCAGGTGCCCTACGAGTACCCGCCCGGGACGATCCCCCTGCTGCTCGCGCCGCGCGCGCTCGGCGGCGACACGCCGACGTCATACCACCAGCGCATGATCTGGCTCTACGCGGGCGTCGACGTCGCGATCATCCTGCTGCTCGGGCACGTGCTGCGTCGCCGCCCCTGGGAGCTCGCAGGCGCGCTGGTCGTCTGGTCCGCGTGCGTGCTCGGGCTGGGCCGGGTCTCGCTGACCCGCTTCGACATCGTCGTCGGGCTCGCGGTGCTCGTCGCGGCGCTCGCGCTCGAGCGCCGGCCGCGGATCGCCGGGGCGGCGCTCGGCATCGGAGCGGCGCTGAAGATCGGCCCGCTCGCCGGGGCGGCCGGCCTGCCGCGGCGGTCATGGGTCCCCGCGCTCGCGCTGCCGATTGCAGCGCAGCTCGCGTTCCTCGCCGTCACGGGCTCGTGGGGCCTCGAGTGGGTGCGCTATCACCTCGATCGCAGCCCGCAGCTCGAGTCATGGGCGGCGGTCGTCGCCGAGCTCGCCGACCGCGCGGGCATCGCGGGCGCGCGGATCGCCTTCGACCATGGCAGCTGGAACGCGATCGGATCGCTCGCCGACCTCGCCGGACGGCTCTCGGCCGTCGCGCTCGTGGGCGCCGTCGTGCTCGTCGCGCGGCGGGCCCGGCCGTCGGCGATCGCGTTACTCGCAGGTCTCGGCGCCGTCGTCGCGTTCGGCTCGGTGCTCTCGCCGCAGTACCTGCTCTGGCTCGCGCCGCTCTCGGCGCTGATCGCCGCGCGCTACCCGCTGCAGGCCATGCTGCTCGTCGCGACCTGCGCGCTCACCCGCCTCGAGCTGTGGCTCACGATCGACGACCTCCCGGCGCTCTCGCGCACGGGCCTCGCCGCGCTCGTCGCGCGCAACGTCGTGCTGCTCGGCTGGCTCGTCGTCGTCTACCGGGCGAGCGCCCGGAACACGTCCCAGGAGGGCTTGCGCGTGCCGCTCGCGTAGGCGAGTCCGGTCTGGAAGCCGCGGACGATGCCGTTGCCGACCGATTGCCCGGCCTCGTCGTTGATGTGGTACCAGATCAGCATGTCGATGCGCGGGTTCGCGCGGACCTTCGCGACGTTCGCGCGCAGCGTCTGCGCCTGCTTCGCCACGGACACGCCATAGAACGTGTCCGGCGCCGACTCGCGGCCGTACTCGGTGATCCAGAGGTGGAAGCGCCTGCCGGGGAAGCTCTTGTCGAGCTGCTTCGTGAGGGCAGGCAGGTTCGAGAAGTCGACGTCGTCGGGCCCGAGCTTCTTGCCGCCCGCGGAGACGCGGTAGGGGTGATGCGAGTAGACGTCGAAGCGCGCCTTCTTCTGCGCGAGCAGGCGGATGAAGCGAAGCGGAGCGATCTCCTCCTTCGTGTTCAGCCCACCGGGCTTGGTCGCGCCCGCAGCGACGGTCTCGGTCACGCCCACCGCCGAGCCGGCGTCGTGCACGCCGCGGTAGATCGCAGCGAGCATGCGCACGTAGGTGTTCGGCGAGACGGCGACGGCGCGCTTGCAGTTGCACGAGTACTGCGGCGTCAGATGGCCGACGAAGTTCGGCTCGCTCCACGCCTCCCAGCGCGAGACGAGCGGCAGCACGACCCCCGACACCGGGGCGACGTGCTGGCCGCTGTAGCGCGTGGCCGCCGCGAAGCTGAACTCCTCGAGCGCGCTCATGTTCTTCGGCGCCCGCCGTCCATAGCTGCCGCCACCGGCCCAGCCGGGGGTCACCTCGATCGTCAGCATCACGGGAACGGAGATCTCGGCGAGGCGAGACACGATCGCGTCGACCGGAGCCCACTGGTAGGCGGGGTCGTCGGGATCGCGGCCGTTCGCGGGCTTCGTCGGCGCCACCGCAGACCAGTTGAGGTCGTAGCGCACGATCTGCGGGTGCAGGTCGGTCGAGTCGGCGATCGCCTGATCGAGATTGCCCTCGAAGAGGGCATCGTCCATCACGCCGAGCAGCATCGGCTGCGCCCGCTGCACGTGCCGGGCGTGCGACCCCGCGAGCGCCAAGGCCGGCAGCGCGCAGGCCGCGAGCGCGGCCACGAGCACTAGAAGCTCTAACGGAATGAACCGTGGCGTCCGGCGGCGTCTCACGCTCCCACCATCCTGCCGAGCAGCTCCTCGCGCGACGAGCGCTCGAGCAGCAGCTGGAGGCCCTCGTCGAGCGCGATGCGCGGCTCCCAGCCGAGCAGCTCGCGGGCCTTCGTGATGTCGGGGCGCCGCTGCTTCGGATCGTTGATCGGCAGGGCCTCGTGCACGATCCGCGAGGTCGAACGAGTCGCCTTGATCACCTTCTCGGCCAGCTCGAGCAGCGTGAACTCGCACGGGTTGCCGATGTTGACCGGCTCGTGCTCGTCCGACTCGGCGAGGCGCAGGATCCCGTCGACGAGGTCGTCGACGTAGGTGAACGAGCGCGTCTGGCTGCCGTCGCCGAAGACGGTGATCGGATCGCCCGCGAGCGCCTGCCGCAGGAACGTCGGGATTGCGCGGCCGTCGTGCGCGCGCATGCGCGGCCCGTAGGTGTTGAAGATGCGCACGATCGCCGTGTCCACGCCCTGCTGGCGGTGGTAGGCCATCGTCAACGCCTCGGCGTAGCGCTTCGCCTCGTCGTAGACGCCGCGCGGGCCGATCGGGTTGACGTTGCCCCAGTAGCTCTCGGTCTGCGGGTGCACGAGCGGGTCGCCGTAGACCTCGCTCGTCGAGGCGAGCAAGATCCGCGCGCGCTTCGCCTTCGCGAGGCCGAGCATGTTGTGCGTCCCGTAGGCACCGACCTTGAGCGTCTGCAGCGGGATGCGCAGGTAGTCGATCGGGCTCGCGGGGCTGGCGAAGTGCAGCACGAGATCGATCGGCTCGTCGAGCTCGAGGTGGTTGACGAGGTCGTGCTGGCGGAAGACGAAGTACTCGTCGCGCAGGTGCGCGATGTTGGTCAGCGACCCCGTCTCGAGGTTGTCGATGCAGAGCACCCGGTGCCCTCGCACGAGCAGCTGCTCGCAGAGGTGCGATCCCAGGAAGCCGGCGCCGCCGGAGACAACGGTGGTTGGCATCCGGTCATGCTAGCCCCGATCTCGAGACGCACCCCCGGTACCCACGACTTCCTTACCGGATGTGAACCGCCTGGAAACGCGGCTCTCGGCGCAGCTCAGGCGGCTGCGGCGGGCTCGACCATCGCGCGGTACGTCTTTGCGAGGCCGTCGGCGATCGCAACGGTCGGCGCCCAGCCGAGCTCGCGACGCGCGCGGGCGGCGTCGAGGCAGCTGCGCTGCAGCTCGCCGACCCGCAGCGGCGCCAGCTCGGGCTCGCGCTGCACGCCGGCGGCGGCCGCCAGCGCGGCGTAGAGGGCTGCGACGTCGGTCTCGACTCCCGTGCCGACGTTGAAGACGCCCTCGTGGCCGCTCGCGGCACGAAGCGCCGAGACGACGTCGAGCACGTGCACGTAGTCGCGCGTCGGCTTGCCGTAGCCGAACAGCGTGCACTCGGCACCCGTGTGCAGCCGGTGGCTGAAGATCGCGACGACGCCCGCCTCGCCGTGCGGCGTCTGGCGCGGGCCGTAGACGTTGCCGAGGCGCATCACGGCGTTCGGGATGCCGTGCGCCGCGCCCCAGCTGCGCACGTAGGCCTCGCCGGCGAGCTTCGAGGCGCCGTACGGCGAGAGCGGCAGCGCGGGCTCCGACTCGGGAGTCGGCATCGTCACGCCGTCGCCGTAGAGGGCGCCGCCGGTCGAGGTGAAGACGAGCGGCGCGCCGTGTCGACGCGCGGCCTCGAGCACGTTCAGGGTGCCCAGCACGTTGACGGTCGCATCGCGCTGCGGATCGTTGACCGACGCCGTCACGCTGGCCTGCGCGGCGAGGTGGAAGACGCGCTCGGGCTTGAACGCGTCGACCGCTCGATCGACCGCGGCGCGATCGGTGATGTCGAGGCGGGCGAGCGGAGCCCCCGCGGCGATGCGCTCGGCCTTGCCGGCCGAGAGGTCGTCGATCACGAGCACGTCGGCGCCATCTGCGCGAAGCGCGTCGACGAGGTGCGAGCCGATGAAGCCGGCTCCGCCGGTCACGAGTGTTCTCATCCCAAAATCCTTATCTCTCATCGGGAGCGTTCCGTCTACTCCCCGGACTCACAGCGTAGGAGAGAAGTGCGAGAAAAACACCGACGAGCGCGCCGAGAATCAGGGCGACGCCGACGTTCGAGCTCGTTCCGCCCGTCGCTGCGCGCACCGCACGCGCCGCCGCCTCGATGCGCCCCATCTCGGCGTACTGCACCTGCGTCAGCTGCAGCTCGGCGTCGGCGAGGTCGTTCTGAACGACGTTCTGCTGGGCGATCTGGCCGTTCAGCTGGCTCTGCAGCGCGAGCAGCGAGATGCCGGCTGCGGCGTCGCCCTTGGCGACCAGGCGCGCGATCGCGGCCTGCGTGTTCGTGATGCGGGAGTCGACGCCGCCGAGCTGCGTCGTCAGCCGCGTCTTCTGCGTCTCGAGCGTCTTCGCCTTCGCGGTCTGGAACGCGTTCGTGCGCTCGAGCACCTGCGTCGCCACGGCGTCGGCCGCTGCCTGCGCCGCGGCCTTGCTCCACGGCCCCTGCACGGTGATCGTGACGAGCGGCGTGTAGCCGAGCTTGCTCGGCTGACCGGTCGGCTGCGACGAGATGTGGCCGCGCAGCTGCGACGGCTCGAGCCCGGCGGTCTGCGCGGCGGCGGCGATCACGGCCTCCTGCCGGATCACGGCCGGGACGTAGTTCGGATTCGTGCCGGACGAGCTCGTGATCGCGCCGCCGTTGAAGCTGAAGGGCGCCCCCAGCGACACGAGCGTCTTCGCGGACCACACCTGCTTGCCGTCCGAGCGCCCTGCGACGAGGGCGATCGCAGCAGCGATCAGCGCGCAGGCCAGCACGATCCACCAGCGCCGGATCACACGCCCGACGTAGACGCCGACCGGGATCTCGATGTCATCGGCCATCGGCTCAGCCTACAAAGCCGGCTCGGTGAGCACGCCGGTGCGATCGGTTGCGGCACGCAGGGCGCCGTTCCCGTCGCGCGTCACGATCACCTGCGAGAGGTAACGCAGCATCGTCACGCCGGGCTGATAGCTGCCGACGCGCGGCTCGGGCCGCTCGCCGCGGCCGAGCGCGAGCACGATGTCGGGGAACCCGCCGCCCGCGGCGACATGCAGCGGGAAGCCGCCGCCGAAGCGCGGGTTGACGTCGGTCACCCGGATCCCGTCGGCGCAGACGAAGACCTGCACGCAGGCCGGGCCCTTGATCCCCAGTGCCTCGGCGACGCGCACCGCAAACGCGCGTACCTCGGCGTCGTCGAGCGAGGCGCCCTTGATCGTCTCCCCGCCCTTCGACTCGATCATCGAGCGCGGCACGGCCTCGATGCAGCGCCCGTCGAGGTCGCAGATCAGGTCGGTCGAGATCTCGGCACCGTCGCAGACCTGCTGCACCATCGAGGCGGCGGGCGTGTAGCCGAGGAAGAAGGCGAGCTCCGCCGCGTCCTCGGCCCGCCAGATGTTGCGCGCGGCGAAGCCTTCGCGGGCCTTCACGAGCACCGGGAACGGGATCTCGCCGGGTCCGGGGAGATCCTCCGCGAGCCGCGTCCAGGGCGTCCCGATCCCGTGCTGCTCGAAGAGGCGGTGCGCGAGGTACTTGTCGAGGCAGATCTCGCAGGTGCCGGGATCGGATGCGATCACCTGGGCGCCGACCGCGGCAAAATCGGCCCGGCGCGCCGTCAGCAGCGCCTGGTCGAGGTCGGTCAGCGGGAGCACGACGCGCGCTGCGTGCTCGCGGGCGAGGTCGATCACGCGATCGACGTAGCCGGGGTCGCCCACGGTCGGTACGCTCGCCGCGACCTCGGCGAAGAAGCGCGTGGGTGCGAGGTCGGAGGCGTCGGCGACGATCACCTTGCCCCCGCGACCCTCGCGCGCGAGAGCCGCCTGGAACGCGAGCACCATGTCGACGCGCGTGCCCGAGCAGGTCAGGAGCACGTTCGTCGGCATCACAGGTCGAACCCGCCGTCGCTCGTACGATAGACCTGCCCTCGGCGCAGGAGCACGCCGATCGTTCCCTTGATGATCTTCAGATCGAGCCCGAGCGACTGGTGATCGACGTACCAGACGTCCAGCTCGAGGCGGCGCGACCAGGGGATCGACGAGCGCCCGTGGATCTGCGCCCAGCCGGTCAGCCCCGGCTGCACGTCCATGCGCCGCGCCTGCTCGGGCGTGTACTTCGCCATCTGCTCGGCGAGCGTCGGCCGCGGCCCGACGAGGCTCATCTCGCCGCGCAGCACGTTCGCGAGCTGGGGCAGCTCGTCGATCGAGGTGGCGCGCAGCAGGCGGCCGACGCGCGTGATGCGCGCGTCGCCGGCGTCGACGCCGCCTCGGTGCTCACCGACCGTCATCGTGCGCAGCTTGTAGACGTCGAAGAGCTTCCCCCCGAGGCCGGGCCGGCCCTGGCGGAAGAGCACCGGGCCACCGTCCTCGAGCTTGATCGCGACCGCCGCGGCGGCCAGCACGGGCGAGGCGACGACGAGTCCGACGGTCGAGCCGACAACGTCGATGACGCGCTTGAGAGCCCGCTCGCGCGCGGTCACCGCGAGCCCTCCGCGCGCTCCCAGACGGGCTGCACGCCGTCGAACACGTGCTTCAGCGCGACCACCGTCGCCCACGTGATCAGCAGGTAGTAGTGGGGCAGCGCGAGCACGCGCACGCGTCCGCGCAGCGCGATCGAGGCGACGACGCAGGCGAGGAAGGCGAGCTGCAGCGCGAGCACGACCGTGTAGACGCCGCCGGCCTTCCAGGCGAGCACCGCCGAGCTGGCCGCGAGCGCGATGTGCAGGAGGCCGCTCGCGTAGCGCAGCAGGCGGTGGGAGACCATCTCGATCCAGTACGTCGGGCCGAGCGCTCGCAGCCCGAACATCCGCCCGTGCAGGACGAGCAGCCAGCAGTGGCCGAACATGCGGACCTTGCGCCGGAACTCGTCCTCGAGGTCGGTCGTCATGTTCTCGAGCGCGACGGCGTTCGGGGCGTAGACGGCGCGGAAGCCGCGCTTCACCATCAGGTAGGGGAACGAGAGATCGTGCCCCCAGCGCGAGTCGACGTTCTCGTAACGCTCTCGCCGCACGGCGTAGATCGAGCCGTTGCCTGCGGTCACCGAGTGCGCGCGCGACTCCTGGGCGCGCAGCCACACCTCGTAGCGCCAGTAGGCACCCTCCTGGTTCGTGCCCACTGGGCTGCGCAGCGCGAGCCGGCCGCAGACGTAGGCCACCGCAGGGTCGGCGAGCGGGGCCACGAGCTGGCGCACCGCGTCGGGCGCCCACTCGCAGTTCGCGTCGCTGAAGGCGACCACGTCGACGTCGTCGAGCCCCGCGACGGTCACGTTCTGGGCGTTGACCTTGCCGCCGCGCGGCGCACGAGACAGCTCGATGCCGCGGTCGGCGAAGCTCCGCACGATCTCGTCGGTGCGGTCGCTCGAGGCATCGGAGGCGACGACGATGCGCAGCCGCTCGCGCGGGTAGTCGATCGCGAGCGCGTTCTCGAGCTTCGCGGCGATCACGTCGTCCTCGTTGTAGGCGGCGATCACGAGCGCGACCCGCGGCAGGTACGCCGCGTCGAGCGAGACGGGGCGCGGCCGGATGCGCGCGAGCAGGGCGATGAAGACCGGATAGAGAAGATGCGTCCAGGCGAGGGCGGCAAGCGAGGCCCAGAAGACGATCTTCAACGCGAGCACGCGCGACAGCCTAGATGAGCTGTTCCCATCATCTTTCGGTCGCATCGTCGCGCAGCAGCCCCGCAACGCGACGCCGCGCGAGCCAGCTCGCGGCGGCGCGGTGGCTGCGCGAGCGCGGCGCCCGCAGGGCGAGACCGGCGAGCATCACGCCGCGCGCGGCCTCGGCCGCGGCGCGGCCGTCGTGCCGGTCGAGGTAGCGGAGCTGGCTGCGCACGTTCTCGCGCAGCGCCGGTCCCGGATCGCGCTTCGCCGTCCCGCCCCACACGTGCGTCGCGCCGGCGGCCGGATCGAACCACGTCTCGAAGCCGAGGTCGAGCGCACGGCGGCAGAGGTCGACCTCCTCGGAGTACATGAAGAACGACTCGTCGAAGCCGCCGAGCCGCTCGTAGAGCTCGCGGCGCACGAGCAGGCACGCGCCCGTCAGCCAGTCGACCCGGCGGGGGGCGTCGTGCGCGAACTCGCCGCAGTAGAAGCCGTTGAGCGCGGCGGAGCGCGGCGCGAGCTTGCGCAGGTAGAGGTACTCGGTCGCGATCCGGTATGGGCTCGGGAAGCGCCGGCACGATCGCTGCAGCGAGCCGTCGGGCCAGCGCAGGCGCGGCGCGACGATGCCGATCTCGGGCGCCCCCTCGCCGAAGCGCACGAGCTCGTCGATCGCGCCCGGGTCGACGAAGCAGTCGCTGTTGAGCAGCAGCAGCCAGCGTCCGCCGGCGAGCGCCGCGCCGCGGTTGTTGCCCGCGCCGAAGCCCACGTTGCGCTCGAGCGGCACGAGCCGCACGTCCGGGTGCTCGGCGTGCAGCCAGCTGCCCGTCCCGTCGCTCGAGGCCTGGTCGACGACGATCAGCTCGCGGGTCGCCTCGTGCGGCGCATCGGCAGCGAGCGCGGCGAGGCAGCGCCGCAGCAGGTCGCGCCCGTCGTAGGTGACGACGATCACGGAGACGTCAGGCACGGGATCTGCCGCCACGCGCCCGGCCCGACGCGATTGCCGATGCCGCCACGATCAGCAAGACGAGCGTCGAGAAGTACGGGAACGACATCGTCAGGTAGAACACGTTCGCGGCCATCGTGCCGACGAGCGCGGCGGTCAGCCCCACCGCGATCAGGTAGGTATCCGATCCCTCGCCGCGGCGCGCGAGCGCGCGGCCTGCCCGGCGCAGCACCTCGAGGCGCAGGAAGAGCCAGGCGAGGAAGCCGGCGAAGGCGGTCGCGCCGACGATGCCGGTCTCGACGAGCAGCGCGATGAAGTACGAGTGGGGGCCCCAGTTGGTCTTGCCCGTGAGGAACTCGTAGTAGACCGAGAACGTGTTCCAGCCGAGCCCGAAGAACGGGTGCTGGTCGAGCACGGGCTGGACCAGGCTGAAGAACTCGAAGTGGGATTGCGCCGAGCGGTCCGAGAGCGTGAAGCGCGAGCGGAACACCTCGGCGACGTACGGCGAGGTCGCGACGAGCAGCGCGATCGCGGCGAGCCCGCCGACGACGGGCAGCACGAAGCGCGGGCGCAGGAGCTCGCGGCGGAGCGGCCAGGCGAGCACGGCGAGGGCGCAGGCATCGCCGAGGAAGGCCGAGCGCGAGAGCGTCAGCAACTGCACGACGGCGAAGCCGGCGAGCAGCGCCCAGAGCACGCGGCCCTGCCGCTCGCGCAGGCCGTGCGCGAGCGCGAGCGGC
>JANLRV010000152.1:0-5013 GCA_031361905.1 Actinomycetes bacterium
GTCGCCGCCGGCTGACTCCGGGCCGGGCTAAGAATCTCTCACAGAATGCCTCGCGATGCCTGGCGGCGTCTTCTTTCGTGCCTCTGCTGGTAGCAGAGGCACGAAACACCGTGTCAAGCCGCTTGCGGCTTGACACTCGCCAGGCCGGTGATCGCCGCGTGCGGGTCCGTTCGATACAGGAGCCGCTGCAAGGCGATCACCACCCAGCCTTGCGAGCAGCGTGTCAAGCGCTGGCGCTTGACACGCGTGTGGAGTCGGCTGCGATCGAGCAGCCGACGGAGTCCAGTCACTCACGAATCATTCTGTTAGAACGTCCAATCCGATCGTCAGCTGCAGGCGGGTGACACGGCGCTCTGCGTGGCGGGGCGCGGCGCGATCGTGATCGAGACGCTGCGCTGCTTGCCCTTGCCGTCGATCACGTCGAGCTTGATCGTGTTGCCGACGCCGTCGTTGCCGATCGCGGCCTGCAGGTCCTCGGTCGTGCCGATCGCCTTGCCGTCGATCCCGACGATCGTGTCGCCGCCGAGACAGAACGGCTGGCTCGAGGTCGGCGTGCGCACGGCCTTCTTGCCCGCCTTCAGGCCCGCGTTGGCGGCTGGGGATCCGGAGCCGACGCTCTGGACGGCCAGGCCGCGGTCCGGAGCCGAGCTGTCGCTCGCGCGCACGTCGTCCGTGACGGGCGCGACGTTGACGCCGATGTAGGGATGCTCGCCGGCCTTGCCGTCGCGCAGGTTGCCGAGCACGTCCTTGACGAGATCGATCGGGATCGCGAAGCCGATGCCGATGTTCGCATCGACGTTGGCCCTGCTCGTGATCTGCGCGTTGATGCCGATCACCTCGCCCTTCGAGTCGAGCAGCGGCCCGCCGGAGTTGCCGTGGTTGATCGCGGCGTCCGTCTGGATCGCGCCCGGGATCTGGATGTCGTTGCTGTCCGGAGACGAGATCGAGCGACCGACCGCCGAGACGATGCCCGCTGTGGCGCTGCGGTCGTACCCGTACGGGTTGCCGATCGCGACGACCGTCTCTCCGACCTGGACGTCCTTCGAGGAGCCGAGCGTGAGCGGGTGCAGCTCGTCGGCGGAGGCCTTGACGCGCAGCAGCGCGAGGTCGAAGACCTTGTCCACCCCCACGACGTCGGCCTTCTTCGAGGTGCCGTCGGCGAACGCGACGTAGACCGAGCTGGCCCCATCGACGACGTGCTCGTTCGTCAGGATGCTGCCGTCGGAGTCGATCACGAAGCCCGAGCCGGTCGCCACGGACGTCCCCTTCTGCGGGAACGCGCTCGTGTCGGCGACGCCGTTCGCGGTGATCGAGACGACGCCGGGCGCGGCGCTGCGGTAGATCGCGGGAATCGACTTGGAGCCGCCGGTCTCGGCGATCACGGGCGTCGACTGCACGGTCTGCGTGCTCGTCGCGGTCGTCTCGGCCTGCGCGCCCTTGTCATCGCCGAACGCGTACAGCGCGATCCCGCCGCCGCCGACCGCCGCCACGGCGGCTACGAGCGCGAACGGGGCCACGCGCGAGCGACGGCCGGACGGCTGCGGGGAGGGGGAGGGGGGAGGAGTCGGAGTGGGGATCGCGCGGTATTCCATGCTTGTGTTGTACCCGTCGTTCGTGAGAGTCCGCTGAGATTCGCGTGAATCGTGCGTGAAGCGTCAGCACAGCTCGTCGAGCAGCGCGTAGTAGTTGAGACGGTGCGAGTCCGGGCGCTGCAGGCCGTAGGTGGTGAGAAACGAGCGCACCGCGTCGGGACCGGCGTCTTCTGAGAGGTCGCGCACGCAGATCGCGAGATCGCGGTAGCGGTCTGCCACGCCGAGCCGGCCGAGGCTGACGATGCCGCTCACGCGCGCGCCGTCGGTGAACACGTTCGCGAGCGCGATGTCGCCGTGCGTGACGACGAGATCCTCGACCGGCGGGCGCTCGCGTTGCAGCCGCCCGAGCAGCTCGGGAAGCGGGATCGCCCGCAGACGCGGGTCGAGCAGGTCGAGGCGGACGCTCTCGCCGGCGACGGCCGCCTCGGCGCGGGCGAGCGCCACGTCGAGCGTCTCGCGGAACAGGCAGTCGGCGATCGAGAGGTCGTGGATCATGCGGGTCGCGAGGCCCAGGAGCCTCCCGATATCAACCGGTGACGAGGTGTGCAGGATCTCGTCCAGCGTGATCCCGGGCATGGCCGCCTGCACGAGCAGCTGTGGCTGGACGGGCGAGAACTGGAGCGGATGCGGCGTCGGCAGGCGACCGTCGAGCCACCACAGGCGGTCCCACTCTCCCGCCAGGTCGCCTCCGAGCTTGACGATCACCTCGTCGCCGTTGAGCGTGCCCCGCATGATCGTCGACCGCGAGATCCCGCCCGGCTCAGGGCGCAGGCCTTGGATCTCCGCGATGCGCGGATCGATCATCGTGCGCCGGCCCCCTCGGGCGTCGTGCTCGGCGCGGCACACGTGAAGCCCGAGCACCGGTAGACGGCGGGCTGCCCGTCGACGAGCCCGCGCCCGCGCAGGAGCTCGACGCCGCGGTCGTCCACGCCGTCGCCGAAGCAGGCGGCGAGGAACGGATCCCAGCCGGCGAGGGCGGCGGCGGCGAGCTCGGGCGTGGCGTGCCCGACGATCGCGACCTGCTGCGGGGGATCGAGCAGGGCGGCCGTGACCGCGAGCAGGTGGCCGAACCCCTGCGGCGCCCGCGCGAGAAGCGTGTTGACAGCGGCGACGACCTGCGCGGCGCGCCGTTCGAGCTCGGGCTCGCCGTACACGCGCGCGAGGCGCACGAGCACTCCGGCAAGGGTCGAGTTGCCGCTTGGCGTCGGGTTGTCATCGAGCTCCTGCGGGCGCGCGATCAGCGTCTCGGCGTCATCGGCGGTGTCGGCGAAGCCTCCGGACTCGATTGCGAAGCGCTCGCAGGCGACGAGCGCGAGCCGCCTCGCCTCGCCGAGGTAGCGGAGATCGCGCGTCGCCAGGTGCAGCTCGAAGAGTCCGGCGGCAACCTGCGCGTAGTCGTCGAGGAACGCGTCGATCTGGCTCTTCCCCGCGCGATGCGTGCGTAGGAGCCGTCCGTCCGCGCGTGAGAGCGGCCCGAGCAGGAAGGCGGCACAGCGCTCGGCGGTCGCGAGGTAGTCAGCCCGGCCGTAGACGCGCGCTCCCTCTGCGAAGGCTGCGAGCGCCATGCCGTTCCAGGCCGCGAGCGCCTTGTCGTCCCGCTGCGGCTGGGGGCGCGTCGCACGTGCGGCGAGCAGTCGCTCGCGCACGCCGACGAGGCGGACCTCCTCCTCGTCGGTCGGAGTCTCGACCAGCGAGAGGATGCTCGCGCCCTCGAAGTTCCCTGCCTGCGTGACGCCGTAGATGCGCTCGACGAGGGCGGCCTCGTGGGGCTCGAGCACGTCGCGCAGCTGCTCGGGCGTCCACGTGAACGTGAGGCCCTCGACGCCGTCCGTGTCGGCATCTTGCGCGGAGGCGACGCCGCCGTGCTCGAGCACGAGCTCGCGCTGGATGTAGTCGAGCGTCGCCGCGGCGGTCTGGCGATAGCGCGCCTCGTTCGTCAGCTGGAAGGCGCCGGTGTAGCTGCGCGCGAGCAGGGCGTTGTCGTAGAGCATCTTCTCGAAGTGCGGGACGAGCCAGACCGCGTCGACCGAGTAGCGGTGAAAGCCGCCGCCGAGCTGGTCGAAGATCCCGCCCGCGGCCATCCGGTCGAGCGTGTGCGTGGCCATCTCGAGCGCGGTCGCGCTGCCCCGGCGGCGATGCATCGTGAGCAGGAACGTGAGCACGCCGTGCGGCGGGAACTTGGGCGCGCGCCCGAAGCCGCCCGCGCGCTCGTCGTGCTGGCCGCGCAGGGCCACGAGCGCGTCGACGAGCGTCGCCTCGCTCGGCGCCCACCCCGGCTCGCGATCGCTGCCGAGGCGGCCCTGCCGGAGCGCCTCCGTGATGCGCTCCGCCTGCTCGGTGACCATCTCTCGCTGCTCGCGGTAGGCGCCGGCGACGCCGTTCAGCACCTGCGGGAAGCTCGGCATGCCCTGGCGCGGCTCGGGCGGGAAGTAGGTGCCGCCGTAGTAGGGCCGGCCGTCGGGCAGCAGGAACACGGTCATCGGCCAGCCGCCGTGGCCTGACAGCGAGACGACGCTCGTCATGTACAGCGAGTCGACGTCGGGCCGCTCCTCACGGTCGACCTTGATCGCGACGAACAGCTCGTTCATGAGGGCCGCGGTCGTGGCGTTCTCGAACGATTCGCGCTCCATCACGTGGCACCAATGGCAGGCGGAGTAGCCGATCGAGAGCAGAATCGGCCGGTCCAGCTCGCGGGCGCGCTCGAACGCCTCGTCTCCCCATGGGAACCAGTCCACGGGGTTCTCGGCGTGCTGCAACAGGTAGGGGCTCGTCTCGCGTGCGAGTCGGTTGGTCACCGTCTCACGGTAGCCGTTTGGACGTCCTTACAGAATGTCTCGTGGTGTCTGGCGGCGTCTCACGACTAGTGAGCACGTCATGACGAACGCGCGAGGGCCTGATCGAGGTCCCAGATGATGTCGTCGACGTCCTCGATGCCGACCGAGAGGCGGATCAGATCGTCGCCCACGCCGCTCGCCGCGAGCGCCTCGGCGTCGAGCCGCCGATGGGTCGTCGAGGCGGGATGGATCACGAGGGTCTTGGCGTCACCCACGTTCGCGAGGTGCGAGCACAGCTCGCAGGCCTCGATGAACCGCTGGCCCGCCTCGCGTCCGCCGTCGATGCCGAACGCGAGGATTGCGCCGGGACCTCGCGGGAGATAGCGCTCGACGCTCGCGGCGTAGGGCGAGTCGGGCAGATCGGGGTACGCGACCCAGGTGACCGACGGGTGCGCGCGCAGCGCGGCCGCGACCGTCCTCGCGTTGGCGACGTGCTGGCGCATCCTCAAAGACAGCGTCTCGAGGCCTTGCAGCAGCAGGAACGCGTTGAACGGGCTGAGCACCGGACCGAGGTCGCGCATCGTCTCGACGCGCGCCTTCATCACGAAGGCGAAGTTCCCGAAGGTCTCATGGAAGCGCATGCCGCG
>JANLRV010000153.1:0-26195 GCA_031361905.1 Actinomycetes bacterium
CAGTTTGAGAGATACCCCAAGGAGGTATGTTCGATGACACCGACCACCCTGAGCTACGACGTTCCCGGCGTGTCGTGCGCGCATTGCCGCAGCGCGATCACGGAAGAGGTCGCCAAGGTCATCGGCGTCGAATCCGTCGACGTCGACCTCGAGCGGAAGACCGTGACCGTGACGGGCGACGGCCTCAGCGATGAGGCCACGCGCGCCGCGATCGACGATGCGGGCTACGACGTCGCGCACCTCCAGGAGGACGCTGCCTGATGCTCGCGCGCGTCCGTGACCTCGGAGCACCGGCGCGCCTCGTCGCGTTCGCGCTCGGCCTGACGCTCGTCGGCGGCGCCGCGGCGCTCGCGGGCGCGGCGACGGGACACGGGCGCGTCGCGACCGCAGGCTCGCACGGCAGCGAGATGGCGATGGGGCAGCTGAGCCCAGCCGAGCAGAGCCGGGCGAGCGGCCTCGCATCGGTGGCCGGCGGCTACGCCCTCGTGCCGACACAGACGACGCTGCCGCTCGGGCGGTCGAGCGACTTCCGCTTCCGCATCGTCGACGGGCAGGGTCGCGCCGTGCGGGACTTCGACGTCGACGGCGGCGTGCGCGTCCACCTGATCATCGTCCGCCGTGATCTCGTCGGCTACCAGCACCTCCACCCGAGGCAGCTCGACGACGGCACCTGGTCGGTGCCGCTCACGCTGGCCGCCCCGGGCGCCTACCGCGCCTTCACCGATTTCGAGATCGACGGCACGAAGACCGTGCTCGGGCACGACCTGTTCGTCGCCGGAGCGTTCGCGCCCGCGGCGCTCCCCGCCGAGTCCGCGCTCACGGAGAGCGACGGCTTCCGCGTCAAGCTGACGCACGCGACGCTGCGCGCGGACGGCGAGAGCTCGCTCCACTTCGCGGTCAGCCGCAAGGGCCGGCCGGTGCCTAGATTCGACCCGTACGTCGGTCATCGCGGCCACCTCGTCGCGTTGCGCGACGGCGATCTCTCCTACTCGCACGTCCACCCCGAGCCCGGCGCCACGGTCGGCGAGATCGTCTTCCACAGCTCGCTTCCGTCCGCAGGGCGCTACCGGCTCTTCCTCCAGTTCAAGCTCGACGGGGTCGTCCACACGGCCCCGTTCACGGTCGAGGTCGGGTGATGAGCGCCCCGGCCACCGAGCGGCTCGACCTGCCGATCGAGGGCATGACGTGCGCATCGTGCGCCGCGCGCATCGAGCGCAGGCTGAACAAGCTCGAGGGCGTCACGGCGTCGGTCAACTACGCGACCGAGCAGGCGGCCGTGGAGTACGACCCGTCGCGCGTGACGCCGGACGCCCTGATCGAGGCGGTCGAGGAGACCGGCTACTCGGCGCACCTTCCCGAGACCGCGACGGCGACGCCCGAGGTGGACCCGACCGCGGCGCTGCGCCGCCGTCTGATCGTGTCCGGCGTGCTGGCCCTCCCGGTGCTCCTGATGGGGATGATCTCGGCGCTGCAGTTCACCTACTGGCAGTGGCTCGCGCTGCAGCTCGCGACGCCCGTCGTGCTCTGGGCCGGCTGGCCGTTCCACCTCGCCGCCTGGAAGAACCTGCGGCACGCTGCCGCGACCATGGACACGCTGATCTCGCTCGGCACGCTCGCCGCGTGGGGCTGGTCCGTCGTCGCGCTGTTCTTTCTCGACGCCGGTGCGACGGGGATGAAGATGCCCTTCGATCTCGTCCCCAGCCGCACCGCGGGCTCCGACCAGATCTACCTCGAGGTCGCCTCGGTCGTGATCACCTTCTTGCTCGCGGGCCGCTATTTCGAGGCCCGTGCCAAGCGCACGGCCGGCGCCGCGCTGCGCGCGCTCGTCGAGCTCGGCGCGAAGGACGCCTCGATCCTCGACGCCGACGGCAGCGAGCGGCGGGTGCCGGTCGGCGAGGTTCGGGCAGGCGATCTGTTCATCGTCCGGCCCGGCGAGAAGGTCGCGACCGACGGCGTCGTCGTCGAGGGACAGTCGGCGGTCGACCAGTCGCTGCTGACCGGTGAGAGCGTTCCCGTGGAGGTCGGCATCGGCGACGCCGTGGCCGGTGCGACGGTCAACGTCGGCGGGCGGCTCGTGATCCGTGCAGAGCGCGTCGGGGCCGACACCGCGCTCGCCCAGATCGCCCGGCTCGTCAGCCGGGCGCAATCGGGGAAGGCGCCGGTCCAGCGGCTCGCCGACCGCGTCTCGGCGGTCTTCGTTCCCGTCGTGATCGCGCTCGCCGTCGCCACGCTCGGATACTGGCTCGGCAGCGGCGCGGGCCTGACGTTCGCGTTCTCGGCGACGGTCGCGGTGCTGATCGTCGCCTGCCCGTGCGCGCTCGGCCTCGCGACGCCGACCGCGCTGCTCGTCGGCACCGGTCGCGGCGCCCAGCTCGGGATCCTGATCAAAGGCCCCGAGATGCTCGAGTCGACCCGCCGGGTCGACACGATCGTGCTCGACAAGACCGGCACCGTGACCGAGGGAAAGATGGCGCTCGTCGACGTCGTGACCGTCGACGACGTCGCGCGCGCAGACGCGCTGCGGCTCGTCGGCGCCGTCGAGCACGCCTCCGAGCATCCGATCGCGCGAGCGATCGCGAACGCCGCGCTCGCAGCCGGTGAGCTGCCCGCGGTCGATGCGTTCGCGAGCCGCGCGGGCCTCGGCGTCGAGGGCATCGTCGAGGGCCACGCGCTCGTGGTCGGGCGCCCGTCGTTGCTCGTCGAGCACGGCCTCGGGCTCGATCCCGCGCTCGCCGCAGCGGTCGCGGCCGCACAGGCCGACGGCAAGACGGCGATCGCCGCCGCCTGGGATGGTCGTGCCCGCGCGGTCTTCGTCGTCGCCGACACCGTCAAGGCGTCGAGCGCCGACGCGGTCGCCGCGCTCAAGCGCCTCGGGCTGCGCCCCGTGCTGCTGACGGGCGACAACGAGGCGACGGCCCGAGCGGTCGCCGCCGAGGTCGGCATCGACGATGTGATCGCCGACGTGCTCCCGGCCGACAAGGCAGCCGTGATCTCGCGGCTGCAGCAGGGCGGCGCGGTCGTCGCGATGGTGGGCGACGGCGTCAATGACGCCCCGGCGCTCGCCCAGGCCGACCTCGGCCTCGCGATCGGCTCGGGCACCGACGTCGCGATCGAGGCCAGCGACCTCACCCTCGTCTCCGGCGACCTTCGCGCGGCGGCCGACGCCATCCGCCTCTCGCGCCGCACGCTCGCGACGATCAAGGGCAACCTCTTCTGGGCCTTCGCGTACAACGTGGCGGCGCTCCCGCTCGCCGCCTCCGGCTACCTGAACCCGCTGATCGCGGGCGGCGCGATGGCGTTCTCGAGCGTCTTCGTCGTCTCGAACTCGCTACGCCTGCGCCGTTTCAAGGCGGGTTAGAGCTTCTTAGCGAACGATCTCGGCCGCGCGCCATTTCCTCTGAGCGAGGCGCGCGGCTCCGAGCTGCAGTCGCGCGACGATCCGCTCGAGCTCGCCGTCGAGCGGTCGCGGCTGCACGAGCGCCACGCTGATCGCACCGGCGGGCTTGCCCGAGCTGTCCTTCAGCGGCACGCCGATCGCGGTCTCGATCTCGACGTGGTCGCCGGGTCCGACCGCGAACCCGGTCTCTCTGATGCGTGTGATCGCATTCAGCACATCCTGGTGCTCGGAGAGCGTGTTGACGGTGTAGACCGGCAGCCGCGCCGACGTGAGCACGGCCTCGAGCTCGGCGTCGCCCATCCCGGCCAGCAGGATCTTCGGCCCGCCGCCGACCGTCAGCGGCAAGGTCTCGCCGACCTGGTAGTCGGTGATCTGCACCGGCCCGCGGTCGATGCGCACGAGGCACATCGCGACGTCGCCGCGGCGCACCGAGAGATAGCACGTCGCGTCGAGCTCGTCTGCGATCGCCTCCAGCTCGGCGCGGATCGTGTCGAGCGCCGACGAGGTCGCGTGGACGCTCATGCCGAGCTCGTAGAGGCGGATGCCGAGCACGAAGCGGTCGCTCTCGTCGCGCACGACGTAGCCGTGCTCAACGAGCATCGCGAGGATCCGGTGCACGGTCGGCCGCGGGATCCCGAGGCCTCGCTGGATGTCGATGATGCGGAGGCCGACGCCCTCCCGGGCGAGCAGGTCGAAGACCGCGAAGACCTTGTCGAGGACGAGGATCCGGCCTCCGCCGGCCGCGTCGGGTTCCTTCTCGGCGGCCATCTCAGACGACCGTGACCGGCGCCGCCATCACGGCGGTCGACCCGCGGGTGCCCGCGGGCGTCGGCACCTGGACCGTGTGGAACGCTTTCGTGCACGCACGCGGCTCGGGGCAGACGTGCATGCCGAACCTATACACGTGTTCGCATCGCGGGTCAACCGTCCACATGGCGGACGATAGGTCGCCACGGTGCTGCTCCGCTACTGCAGGATATCGGTCTCGGGGGGTGCCGTGCTCGCATTCGGGCGAAGCACGGTCAACGCGACGACGAGCGCGACGGCGACGAGCGCGGCTCCGATCCAGAACGCCAGGTGGTAGCCGCTCGTGAGCGCCGAGGCGGAATCCGTCCCGCCCGCGATCAGCCGATCGCTCTTCGCGGCCGAGAGGGTCGCGAGCACGGCCAGCCCGAGCGCGCCTCCGACCTGCACCGTCGTGTTGACGAGGCCCGACGCGAGGCCCGCCTCGTCGGGCCGCACGCCTGACATCGCGAGCGTCGCGAGCGCCGGGAACGCGAGCGCGGCGCCGACACCGAGCAGGACCATCACCGGCAGGACGTGCTCGAGGTAGGTGCCGCCGACCGGGGCCCGGGTGAACAGCACGAGCGCCAGCAGGATCAGCGCGAGGCCGGGAATCAGCGTCCTGCGGGCGCCGAAACGGGTGATCAGGGGCTCGGCGTAGCGGAGCGAGAGGAAGCCGATGATGACCGTGACGGGCAGGAACGCGAGGCCGATCTCGAGCGCGTCATAGCCGAGCACGCGCTGAAGGTAGAGCGAGCCGAGGAAGAAGCTGCCGAACATCCCGACGACGCACAACGCCTGGATCGCGTTCGCGCCGCTGACGTTGCGCGAGCGGAAGATCCGCAGCGGCATCAGCGCGTTGCGCGCCGTCGCCTCGCGGGCGACGAACGCCGCGAGCAGGGCGAGCGAGGCGGCTCCGAGGCCGAGGGTGGAGCCGGCGAGCCAGCCGTCCTCGGCCGCCGGCTTGACGATCGTGTAGACGCCGAGCATCAGCGCGGCCGTGATCAGCACGGCGCCCGGGATGTCGGCGCCCTCGCCGAAACCGGCGCCCTCGTCGCGCTCCAAGAGCCGCATCGCCAGCACGGCCGTGACGATGCCGATCGGGATGTTGACGAAGAAGATCCAGTGCCAGTTGATCGACTGCGTGAGCACGCCGCCCGCGAGCAGCCCGACCGAGCCGCCGGCCGAGGCGACGAAGCTGTAGACGCCGATCGCCTTTGCCTGCTCGCGCGGGTCGGGGAACATCGTCACGATCATCCCGAGCACGACGGCAGACGTCATCGCGCCGCCGATGCCCTGCAGGAAGCGCGCCGCCACGAGCACCTGCTGGCTCTGGGCGAGCCCGCAGAGGAGCGACGCGGCGGTGAAGACGCCGAGGCCGAGCAGGAAGATCCTGCGGCGCCCGATCAGGTCGCCGAGACGGCCGGCGAGCAGCAGCAGACCGCCGAACGCGATCAGGTAGGCGTTGACGATCCAGGCGAGGCTGGAGGTCGAGAAGCCGAGGTCGTCCTGGATCGAGGGGAGCGCGACGTTCACGACCGTCGCATCGAGCACGATCATCAAGACGCCGACGCACATCACGTAGAGCGCGGTCCAGCGCGCGTCGCCCGCCCGCTCCAGCGGCCGCGCAGCCGCCCACTCCTCGTCCGACCCGGCCTCGTACTCCGTCATCTGCCTCGCCCCGTCGTCGCTTGCTCACCCTCGGTCCGAATGCCCACGCACCGATAGACCGAGGGCCGATGCCAAACTCATCGCCACCTCGCGGCGGCGACCACCTATCCGCAGCCGGTCGTATCGCCGCAGTCGCGGCAGGCGTAGCACGATCCGGCCCGGATCATGCGCCCGCCGCACTTGGGGCACTCGACGGCGTCGTCGAACGGGTTGAAGAGCGGCCGCTGGCCCTGCGTCTGCAACGGCTGGGTGAGCGGGACGGTCCCATCCGCCTCGGCGGTGCCGTCGAAGACGTCGGGCAACGCGTACTGGCCCTGCAGGCGCGCCCGCACGGCGTCGCTCATGATTCCGAGCTCGGCGTGCGTGTCGGGGTCGAGGAACTTCTTCCCCATCCAGCGGAAGATGTAGTCGACGAGCGACTTCGCGACCCTGATGTCGGGGTCGTTCGTGAGGCCCGACGGCTCGAACCGCATGTGGCTGAACTTCGAGACGAAGACCTCGAGCGGCACGCCGTACTGCAGGCCGAGCGAGACCGAGATCATGAACGCATTCATCAGCCCGGCGAGCGTCGTGCCCTCCTTGGCGATGTCGACGAAGACGTCGCCCGGCGTGCCGTCCTCGAAAAGGCCGACGTGGATGTAGCCCTCGTACTCGCCGACCTGGAACTTGCGGCCGATCTCGTGCCGGTCGATCGGCATGATCTTGCGCACCGGCCTGTGCACCGCGGGCGCGAGCGCTACCTGGCCGCCGGCCGCCGTCTTCGAGGACGAGAGCGGCTGCGCGACCTTGCAGTTGTCGCGGTAGATCGCGAGCGCCTTGATCCCGAGCTTCCAGGAGTCGAGGTAGAGCTTCGCGACGTCGTCGACGGTCGCCGTCTCGGGCATGTTCGCGGTCTTCGAGATCGCGCCCGAGATGAAGGGCTGCACGGCGGCCATCATCGAGACATGGCCGTAGTAGTCGATCGCGCGCTCGCCGATCGAGCAGTCGAAGATCGCGAGGTGCTCGGCCTTCATCTGCGGCGCGCCGACGACGGTGTTGCGATCCGCGATGTGCAGCACGATCTGCTCGACCTCGTCCGGCGAGTAGCCGAGCCGCGCGAGCGCGAGCGGCACCGTCTGGTTGACGATCGTGAGGTCGCCGCCGCCGACGAGCTTCTTCTGCTTGACGAGCGCGAAGTCGGGCTCGACGCCCGTCGTGTCGCAGTCCATCAGGAACGAGATCGTCCCCGTGGGCGCGAGCACGGTCGCCTGCGCGTTGCGGTACCCGTAGACCCGTCCCAGCTCGAGGGCGTCGTCCCAGGCGCTCCGCGAGCGCTCGATCAGCTGCACGGGCACGGTCTCGCGGTGCTTGATGCTGCCGACCGCCGCACGGTGCTGCTCGATCACGCGCAGCATCGCGGGCGCATTCGGGCCGTAGTCGGCGAACGCGCCCATGCGCGCGGCGAGCCGCGCGGACTGACGGTAGGCGCGCCCGGTCATCAGCGCCGTGATCGCGGCGGCGTAGGCACGGCCCTCGTCGGAGTCGTAGGGCAGGCCGCGCGCCATCAGGAGCGCGCCCAGGTTGGCGTAGCCGAGGCCGAGCTGGCGCATCCGCACGGCCGTCTCGCCGATCGCCTCGACCGGATACGAGGAGTTCCCGACGAGGATCTCCTGGGCCGTGAAGATCACGTCGATCGCATGCTCGAGCGCGTCGACGTCGAGCTCGCCGTTGGCGTCGCGGAAGGCCATCAGGTTGAGGCTCGCGAGGTTGCAGGCCGAGTTGTCGACGCTCATGTACTCCGAGCACGGGTTCGAGGCGTTGATGCGCCCCGAGGCCGGGGTCGTGTGCCAGGCGTTGATCGTCGTATCGAACTGCACGCCGGGGTCGGCGCAGCGCCACGCGGCGTCGGCGATCTGGCGCATCAGATCGCGAGCCCGCACCGTGCGCACGACCTCGCCCGTCGTGCGGGCGAGCAGGCTCCAGTCGGCGTTCGTCTCGACGGCCCGCATGAACTCGTCGGTCAGGCGGACCGAGTTGTTCGCGTTCTGGTACTGGATCGAGGCCCAGTCCGACGAGTTCAGCGACATGTCGTAGCCGGCGGCCGCGAGCGCGCGCGCCTTCTCCTCCTCGCGCGACTTGCACCAGATGAACTCCTCGATGTCGGGGTGATCGACGTCGAGCACGACCATCTTCGCCGCGCGGCGCGTCTTGCCGCCCGACTTGATCGTGCCCGCCGAGGCATCGGCGCCGCGCATGAACGAGACGGGTCCCGAGGCGCTGCCGCCCTTCGAGAGCTGCTCGCTCGCGCTGCGCAGCCGCGAGAGGTTGACACCGGAGCCGGAGCCGCCGCGGAAGATCCGGCCCTCCTCCGAGATCCAGTTGAGGATCGAGTCCATCGAGTCGTCGACCGAGAGGATGTAGCAGGCCGAGCACTGCGGCCGCTCCTCGAAGCCGACGTTGAACCAGACGGGCGAGTTGAAGGCGGCCCGCTGGTGCAGCAGCAGCGCGACGAGGTCGCCATGGAAGGCGTCGGCCTCGTCGGGGTCGGCGAAATAGCCGCCGGCACGGCCCCACTCGGCGATCGTGTCGGCGACGCGGCCGACCATCTGGCGAACGGAGCGCTCGCGGTCGGGCGACGCGAGCGGCCCGCGGAAGTACTTCTGCGCGACGATGTTCGTCGCCGTCTGCGACCACGAGGCGGGGAACTCGACGTCGCGCTGCTCGAAGCTCGGCCCGTCCCGACCCGGGATGAAGGCGTCGCGGCGCTCCCACTCGACGGTCTCGAACGGATCCACGCCGGCCTCGCTGAAATGCCTGGTGATGCCGAGCGCATGCGTCTCGTCGGGCGCGCGGAACGCGCCGCTTGCAGTCATCTCAGTGGCAGACACTGTCCATTCCTCTTCTCGGATCGGACTTGTAAGTCTATCGAACGTGTGTTCGATCATCAAGCGCGTCGAGGGCCCGCTGGAACTCGTCGGTGTCCTCGAACTGGCGATAGACCGAGGCGAAGCGCACGTACGCGACGCCGTCGAGATCGCGCAGGTGACGCAGCGCCGCCTCGCCGATCTGCTCGCTGCGCACCTCGCTGAGGCCGTCGGCCCGGAGGCTCGCCTCGACCTCGACCGCGATCCGCTCGATCGCCTCGAGACCGACCGGTCGCTTGACGCAGGCGCGCTCGAGCCCGCGCAGCAGCTTCGAGCGCTCGAACGGCTGCCGGATCCCGTGCCGCTTGATCACCCAGATCGGCGGGCGCTCGACGCGCTCGAACGTGGTCCAGCGCTCGTGGCACTCGAGGCACTCGCGGCGGCGGCGCACGGCCTCGCCCGCGTCGGCGAGGCGCGACTCGAGCACGCGCGTGTCCTCGTGTCCGCAGACCGGACAGATCACGGCGCTACACCTGGTGTCTCGGACGCGATCGGCACACCACATAGTGTGCCAGGTCTGGCGGCGCGCCGGGCCCCGCGTGATCTGTCAGGCCGTGCGCATGCGGCGGCGCGAGCGCGACCGCGAGACCGCGCTGAGGCAGCCGCCGAGCAGCAGCAGGATCGAGGCGGAGGCGAGCACGAGCACCACGCTCGGGACCTCGCCGATACTCGACGGTGCGAGCCGATCGAAGACCGAGGCGAGCGGGCTGCGGCTGACGACGACGGGCGAGATGGTGGAGAGGCCCGAGACGCGGCGCGGCTTGTTCGAGGCAGCGGAGTTCGTGGACGTCCAATCCCTGGCGACACGGACGCGCTGGACGAGATCGGGGCTGTACAGCTCGTAGTCGGAGAGCAGCGCCTCGGCCTGGTTCAAGCACGCCAGCGGGTAGGACCCGACGGAGCCGTTCTGGGCCTCCTGGACGATCTGATCGGTGTCGCACTTGACCTGCGCGACCGCCGAGCCGGGAAGCGCGAGCAGGCCGACGAAGACCGCAAGCGCGGCCACCGCCCCCCGACCACGATTCGCTGCTACCAGATTCACTCCCACGCACACACCCTACTGTGCAAATCGACGATCAAGGCGTGCGCGTCGTAATCGTTCTGTGAAGATTTCTGAACCCCTGCATTTCCCCTGATTCAAGGCGGTTTCAGAGGGATCGGGCGGCGGCGCGCCACGGACATTTCCGCGAGCGACCCGGCCGTGGAGCGCTGCGCCTACGCTCCCCCGGCATGAGGCTTGCGACGGCGAACGCGATGCGAGAGGCCGCGCGAGCCTGGCCCGCGCTGATCTGGCTCGCCCTGATCGTGGTCGCGGCGCTGGCGCGACAGGCCGACGGCGAGCTGATCGCGGAGGCGGGGGCGCTCGGAGTGCTGGGCCTGGCGGCGATCGCCGCGGCGAGCGGCCTGATCCCGCGCCCGCGGGCGCTGCGCAGCGCCTGGATAGCGATCATCGCGCTCTGCCTGCTGGCCGCGGTCGCGTACGCGTCGATCGCCTGGTCGCTGCGTCCCGAGGCCTCGTGGATCGACGCCAACAGGACGATCGGAGCCGCCGCGGCGCTCGCGCTCGGGATCGTCGTCGGCTCGCTCGTGCCGCGTCCCGCGGAGACCGGGGCGATAGTGCTCTGCCTCGCCACCCTCCCGCTCGCCGCGTGGCCGATCATCGAGCGGACGCACGCGGCGAGCGCCGAGTCAGCGCGCCTGAGCGGGCCGCTCGGACAGGCCAACGCGCTCGGCGCGTTCTGCGCGATCGCCCTCCCGGCAGCGCTCTGGCTCGCGACTGGCCGCTCGCCGGTCGCACGCGCGCTCGGGGGTGCCTGCACGGCGCTGATCGCGATCGCGCTCGTCCTCTCCGGCTCCCGCGCCGGCACGATCGCCGCGATCGCGGGTGCGGCGTGCCTGCTGCTGATCGGTCGCCGCGCGCTCGCGCAGCTCGTCGCCCTGGTGCTCGCGCTCGCGGCCGCGCTCCCCGTCGCCGTCTGGGCGGGCCGGCTTGACGCGTTCAAGGCCTTCCGGCCCGGCGCTGCGGCGCTCACCACCGTGGCGGCGCCGACCACGCTCGTGATCGCCTGCGCGGGGGCGCTGCTCGCCGCCGCGATCTTGACGGCCGCAGGCGGAACGGTCGTCACGCGGCTCTCGGCGGGGAGAGCGCGCGCGCTCACCCGCGGGATCGGGATCGGCGCGATCGTGTGCCTCGCCGGCGCGCTCGCCGCGCTCGCGATCCACAGCGGCGGGCCGATCGCCGCGGTGCAGCAGAGCTGGGACCGCGTGATCAACGGCGGCGCCGTCGACCCGCAGAGCACGGGTCGGCTGCTCGACCCGTCCGGCGACCTGCGCGGCCGCTACTGGCGCGAGGCGGTTGACGGCTTCCGCAACCGGCCGTTGCGCGGGAACGGCGCCGACACGTTCGAGGCGATCAATCAGCGCTACCGGCTCGTGCGCGAGCAGCCGACCCCGAGCGCGCACTCCACGGCGCTGCACGTGCTCGCGGGCACCGGCCTGGCGGGCGGGATCCCGGGCGCCGTCGCGCTGCTCGCCGCGCTGGCCGCCGCCGTGATCGGATTGCGGCGGCTCGCGACCGGCTCTCGTGCCGCCGGCGCCGCGATCGCCGCGGGCGCGCTCGCGCTTGCGCTGCACAGCGAGGTCGACATCGATTGGACCGTGCCGGCGCTCACCCTGTGCGCGTACCCGCTCGTCGGCCTGCTCGCCGCGGGCATGACGCGCGCCAGACCGGCCGCACGCTCACGCCGCCTGCCGGCCCTCGCGGCCGTGCTCGCGCTCGCGGCGTCCGTGCCGGTCGCGCTGCCCTGGCTGTCTGCCCGCGGGATCGACCGCGCCGAGGCGCAGATGGCGCTCGACACGACTGCGGGGGCCGACCGCGCCCGCATCGAGGCCGACCTCGCCCTGCGCCTCGACCCGCTCTCGGTCAACGCCCTGCTCGCCCGCGCGAGCTATCTCGACGTGCTCGGACGGGCCGCCGACGCGCGTCGCGACCGCAAGCGCGCCGCGGAGCTCGAGCCGACGAGCCTCGACGTGCTGCAGGCGATCGCGTACGCCGACGAGAACACGGGCTCGGCCGACGACGCCTACCGGCGGCTGATCCGGGCCGATCCCGTCAACCACGAGTCGTGGTTCGCCTACGCGAGCTATCTCGCGGACCGCGACTGCGCCCACGCCAAACAGGTCGCGGCGAAAGCCCGGGAGCTCGCGCCGGTCGAGACGCGCGACCAGTACACGGTCGACTGCGCCGCCTAAGCGGAGGCGCCAAGATCGGTGCCTGGCACTTTTATTGGCGACAACGCACACCAAAGGCCGATCCACCGCCGAGAAACCGCTCCACCGCGCCATCGCGACCCACGCGCCAAGATCGGTGCCTGGCACTTTTATTGGCGGCGGCTCAGGTTCCCAGGATCACGACGATCTTCGCGCCGCGGAAATCCGCCGACGTGAGACCGTCCGGAAGCGAGATGTAGCGCACGTTGCCGATCTGGCGAGCGAGCCGGCGCGCCGCCGGGCCGTAGGGCGCGTGGAACTGCACCATCGTCGGCGTGCCGCGCCCCTGCGCGTCGCCGACGTACTTGACCGGGTAGCCGAGCGACGCGAGCTTCGCCGAGAGCGAGCGCGCGGCACCGTTGACGCCGTTGGCGTTGAGGATCGTGACCGGGATCTTGGACATCGGCGGCAACGGCACGGTCGGGCTGTGCGTCGCCGCGCGGACGTGATGCGGAGCCGATGGGCCGGCAGTCGGCGGCTTCGTCACAGGCTTCTGCTCGGGCACCGTGAGCACCCGCTTGCCGGATCCCGTGATCTGCGAGGCGCCCACCACGACGGCCGTCAGCGCCGCCAGGAGGCCGCTGATCACGACCAGCCGCAGCACGATTCGGACACCACGGCGGTGGCCGTAGACGATGTAGGAAGGGGCAGATGCCATGTGCGACGCGGATTTCGCCGCTGAGCCGCGTCCTCCTGCGCCGCAGCCTACCCCGGGTTCCGAGCCGATCACTGCCATCTCGCTATCGTCCGGCCCATCGCCGCTCGCCGTCAACACCCGGAAGTCCCGCGCTTCATCGTCCTCGAGGGAGGCGACGGCGCCGGCAAGACGACGCAGGCGCGGCTGCTCGCGGAGCGGCTGCGCGCCGACGGCCACGAGGTCTGCGAGCTGCGGGAGCCGGGCGGCACGCGCGCCGGCGAGGAGCTCCGCCGCATCGTCCTCGACGCCGGCCTGCCGCTCGACGCACGCGCCGAGGCGCTCGTCTTCGCGGCCTCGCGCGCGCAGGGCATGGCCGAGATCGTCGAGCCGGCGCTCGCCCGTGGCGCGATCATCGTGGCCGACCGCTTCGTCGACAGCTCGCTCGTCTACCAGGGCTCCGTGCGCGGGCTCGGGGTCGAGGCGGTCCGCTCGATCAACGCGTTCGCGCTGCGCGGCCTCGAGCCCGATCTCGTGATCCTGCTCGACGTGGGTCTCGACGACGCGCGGGCGCGACGGCAGGGCGGCGAGGGCGACCGCTTCGAGGACGAGAGCGACGAGTTCGCACGGCGCGTGCTGACCGCCTACCGCGAGGTCTGCTCCGAGGCCGTCGTGATTGACGCGCACGGGGCGCCGGAGCTCGTCGCCGAGCAGGTCTGGAAGGCCGTCCATGCTCGCTGACCTCGTCGGCAACGGCTCGGCGCGCCAGCGGCTCGAGGCCGAGCTGACCGCTCCCGGCCACGCCTACCTGATCACGGGCCGCACCGGCTGGGGCGTCGCCGGCGCCGCGCGCAGCTTCGCGGCGGCGCTCGCCGGGCTCAGCGACCACCAGGTCGAGGTCGGCCACCCGGACGTGCTCGAGGTTCGCCCCGAGGGCACCCAGATCCGCATGGAGCAGGTGCGGGAGCTGTGGCGCGACGTGCAGATGCGCCCGTTCTCGGCCGAGCGGCGCGTCTACGTGATCTGGGATGCCGAGACGATGCCCGAGCTCGTCCAGCACGCGCTCCTGAAGTCGATCGAGGAGCCGCCCGCGCACGCGGTCGTGCTGCTCGTCTGCGCGCAGCCCCACCGGCTGCTCGCGACCGTCCGCTCGCGCTGCACGCACATCCCGTTCGGCCCGCTCACGAGCGCCCAGATCGCCGGCGAGCTGGGCGTCGACGAGCACGCGGCTCGCGCGGCGGCCGGCGATCTCGAGCGCGCACGCGAGCTCGCCGCCGGGGGCGACTCGGCCAAGCGACGCGACCTCTACCTCTCGCTCGCGCGGGCGAGCTACCGCGACCCGGAGTTCGATCCGAGCCGCGCGGCAAAGGCGGTCTCGGACGCGGCGCTCGCGCGTGCGGCCGAGGTCAAGGCGATCGTCGAGGCCGAGACCGAGCAGCAGCTCGCCGAGCTCGGCAGCCACCCGCCCCGCGGCGAGGCGAGCCGCGTGCGCAAGGCCGGTGAGCTGCTCGCGAAGCGCCGGGGCCGTGCGGCCGAGGTGGACGAGGCCCGCGCGGCCGCCGAGCTCGTCGCCCTCTGGTTCCGGGACCTGCTCGCAGCGGCGCTCGGCGCGCACGATGCGCTGCTCTGCACGGACCACGCCGCCGAGCTCGCGGAGGACGGCCCGGGCAGGGAGCAGCTCGCGAGTCGGGCGCTTGACGCCGCACGCGACACGCGGCAAGGCCTCGAGCTGACGATCACGCCCGCGCTCGCGCTCGAGGCGTTGTTCCACCGCCTGCGCACGATCGGCCGGTAACCTGCACGCATGGCAACGGCGGTCGACATCGTGTTCTCGCCCGGCGGCAAGGTGCAGGCCTTCGATCCCGGGCCGCTCGAGCTCGCCTGGAACGAGCGCGTGATCTGCTCGACGGCGCGCGGGCCGATGGTCGGGCGCGTCGTCACCGCCAACCACGAGATCTCGCTGCAACGCCGCCGCGAGCCGCTGCGGCCGATCGAGCGCCGAGTCACGCCCGAGGACGAGGTCGTCGAGCGCGAGAACCGCCGGCGCGGCCGCGTCGCGATCCTCGCGATGCGCGACCTGCTGCGCGAGCGCAAGCTTGAGGACGCGCGGCCGATAGCGGCGGACGTGACCTTCGACGGATCGCGCATCACGATCAGCTATCGCTCCGAGCAGCGCGTCGAGCTGCGCGCGCTGCAGGGCCCGCTCTCACACCGCCTCGACGCGCGCGTCGACCTCCGCCAGGTCAACTCCCGCGAGGCCGCTCGCCAGTGCTCCGGCGGCGGCATGTGCGGCCCCGTCAAGTGCTGCACGCGCTTCCCGACGACCGAGGCGCCCGTCACGCTGAAGATGGCGAAGGAGCAGGACCTGCCGATGAACCCCGGCCGGATCACCGGCATGTGCGGACGGCTGCGCTGCTGCCTCGCCTTCGAGCACCCGGTCTATCGCTCGTTCCGCGACCGCGCGCCCGCCGTCGGCCGGATGGTCGGGACCGCGCAGGGCAACGGGATCGTGCGGGACTACCGCGTGCCCGAGGACAGCCTCGTCGTCGAGCTCGAGAGCGACGGCTCGCAGATCGTCGTCGCCCTCGACGAGACTCAGGAGCCGTCGGCCCGCCGCTCGCGATCCGCGGCGCCGAGGAACGACCCGAGGTAGACCGCGAGGGCTGCGGTCCCCGTCAGCAGCTCCGTCATCGTCGCGGTGCGCGCGCCGCGGCTCGTCGCGATGATGTCGCCCGGCGGGCTGATGAAACCGGTCGAGACGGCGTAGTAGAAGAAGTCGGAGAAGTACGGGCGGTCGCTGAGCCCGGTGAACGAGCCGCGCTCCCACCAGCGCCAGACGCCGATGTAGATCAGCGTCCAGAACAGGAAGAAGCCCATCGCGAGCAGCACGAAGCCGACGCGGCGGAGCGCGTAGGAGACCGCGGTCGTGCGCGCGACGGTCGCGCCGAGCGCGAGGATGTCGAGCCGCTCGAAGACGCGGTGCGCCCCGAATCCGACCGATGCCACGAGCGCGATCACGACGAGCCAGCCGGCGATGAGGATCGCGTCGGCACGCCCGTCGGAGAGCCGCAGCGGCAGCATCCCGAGCATCCACAGGCAGCAGCACGCGGCGAGCAGCCGCAGGGCGCTCGGACCGAGGCTCCGGCGTGGCATGGGCACGAAGGTCCGCAGACCGCTGGTCTTCGACTCCAGAGACATGGCGTGACCTACGGGAGCGATGGGACGTATCCTGCCGCGCCATGGCGCGCGTTGCGATCGTGGGGCTGACGACGGTCGACGTGATTCGCCTCCCCGGCGCGCAGCAGGTGACCCGCGCCGGCGGCACTCCGCTGTACGGCGCCCGCGCGCTCGCGGCGCTCGGCGAGCCCGTCGCCATCGCCACGCGCTGCCACGATCGCGCGCTCACCGCGGGCATCCTGGCGAGCCCGCTGTGCGTGCAGATCGATCCTGAGTCGATGATCTCGGAGCTGACCTACCACGAGCACGGCGAGCGCACCCAGCGCCTCGGCGCGATCGGCTGCGACTGGCAGGCCGCAGACGTGCGCGGCTTCGCCTGGCCGGCGATCGAGCCCGCGAGCTGGATCCACGTCGGTGGCCAGCGCGGCGGCGACTTCCCGCCCGACGCGCTCGCCGCGCTCGCCGAGGGCGGGCGCAGCCTCGCGCTCGACGCCCAGGGCCCGCTGCGCAGCCGGACCGTCGGCCCGATGTCCTACACGGGCTCGCTCGAGCCCGAGCTGCTCGCACACGTGCGTGCGCTGAAGCTCTCGGAGGAGGAGGCCGAGGCCGCCTTTGGCACCGTCGACCCGACCGTGATCCGCGCGGCCTGCGGCGTCGAGGAGGTGATCGTCACGCTCGGCATCGAGGGCGCGCGGGTCGCCTCACCCGAGGGCAGCGCGGCGATCGACGCCGACCCCGTGCTCGAGGCCGACACGACCGGCGCGGGCGATGCGTTCCTCGCGACCTACTGCGCCTCACGCGCCGCGGGGCTCGCGCCGCACGCGGCGACCGAGCGCGCGTGCCTGCACGTGGCTGCGCTGCTGAGGAGCTAGCCGACCTGGCGCTGCACGGCGGCGAACGTCAGCTCGGCGTGCTCGGACTGCGAGGCCCACTGGTCGGCCACGGTCTGCGCGATCTCCTCCGAGAGCCGCACGATCGGCTGGCCGGTCGACTGGGCGAGCACCTGCACCTCGCAGGCGCGCTCGAGGAAGTAGAGGTCGCGCCAGGCCTCGGCGACCGTCGGCGCGATGATCAGCACGCCGTGGTTCTGCAGGAAGGCGGCGCGCACGCCGCCAGCGACGGCCGAGGCGATGCGCGCGCCCTCCTCCTCGCCGGTCGCGAGGCCGTTGTAGGGGAGCGTCGCGACGGCGCCGTGGAAGAGCATCGAGTTCTGGCTGATGCGCGTGTCGAAGCCGGTCTCGGTGAGCGAGATCGCGGTCGCGAACGGCATGTGCGTGTGCAGCACGCAGCGCGCGTCGGCGCGCGCCTGGTGCACGCCGCGGTGGATCTGGAACGCCGTCAGCTCGGCGACGCCGTCACCATCCACGACCGTGCCCTCGAGGTCGAGCGTGAGCATGTCGTCGGCGGTCAGCTCCGACCAGTGCGGCCCGAACGGGTTCAGCAGGAAGCGATCGTCGCGCCCGGGCACGGCCAGGCTGAAGTGGTTGTCGATGCCCTCGTTGAAGCCGTAGTGGGCGGCGGCGCGGAGCGCGGTCGCGAGCTCGGTCCGGGCGGTGGTGAGAGTGTCCTCGGTGACGGCCATGCGGGAATGCTACCCCGAGCTGAGAGCCGCCCGCAGGTCGTCGTCGATCGGGAGCGAGGCGCCCGTCTTCCAGTCGAAGTGCACGAGCACGGCCTCGGCCTCGACGGCCAGCCTGCCGTCGTGCGGCACGACGATCCGCTCGCGCGTCGCGAGGCTGGAGCGCCCGACGCGCTCGAGCTCGAGCGAGACCTCGATCACGTCATCGTCCTGCGTCACCGACGAGCGGTAGTCCACCGCGACGCGCGCGAGCACGAACGTGTTCGTCGCCTCCGCGCCGATCCGGTCGACGAGCCACTGGTCGCGCGCCTCCTCGAGATACGTCAGGTAGGTGGCGTTGTTGACGTGCCGGAACGCGTCCATGTCGCTCCAGCGCACCTCTATGCGTTTCGTGAACAGCATCGTCGCCAGATAGTGCCAGGCACTATCGTGACACCCCATGCTGCTGATCCTCGACGACCTCTACGAGCGCGGCCGGCTCGAGCACGAGCTCGCCGGCGCGATCGCCGTCACGACCTCGCCCGCGGAGGCGACGATCCTGCTGACCGGCCCGTCGCCGCTCGGCGAGCGCGAGCTCGACCGCTCGCCCGCGACGCGGCTCGTGATCACCGGGAGCACGGGCTTCGACCACCTCGACCTCGCGGCGATCCACGCGCGCGGCGCGGTCGCCTGCAACGTGCCCTCCTACTGCAGCCGGGACGTCGCCGACCACGCACTCGCCTGCGCGCTCGCCGGCCTGCGCGGGATCGCCGGCCTCGACCGCTCGGTGCGCGCGGGGATGTGGGACTACCAGGCGGCGGGCGAGCTCCGCCGCGCGCGCGGCTCGACGATCGGGATCGTCGGCCTCGGGCGCATCGGCACGCTCGTCGCAGCCGACGCCCGGGCGCTCGGAATGCGCGTGCTCGCGACCGACCCCCACGTCGACGAGGCCGCGGCGGCCGCCGTCGGCGCCACCCTCGTGCCGCTCGAGACCGTGCTCGGCGAGAGCGACATCGTGAGCGTGCACGCGCCCCTCACCGACGAGACGCGCCACCTGATCGGGCGCGACGAGCTCGCCCGGATGCGGCCCGGCTCGATCCTCATCAACAACGCGCGGGCAGGGCTCGTCGAGATCGAGCAGCTGATCCACGCGCTCGCGCAGGACCGGCCCGGCTGGGCGTTCCTGGACGTCTGGGACGTCGAGCCGCCCGACCCGCACGACCAGCGCCTCGACACGCCCACGCTGATCGTGACGCCGCACGCGGCCTGGTGGTCGCGCGCCGCGGAGGCCTCGCTGTTCGTGCAGATCGCCGACGCCGTGCGCGCGCACCTCGGCGGCGGCGCGCCCGAGGGGCTCTTGCGATGAGCACGATCCTGCTCGAGCGCGAGGGCCCGCTCGCGACGATCACGCTGAACCGGCCCGACAAGCTGAACGCGCTCTCGACTCAGCTCGAGCGTGAGCTCGGTGCCGCGCTCCGCGGCCTCGGCGACGCGCGCGTGCTGATCGTCCGCGGCGCCGGGCGTGCATTCTGCGCGGGCGCGGACACCGACGAGCTCGACGTCGCGACTCCGGCCGCGGCGCTCGACTACTACCGCCGGACCGGCGACGTCTACGAGCAGCTCGCGGCGCTGCCGATCCCCTCGATCGCCCAGATCCACGGCTGGTGCGTCGGCGGGGGGCTCGAGCTCGCGCTCGCCTGCGACCTGCGCGTTGCCACCCCGGACGCGCGCTTCTGGTTCCCCGAGGTCGAGCGCGCGATCCTGCCCTCGAGCGGCGGCACCGCGCGCGTCACGCGCGCCGTCGGCCCCGCGCTCGCGCGCCGCCTGATCCTGCTCGGCGAGAAGCACGATGCGCCGACGGCGCTGCGGCTCGGCCTGATCCACGAGCTCGGCGACGCGGCCCTTGTCGCCACCTGGGCGGAGACGCTCGCGTCGAGATCGCCCGCGGCGATGCAGATCGCGCGAATCGCGATCGCGGTCGCGGCCGACGGGCCCCATGCGGCGGCAATCGCGATCGAGCGTCTCGGCTACGCGGCGCTCACCGGCATCGACGACGCAAGCTAGGGCGTCTTCGCGGACGCGGCTCGCGCCCGGGCGACGCGCCCGTCGGCGACGCGCTCGCGCATGCGCGTTGCCGCGGTGCAGCCGCAGTTCTTGCTGAGGATCGGATCGGCTGCCTCGGCGAGCACGCGCTTGCGCGCCGCGAGCTGCGCCTTCGTCGGCCCCGGCTGCTTGCTCTCCGGCTGCGAGGCCCGCTGGAACGCCGTGCCCGCGAGCAGCAGCGCGAGCACCGCGAGCGCGAGCAGGATCGGGCGGCGGCCGATCACGACGCCGTCACCCGGCGATCGCCGCGCACGCGGATCACGGTGGCGAGCACGGCGAGCGCGAAGCTGACCACGATCAACAGGAACGCGATCGGCAGCACGACGGCGGTCTTGTCGGGGAACCTGAGGCTCGCGTAGAGGAACATCGGCAGAGTCTGCTCGGATTCCGTCACGAAGCTCGCGACGACGACCTCGTCGATCGAGATCACGAACGCGATCAAGAGCGCCGAGAAGATCGCGGGCGTGATCAGGGGCAGCATCACCCGCCGGAAGGTGACGAGGCCGCTCGCGCCGAGATCGTGCGCCGCCTCCTCGAGGCGCCTGTCGATGCTCGAGATGCGCGGCATCAAGAGCAGGATCGTGAAAGGCAACGCGAGCACGGTGTGGCCGATCACGACCGCCGTCAGCCCGAGCAGGTCCTGCGTGTGCGAGCCGGTCAGCGGGATCGCGATGTTCGGGCCCTTGCGGATCATCATCAGGATCGCGACGCCGAGCACGACCGGCGGCACGACGAGGGGCGAGAGCATCAGGGCCGAGACGGGCGAGCGCAGCCAGAACTTCCGACGGGCGAGCGGATACGAGACGCACAGCCCGACCACCGTGGTCGCGATCGCGACGACGACGCCGACCTTGAGGCTGTTGACGAGCGACTTCAAGAGCTCCGAGTCGTTCGCGGCGTCGGAGAACCAGTGCGTCGTGAACCCGACCGGCGGCCACGACTGCGTCGTCGAGTCGTTGAACGCGAACACCATCAGGAGCGTCGTCGGCAGGTACAGCACGACGAGGAAGAACCCGAAGAAGGTTGTCAGCGAGCGCTTGCCGTTGGGCGAGACGGTGACGGTCGCGTTGGCGCTCATGCGACCTCGCCGCCCGCGCTGCGCAGGAAGCGCGACGTCGCCGCGGTCAGCACGAGCACGACGGCGAGCAGGAACAAAGAGATCACGGCACCCTGCTGCCAGTCGAACGACCCGCTCGAGATGAAGTCGCCTTGGATCCGGCTGCCGAACATGTACCCGTTCGTGCCGCCGACGAGGCCGGGCGTGATGACCTCGCCGATCGTCGGGATGAAGACGAACAGGAACGCAGCGATCAGACCGGGCGCGGCTAGCGGGAGCGTGATCCGGCGGAACGCCATCAGGCGGCTCGCACCGAGATCCGTCGCGGCCTCGAGCAGCCGCGTGTCCATGTTCTCGAGGGCGATGAAGATCGGCAGGCAGATGAACGGAACCCAGGCGTAGGCCAGCACCACGACGACGGCGAACTGGCTGTCGATCAGCCACGGCACCGGCTCGCTGATTACGCCGAGCGTCTTTAGCAACGAGTTGACGGGGCCGTCGCTCGAGAGGATCAGCCGCCAGGCATAGACGCGCAGGAGGTAGCTCGTGAGGAACGGCGTGATCACGATCAGCAGCCAGATGTACTTGCCGCGCCGGGCAACGAACGCCAGCCAGTAGGCGACCGGGAAAGCGACCAGCACAGCGACGAGCGACGCGGTCATCGACATCGTGATCGACTTGAAGAAGAGCCGCAGATCCGTGCCCCCGCTCGAGAGCTCGGCAATGCGCGGGAACGAGTCGCCCCACGGCACGGCGAGGAACGGCGCGACCAGGAGCAGGGCCGAGACGACCGCGAGCACGCCGCCCCCGCGCGGCACGAGCTTCGCGCCGTAGATCGTCAGGAAGAGCAGACCCAGAAGCGTTAGTCCGACGACCACGAGCGGCAGCGTGAGGGAGCCGCCGAGCGCCAAGAACTGCACGTCATGGCCCAGGAAATCCGACCACAGCTGCGTCGTGAACGAGGTCGCCTCACCGCTCAGGGAGGCGAGGGCCGGGGTCCGCGCGAACATGCGCTCGCCGACCGAGAACTGGTAGATCACATACAGCGGCGCGAGGAAGGCAAACGCCAGGAGCAGCACCCCGGGCGCGAGCAAGACCCACGTCGAGGCCGAAACCCGCAACCGCTGTAGGGCACGCGACGGCCGGCGCGGGCTCGCGGCGCTTGTCGCAGTCCGGGGTTGTGGGATGCTCTCTTGAGCCATGGCCGGCCTCGTTGCGGGGACCTACGACGCCTTCACCTCCTCGGCGGCGGCGACGTAGTCCTTGCGGTTCTTGAGCGGCACCTCGAACCAGGCGCGCGGCGCGGCGAAGGCCGTCGGGTCGTCGAGCGAGAACGCCTTGATCAGCTTCTTGTTCTTGATCAGCTTGCGGACGTTCGGACCGCCCTCGGCGGGGCTGTACTGGAAAGCGTCGACGAGCCAGGCGGCCGTCTTCGGCGTGTTCGCCGCGGCGACCGCGAGGTGCGAGCGGCCCGGCACCTTGGTGTCGGCGGAGAGCACGAAGCCGCAGACCCAGGCGAGGCGCCCCTCCTTGGGCCACATGTACTGGATGTTGCGGCCCTTCATCTTCGGGTGGTTCTTGATCCTCCAGTACCCGTCCGGCCACGCGTAGGTGGCGATCAGGTTGCCGTTGACGAAGTCGTTGACGGTCTGCGTCTGCGAGGTCCAGAAGCTGCGCAGGTTCTTCTTCACCTTCATCATCGTCTTCTTCGAGGCATCGATCTGCGCCGAGGTCAGATGGTTCGGGTTGATCGGGCCGCCGGCGTTGATCAGCGCGCCGATCTTGGTGATCGCGACGCCGTCGGAGAAGCACGCCATCTTGCCCTTGTACTTCGACTTCGTGTAGAGCGCCCACGACTTCGCGTCATCGGGGTCGACCGCGTCGGCGTCGTAGCAGATCGTCGAGAAGCCGACGTCGAAGGCGACGTGGTACTGCTTGCCGCCGATGTTGCCGCCCTTGCGGATCGCCGCCGGAATGCCCTTGAAGTCGGGCAGCATCGAGGTGTCCCACGGCTGGATCAGGCCCGCGTCGGCCCAGTCGGTCGTGTACGCCACGCAGGGATGGATGATGTCGTACTTCGCGCCGGCCGCGACCTTCGCGAGCGCCTGCTGGTCGTCCTGCAGGAACGTGAACTTGAGCGGGCTCGTCTTCGCGTACTTGCTCGCGGTGTACTGCGCCCACATTTCCTTCGCGTCGTAGCCCTCCCACTCGAAGACGCTGATCGCGCCGGACTCCTTGTCCGGATTGAACTTGCCGTTCGCCGCCAGCGCGCCGAGGTCGACGGCGCTCGAGCCGAACGCGTTCGTATCGCCGAAGAGCGCAGCGAGGCTGCCCGCGCCGGCGAGGCTGACGAGCCCCCGGCGCGACATCTTCGAGTACTCAATCCTGCTCTGCTCGTCCATTCGTGTTCTCCAGTTCAGGTGATTGCGCCCCACCCTGGATGACGAAGCTGTGCTCCGCCGCCCAGTTGAGCATGACCGTGTCTCCCACTGAGACGTTCTCAGGGGAAGTCGAGTTGTTGAGCTGATGCACGACGAGCCGCTCGCCCGTCGGGATGTCGACGAGGAACTGCGTCATCGAGCCGAGATAGACGACGTCGTGCACGGTGCCGGCGACGTGCGACCAGCGCGGGCCCGGGTCGTCCTGTGCGAGCACGATCTTCTCGGGCCGCACGGTGATCTGGGTGCCGTCACCGTAGGCGACGATCCGACCGCCCTCGCCGAAGCGCAGCACCGAGAGGTCGCCATCGCGCACGCCGTCGGCGAGCGAGATCAGGTTCGAGGTGCCGATGAAGCCGGCGACGAAGGCCGAGGCGGGGTGCTCATAGAGCTCGCGCGGCGTGCCCATCTGCTCGACCACGCCCTTGTTCATCACGGCGATGCGATCGCTCATGGTGAGGGCCTCTTCCTGGTCGTGCGTGACGTACACGAAGGTCGTCTTGGTGCGCACCTGGATGCTCTTCAGCTCGAGCTGGAGCTCCTTGCGCAGCTTCAGGTCGAGCGCGCCGAGCGGCTCGTCGAGGAGCAGCGCGGCCGGCTCGTTGACGAGCGCGCGGGCGAGCGCGACCCGCTGCTGCTGGCCGCCCGAGAGCTGCCCGGGCTTGCGCTTCTCGAAGCCCTCGAGCTGCACGGACGAGAGCGCCGCGGTGACGCGCTCCTTGAGGGCCGACCCGCGCACGCGCTTGACCTGGAGCCCGAACGCGACGTTCTCCCAGACGCTCATGTGGGGGAACAGCGCATACGACTGGAAGACCATGTTGACGTTCCGTTTCGCCGGCGGCAGCTGCGTCACGTCGGCGTCGCGCAGCAGGATGCGCCCGACGGTCGGCTCCTCGAATCCGGCGATCATCCGCAGCGTCGTCGTCTTGCCGCAGCCAGAAGGTCCCAGCATCGAGAAGAATTCGCCCTCGCGGATCGCGAACGAGACGCCGTCGACGGCGCAGAACTCCCCGAAGCGCTTGGTCACGGTTTCGAGCACGATCGCCCGGTCGTTGGTGGATTCCGTTTGTGCCATGGGAAGGCGCGACTCTACCCCACCCCTCCGGCATCCGCCACTTGGCGGCCCGTCCCGCGGCGCGAGATCGCGGCAAGGCCGACGGCCGAGAGCACCATCAGGCAGGCGACGACGCCGAACGCGAGGCGGTCATCGGTCGCATCGGCGAGGGGCGCGAGCGCGGTCGGGCTGAGGAACGCGCCGATCCCCCAGGTCGTCGAGAGCGCCGCCATCGCGATGCCCTGGCCGACGCCGGAGCGAGCCGCGCCGTCGCTCGCAAGCGCGTAGGCGGCCGTGAACGCTCCCGCCTGCGGCGCGGCGTAGAGCACGATCACGATCACGTAGGCCGCGATCCCGAGCGGGGCCGAGAGCAGCGCGGCGATCAGGCCCGCGCAGAGCACCCCGCCCGCGACGATGATCGGGCGACGCGACGCCACGCGTGACGAGAGCTGCGTCGTCACGATCGTCGCGAGCAGCGACATCGAGGCGACCCCCATGAAGATGTAGCCGATCTCCGACTGCGAGATGCCTGCGGCCTTGAAGTGGAGGGGGCCGAGCGTCTGCACGAGCGTCTGCCCGAACGCGATGACGAAAAGCGCGCAGTTCGCGACGAGCAGCCAGGAGTCGCGCAGCGAGGTGCGAAGCGTCGCCCGCAGCGAGAGCTGCTCGTGATGCTCGCCGATCGCATCCGGCTGCGCCAAGAGGGCGAAGAAGAGCAGCGCGACGATCACGCCGAAGCCCGTCATCGCGACCCCGGGGCCGAGGCCACCGACGAGCGGCCCGCCGAGCGCGGGACCGGCCACCATCCCGAGCGGCACGACCGCGTTGACGAGGCCGATCGCTCGCGCGCGTGACGAGGAGCCGACCGCCGCGGCGAGCCAGGCGATGCCCGCCGACCACGAAACGGCCGAGAAAACGCCCTGCATCAGCCGCAGCGCGACCACCTCCCAGACGGCATCGGCGAAGCCCGTGAGCGGCGCGGCGATCGCGAACAGCGCCGTCGCCGCGAGCGTCACCTTCTTCGCCCCGAGCCGATCGGCGGCGTGCCCGGCGGGGATCGACGCGAGCACGATCGCGCCGCTGTAGACCCCCGACACGATGCCCGCCTGCGGCTTCGTCATGCCGATCGTCTGCGACCAGTACGAGAGCAGCGGCGTAATCGCCGACCAGAGCGCGAGATCGAGGAACACGAGCAGGCCGATCAGACCCGTGATGCGGATGGCGCTGCGGTTCACCCGCGGATCGTAGGGCGCGCGAGGGTGTGCGGTGGGCCGCAGATCACGCCGCTCGGCTTCCCGCGGTCGCCCCTCACGCGTGAGATACCCTCAGACTCGCAGCGTGCGACCGGGATCCCGGTCAGCGCAGGCCCTCGTAGCTCAGGGGATAGAGCATCGGTTTCCTAAACCGTGTGTCGGAGGTTCGAGTCCTCCCGAGGGCATCACGGAATTCGCGTGATCTACCGCCGCGCGGTGCAGGACGGCGCGATCGCGATCTCTCCCTGCGAGCATCTCCGACTCCCGCGCGTCGAGGGGCGCCGCGAGCGCATCGCCGGGGCGGACGAGGCGCGGGAGCTGCTCGCCGCACTCCCCTTGAGGGATCGCGCGCTGTATGCGAGCGCGTTCTTCGCCGGCCTGCGGCTCGGCGAGCTGCGCGCGCTGCGCTGGCACGACGTCGACCTAGTAGTAGGCGGGCGTATCAACATCGAGCGCGCTCTCGACGGCACCGGCGTCACCATCGACCCGAAGAGCCGCGCCGGGACTCGCATTGTCCCGATCCTCACCGGCGAGCTGAGGGACGTCCTGACCGAGCACAAGGCTGCGAGCCGCGGCTACGAGGACGACTACGTCTTCGCCGGCTCGACTCCCAGCCGGCCCTTCTCAGCCGGCGCCGTCTACCGCCGCGTGCGCACCGCCTGGCGGCGCGCCGAGCTCTCACCGATCAACCTCCACGAAGCTCGGCACACCTTCGCGAGCACCGCGATCGCCGCCGGCCTCAACGCCAAGGTCCTCGCCACCTACATGGGCCACAGCTCGATCCAGGTCACGTGCGACCTGTACGGGAAGCTGATGCCGGGGAACGAGGTCGAGGCAGGCGCGTTGTTCGAGGCCTACCTCGCCCAGACGACAGCCCGTTGAACATGTGCCTAGCCC
>JANLRV010000173.1:0-9517 GCA_031361905.1 Actinomycetes bacterium
TCTCCCGCTGCAGCCGCTCGGCCTCGGCCGCGGCCGCCGCACGCCAGGCGTCGCGGTCCGCGTAGAGCACCGAGCGTGACGCCGAGACGATCCCGCCGAACGGCCCCGGCAGGAACGCAGGGGCGAGCGCGGCGAGCTCGCCGCCCTGTGCGCCGATTCCGGGAAGCAAGAAGGTCGCCTGAGGCATCAGCTCGCGGGCACGCGCGATCGCGCCCGGCCGGGTCGCGCCGACGACCGCTCCCGCGATCTCGCCGAGCGAGTCGACGAGCCGCGCGACGCGCTCCCAGAGCCGTCCACCTTCGGCTAGCTCGAGCTCCTGCAGATCCGCGCCGCCGGGGTTCGACGTTCGCACGAGCACGAAGAGCGAGCCTCCGTGGTCGTGGCAGGCGCGCACGAACGGCTCGAGGCTGTCGAGGCCGAGGTACGGGTTGACCGTGAGCGCGTCGGCGAGCGGCGGCGCGCCGCGGAGGTAGGCCGCCGCGTACGCCTCGGCCGTCGAGCCGATGTCTCCGCGCTTCGCGTCGGCGATCACGAGCAGGCCGAGCTCGCGTGCACGCGCGCACAGGCGCTCGAGCGCGGCCAGGCCGTTGTGCCCGAGCGCCTCGAAGAACGCGAGCTGGGGCTTCACGGCAACGGCGTGCGGCGCGACCGCCTCGAGGATTCCCTCGCAGAAGCGCTCGACCGCCCGCGTCGAGCCCGCAGGCCCGGCTCGCACGCCTCGCCAGACGTCATCGGGCAGCAGCTCGACCCGCGGGTCGAGACCGACGCAGAGAACGCTGCGCTTGGTCTCGGCGGCGTGGGCGAGTCGCTCGCGGAACGGCTGCATGTGCAGGAGGCTACGCCACCCGCTGCAGCGTCCCGGGCGAGCGGAACGCGCGGGCGTCGATCGCCGATCGCTGCGGGACCCGCGCGCGCGCCTCGGCGATGCGGGCGACCGTCGCCCCCGCGAGCGGGATCACGCCCTCGGCGCCTCCGGCAAACGCGTCTGCGAGCACGAGGGAGACGTCATAGCGATCGGCCGGCAGCCAGGGGCCGCGCGCAACGGAGGCCAGCGTCGGCTGCACGGCCTGCGCCTGCTCGAGCGCCGCGAGTGCCGCCGCGGCCTCGAGGCTCGGATCGCCCGAGCGCGGCAGCGTGCGCAGCTCGACGAGCAGGCCGTCCGCGACGACGATCGCCCGCACCCTGGCCGGGTCGAGATCGGCAGCCAGCAGCACGCCCGAGCGAGAGCACGCGCGCCGGATCGCGGCGAGCCCGCGATCGATCGCCCTGAGCGCCTCGATCCGGCGCTGCACGGTGGCCGCCTCCTCGAAGCGCTGCTGGCGCACGAGCAGCGCGATGCGCTCTCGCAGCTCGTGCTCGGCGCTCGTCCCACCGCGCTCGAGATAGCGCTGCACGGCCCGCACGGAGCCCGCATAGGCGTCGCTCTCGGGCACGCCGCGACACGGCGCGAGGCAGCGGCCTGCGAGGCCCCGCAGGCAGCTCGCGTCGTCGACCGGCACTCGCGGCCGGCACGTGCGCAGACGAAAGCCGTCGCGCAGGGCCTGCGCGGCCTCGTCGGCCTGGCGGTGTTGCCGGAACGGCCCCGCGTAGATCGCCCCGTCGTCCGCCACGCTCGCTCGCACGCCGAGCACCGGCGCCGCCGCCGAGGCGTCGAGGCGCAGGTAGCGATAACGGTCCGGGCGTGCATCGCGGACGTTGGCCACCGGGCGCCAGGCCTGGATCAGGCGGTTCTCCTCGATCGCCGCCTCGAGCTCGGAGCCGGTCGGCGAGACCTCGATGCGCTCGACCGCGGCGAGCATGCCGGCGAGCCTCGGCGGCAGCCGGCGGGAGCCGAAGTAGGAGCGCACGCGACTGCGAAGATCGGTCGCCTTGCCAACGTAGAGCGCCTGTCCGCCCCCGTCCCGCATCACGTAGACGCCGGGTCCCTCGGGCAGGCCGGTCGTCAGGTCGCGACGCGCGCGCCGCCGCCGAGCGGGCGCCGTCGCGGCGAGCTGGAGCAGTTCCTCCACCGTGGCGACGCCACGCTCCTGCGCGAGCCCGACGAGCACGCAGAGCAGCTCGGCGGTCGCCAGCGCGTCCGGAAGCGCGCGGTGACACGGCTGCACGGTGGTGTCGAAGCGGCGGGCGAGCGAGGCGAGGTCGAAACGCGGCAGCCGCCCTGCCAGCAGCCGCCGCGCGAGGCAGACGGTGTCGAGCACGCGCGCGGCCAGCCGGCGACCCGCGAGCGCGTGCAGCGCGCGGTCGAGCATGCCGCAGTCGAACGGCGCGTTGTGTGCCACCAGGATCCGGCTCCCGGCGAAGCGGAGGAACTCGTCGAGCACCGGCCGGAGCGGACGGGCACCGGCGAGGTCGCGCGGCCGGATGCCGGTGATCTCGGTGATGCGCGGCGGGAGCGGGATGCCCGGTTCGACGAGCTCCGAGAACCGCGCACCCTGCTCGCCTCGGTCCACCAGCACGGCGCCGAGCTCGACGATGCGCGCAGCTCGGCCGACGCCGGTCGTCTCGAGATCGACGACGACGTAGCACCCGTCTCCGAGCGGCGTCTCGACGGGCGGTCCCCAGGCGTGCAGGCCGATCCCGGCCGGACTGCGGACGAGGCGGGCATCGTCGCCGCAGAGATCCTCGACGAGGCGGCTCGCGAGGGCGGTCGGTGCGGAGCGGAGCGCGAGCAGGCAGCTCGCCGCTCGCTCGGGAGGGATCGGCTGCCCGAGCTCGTCGAGCAAGGCGACGAGACGGTCTGCCGCGCCGATCTCGAGCTGCACGGGTGCATCTCGGTGGAGCGCCATACGAACACATGTTCGCACAGCACTCCACCGAGTGCGTCAGCTGCTCAGAACTCGCTCGGGACTAGGAGCCCTTGATCGCGGTCTTGAGGGTCGAGCCCGCGGAGAACTTCGGCACCTTGGCCGCCGGGATCTGGACCTTCTCGCCCGGCTTGCGCGGGTTCACGCCGACTCGAGCGGAGCGGTGCGTCACGTGGAACTTGCCGAAGCCCGTGAACGTCACATCGCCGCCCTTCTTGAGCGTGCTCGTGATCGTCTCGATCATCGCGTCGACGGCAGCACCGGCGTCCTTCTTGGACATCCCCGTGCGCTCTGCAATCTCGTCGACGAAATCGCTCTTGGTCATCTGTAGTTCCTCCTCAGATCGGGGTTGCACCGGCACGCTACACCCGCGACACCCGGAGAACCCGCATGGACAGGGGGAAAACTGCCAGGTCGATCGGACGGATCACATCCCGAGGGCGCTTCGGGCGAACAACGAGCGCAGCTCAACGCCCATCTCGGCGAGCGATTCTCGCCCGCCCTCCTCGCGATCGAGCACGCAAACTGCCTGCTCAACGACGATTCCGAGCGAGCGGAGCGATTCGACGGCCGCGATCAGCGCGCCGCCGCTCGTGACCACGTCCTCGATCACGACGATCCTCTCGCCCTTCTCGTAGAGACCCTCGACTTTTCCCGCGGTCGCGTACTCCTTGGCGGCCTTGCGCACGATCACGAAGGACAGGCCGGTCGCGAGCGAGACGGCGGTCGCGAGGGGAACGGCGCCGAGCTCCGGCGCGCCGAGGCGGTCTGGAGCGAGCTCGCGCACGTGCTCGGCGAGCCGCTCGCCGATCGGCCGCAGCAGCGCCGGGTCGGTCTCGAAGCGGTACTTGTCGAGGTACACGGTCGACCGCCGGCCCGAGCGCAGCGTGAAGTCGCCGTGCAGCACCGCGCGCTCGGCCACTCGCCGTGCGAGCTCGTCCTGCGTCACGCCGTCTGCCCGCTCAGCACCTCGTCGGCGAGCGGCAACAGCCGCTCGGCCTCCGGCGAGTCCTGTGCGAGCGAGAGCATCGAGCCATCCTGGAAGTAGAGATCGACGCGGCGCGCCGGCCGGTGCCCGCGGCGCATGAAGACCGCCGAGCCGGCCGCGGAGCCCACGCCGAGCACGAGCGCCGTCCACATGCGCTTACGGCGAGCCATCGGGATCCTCCTCGCCGGCGGCCGTGCCGGCATCCTTCGAGAGCGCGTGCAGGCACGATTTGAGGTCGTAGAAGACGAGGCCGACGGTGGGGTTCACGCCGGTCGTCGCGAGCATCGTCCGATCGGAGTCGCGGACGACGAAGACGCTGCCCTCCGTGGTCGTCAGCTCGAGCTGGCTGAGCGCGTCGCGACCGAGCGCGCGGCGCGCGACATCGGCGCTCTCCCAGATCTCGGAGGCGAGCCGCGCGAGGCGATCGGCAGCGGGCTGCGGCACGGTCGCCGCGGCCACGGTGCCCGCGAGGTCGCAGATCACCGCGCTGCGGATCTGCACGGAGATCTGCTCGAGGTCGGCAAGCGCTTCATCAGGGGTCATCGGCATCGTCGGCTTCGGATTTCGACTGACGGTAACACACGGCTTCCACCCGGTCGGCGGCGCGGTGGAATCAGTCGTCTAGCCTCTCCCCGATGGGCAGGGTCCTGCCGTTCCCCGCGCGATCGACCCCGACGGAGCGGGTGCTCGAGGGCCACGCGATCCTGCGCAACTTCTTCGCCGACCGCTGCCCGCACCTCGCGGCGATGCTCGCCTACTACATGCTGCTCTCGCTCTTCCCGCTGCTCGTGCTGGCGACGACGCTCGCCTCCACGATCGGGAGGCCGGACGAGTCCGCGCGCATCATCAAGGAGCTGGCCGACGCCCTGCCCTTCAGCGCCGAGCAGCTCGACGCCTTCCGGCGCAGCCTGAAGCGCAACAGCACCGGCATCGGCATCCCCGCCCTGATCGCCGTCTTGTGGTCGTCCCTCGGCTTCCTCTCGGCGCTCGAGTCGGCGCTGAACATCATCTACGAGGTACCGAACCGTGGCTTCCTGCGCCAGAAGCTGCTCGTCTTCCTGCTCGTCGGCGCCGGCCTCCTGGCGATGATCAGCGGCCTCACGATCCGGCTCGCCGCGCGCACCGCGCTCGCGCGCGTCGGCGACTTCGGCCCCGTCGACTCGCTCGGCAGCCAGCTCGTCGCCGCCGCGCTCACCTTCGGCTTCGTGGTCGCCGTCTACCGCACGCTGCCGAACACGCCCGTGCGCTGGCGCGATCAGGTGACGGGCGCCGTGCTCGCGACCGTGCTCTTCCAGGCGAGCCTCGAGGCGCTCCCGCTCTACACCCAGTCGATCGACGCCGTCCCCGCGCTGAAGGTGCTCGGGACGTTTGCCGTGCTGCTGATCTGGCTCTACCTGATGGGCATGATCCTACTGCTCGGTGCGGAGGTCGCCTGGTGGACCTCGCGTGGCCGAGCGCTCGCGCGCGAGCGGGCGGCTGGCTCAGCGAATGATGCGCAGCACGTAGGGCCCGGCGCCCTCTCGGCGGGTGGCGACGATCACATATCTGCCGGCCTCCCCCACCGTGAGGTCGATCGCTGAGCTGCGGCTGCCGCGCGCCGACGCGAACAGCGCAGCGGTCCCGTGAGGTCCCACGAGCGCGAGGTCGATGCCGGCCGAGGCGGTGACGCGCAGCCGCCGCCCGGCCTTCAGCTCGACGCCGTAGCCGTCGACGACGTCACCCGCCTCACCGAGGGTCGCATGCACCGTCCCGGCGACCGAGAGGTCGCGCGCCGCGCGGTACCAGTCGTTGGGCTCGAACGCGTCGACCGACCGGGGGGTGCGGAGGGCGCGCGCGATGTCGAGGCGGCCGTAGCCGGCGCTGGGATTCGGTCGGTGACCGATCGGGTGCGCGGAGCGCGTCAGCACCGCTGCGACCTCGGCCGCGCGCCAGGCGGGGTGGCGCGACCAGACGAGCGCCGCGGCACCGGCCGCGAGCGGCGCCGCGAACGACGAGCCCGCCGGAGAGTGCGCGAGCTCGTCCACCGAGAGGCGGGATGACGCGAGCACCGGCATGCCCTCGGCCGGCGCGACGAGGTCGACCTGCGGTCCACGCGTCGAGTAGGGCGCGACCACCGTGCTCGAGCCACGCGCGAGCGCGCCGACCCCGAGCACGCCCGGCTCCGATGCGGGGAACGTCTGCTCGCCGCCGTTCCCGGCGGCGGCGACGACGAGCGCCCCCGCACGCTGCAACGCACGCAGCGACGCGCGCAGCGCACGCGTCGAGCGCATCGTCGCCGAGACGTTGACGACCTGTGCGCCCGCCTCCCGGAACCGGCGGAAGGCGACCAGCGTTCCCGCCTCGATGCCACCTGCTCCGCAGATGCGGGCGCTCACGAGCGTGACCCCGCGGGCAACGCCGCGCACGCCGAGATCGGCGCGATCGGCTGCGATCTCGCTCGCAACCGCCGTGCCATGACCGTCCGGATCGCCGCCCAGCGCACCCTCGAGCGGATGGCTGAGCCCGAGCCGCGTATCGTCGATGCCGGAGTCGGCGATGCCGATCACGAAGCCCGGCGCCGACCCCGAGACGAAGCCGACCGTCTTGCGCCAGCGCGCGTCGGGGCGCGGATCGTCGGCCAGCGGACCGCACCCTTCGAGCGCGAGCGAGGGACGCCCGAGGAAGCGCACGCCAGGGGCGAGCCGCAGGCGCGCGAGCGCCGCCGCGCTCGGGCGGCGAGGGAGCAGGAGCTCGCTCAGGCCGAGCGCCGGATCGAGCGAGACGACCGAGACTCCGTGCGGGACGGCCCCGGGCGGCAGCCCGCCACCCGGCGCGAGGCCGATCACCACCGCGACCGCGAGTGCCGAGGCGGCGCTCACCGCGCGAGCTGCTCCCGGAGGGCACGCGCGGCCTCGCCGCGGTGGCTGATCGCGTTCTTCTGGTCGCGCGTCAGCTCTGCGAGCGCGCGTCCATCGGGCAGCAGGAAGATCGGGTCGTAGCCGAAGCCCCCGTCGCCCACCGGCTGCAGGCCGATCGCGCCCTCGAGACGCCCCTCGACGACGATCTCGAGCCCATCCGGCGCGACCGCCGCGAGCGCGCAGACGAACGCCGCGCGCCGGTCGGCGACTCCTTCGAGCCGGGCGAGCAGGGCGGCGTTGCGGTCGGCGTCGGAGGGCCCGGCCCAGCGAGCGGAGCGCACGCCCGGCTCACCGTCGAGCGCGCAGACCGCGAGCCCGGAGTCGTCCCCGAGCCCCCAGGCGCCGGTCGCAGCCGCGGCGCGCGCCTTGAGCAGCGCGTTCTCGGCGAAGGTGGCCCCCGTCTCGTCGACGTCGAGGTCGCGGGCCTCGATCTCGATCTCGAGCAGCCCCGCGAGCTCGGCCGCCTTCCCCGCGTTCCCCGTCGAGAGCACCGCGCGCACGTCAGCGTCCGTGCAGCACGGCCGCTCGTTGCGCGGCATCGATGCGCTCGATGCCCGTCGCTCCGAGCTCGAGCAGGCGATCGAGCTGCACCCGGTCGAAGGGCTGGCCCTCCGCCGTTCCCTGGATCTCGATCAGGCGCCCGTCGTCGGTCATCACGACGTTCATGTCGACCTCGGCTCGCGAGTCCTCGGCGTAGTCGAGATCGAGCACCGGCTCGCCGTCGACGATGCCGCAGGAGACGGCCGCGATGCCACCGCTGAGCGGCAGCTCTGGCAGCAGGCCGCGATCGACGAGCGTCGCGAGCGCGCGGTAGAGCGCGACGTACCCGCCGCAGATCGAGGCGCACCGCGTCCCGCCGTCGGCCTGCAGCACGTCGCAGTCGATCCAGACGGTCCGCTCGCCGAGCCGATCGAGCTCGACGATCGCGCGCAGCGAGCGCCCGATCAGCCGCTGAATCTCGACGGTGCGGCCATCGACCTTGCCACGCGTCGAGTCGCGCTGCTTCCGCTCACCGGTCGAGGCCGGCAGCATGCCGTACTCGGCGGTCACCCATCCCCGTCCCTTGCCGCGCATCCAGCGGGGCACCTCCTCCTGCACCGTCGCGGTGCAGATCACGCGCGGGCGGCCGATCGAGAAGAGCACCGAGCCGGTCGCCGTGAGCATGAAGTCAGGCTGCAGGTCGAGCGGGCGCAGATCGGTGGGGGAGCGTCCATCGTGTCTCACCGGCCTATCGTGGCAGACTGGCCGAGTGAGGGTTGTGTTCTGCCACCAGGAGGGCGATTCGACCGGTGACTCGCTGCGGCGGGCTGCCGAGGAGCGCGGCTGCGAGATCGTCGACTGGCACGCGCACGCCGGCGAGACCCCGCCGTCGCTCGACGGCGTCGCCGCGCTCGTGCCGCTCGGGGGGCTGACGAACCCGGATGAGGCTGCTGCCTGGCTCGAGGCAGAGCGCGCCGTGTTGCGGGAGGCGGTCGAGCGAGGGACCGCGGTGCTCGCGATCTGCCTCGGCTCGCAGCTCCTGGCGCAAGCGCTCGGCGCGCCCGCCTACCGGCTCACGCAGCCCGAGATCGGCTTCTACGACGCCCACCCGACGGGCGACGGACGCGACGACCCGGTGCTCTCGGCGGACGGCCCGTTCCCGGTCTTCGCCTGGCACGACTACGGGTTCGACCTCCCTGCCGGCGCGCGCCACCTCGCGCACACCGGCACCTGGGGGAACCAGGCATTCCGCCACGGCGAGCGCGTCTGGGGCCTGCAGTACCACGTCGAGGTCGACCAGCCGCGCATGCTCGACTGGCTCGAGGCGGGCTCCGAGCTCGCGCGTGCGCGCGGATTCGACCCCGCGGTGCTGCGTGCGCGGGTGATCGCCGAGTCGAGCGGCTACGAGACCGCGGCGCGGGCGCTGATGCACCGCTTCCTCGACGTCGCCGGCTGAGTGTCGCTCGACCGCCTCCACGTGGACGTCGACGGCCGGCGCGTCCGAGGCGTCTCAGCGGGAGCCGGCCGGCCGGTGCTGTTCCTGCACGGGCTCGGCGGGAGCGCGCGCTACTGGGGGGAGAGCCTCGCCGCGCTCGCCGGCGAGCTCCGCGGCATCGCGCTCGACCTGCCGGGCTTCGGCTCCTCCGATCGAGCGGCGGAGCCGTTCTCCCTCGACGGCGCGGCCGACACGCTCGCGGGCGCCTGCACGGCCCTCGGCATCGAGAGGGCGACGATCGTCGGGCACTCGTTCGGCGCGGGCATCGCGATCCGCCTCGCCGCCCGGCACCCGGCGCTCGCATCCGCGCTCGTCCTCGTCGGCCCGACCGGGCTCGCGCCGGTGCCCGGGTCGGAGCGGCGGCGACTGCTGCTGGCGACGGCGCTCTACCAGCCGCTGGCTCGGATCCCGCTTCGCTGGGAGATGCCCGTCGCGCGCTCGGGGCTTGCCCGGCGCGCCCTCTGGCGCTACCTCTTCGCCCGGCCCGACGAGGTCACGCCGGCGGTCGCCGAGATGCTGCTGCGGGGGAGCCGCGAGGCGAGGCAGCTGCGCTCGGCAGCCCGCGCGGCCCTCGACGACCTCGTCGCACAGGACGCCGCCGCCCTGACGATCCCGATCGGGGCGATCTGGGGCACGAGCGACCTGATCTCGGGGCCTGCCGAGCGCGCGGCGCTCGCCGCCGCCGTCCCGCAGGCGCAGATTCGCGAGCTCGAGGGCGTCGGCCACGTGCCGCTGCTCGAGGCGCCCGAGCGGTTCCGCGCGGCGTTGGGGGGGGATGGAATGTGGGGGGGGGGGGGGGAGCAAAGAGGCGGGGAGTCCAACCGGCCCCAAAAACACAAACCCCCCCCCCCCC
>JANLRV010000024.1:0-5633 GCA_031361905.1 Actinomycetes bacterium
CGAGGTTGAAGGGCAGGGTGACAACGCGCGCGCCGGCGGCGACCGCGGCTGCTGCGGTGCCGTCGCCCGAGCGCGGACGTCGACGACGAGCACGTCGACGTCCGCGCTCGCCTTCAGGTCTGCGATCACCCCGGCGATCGAGGCGCGCTCGTTGAATGCGGGCACGATCGCCAGGCAGCGCTGGCGGAGCTCGGAGGAGGTCGGAGCTGCGGCCACGAGCGCAAGCCTAGACGGTTGCTTCCACGTGACTTCAGGTCACGCGAGCAGCACGTCGGCGATCCGCCGAGCCGCGAATCCGTCCCACCCCGGAGGAATCCGATGCGGGCGAGCGGCGATCTGCTCGATGAGCGCGGGCACCTCGGCGATTCGCGCCGGATCGAGGCCCAGCAGCACGTTCGTTCCGAGCTCGACCGTGATCGGGCGCTCGGTCGTGGAGCGCAGCGTCAGACAAGGGATGCCGAGGTAGGTCGTCTCCTCCTGGATGCCGCCCGAGTCGGTCAGCACGCCGCGTGCATCCGTCACGAGCGAGAGGAAGTCGAGGTACCCGAGCGGCGGGCAGAGATGAACGCCCGGAACTTCCCCGATCCGGGCCCGTGTGCGCGGGTGCACGGGGAACACGACCGGCATCCGGCGCGCGAGCTCGCTGAGCTGCGCGAGCGTCTCGGATAGGAGCGGGCCGTCGACGAGTGCCGGGCGGTGCAGCGTGACGAGGATGAACGACCCGCGCGTAAGGCCGAGGCCGGCAGCGGCCTGGCGCGCGGCGATCGGCTCCCCCAGCGCGACGAGCGTGTCGATCATCGTGTTGCCGACATCGTGCACGCGCCCGGGTGCAGACTCTCGCGCGAGGTTCCCCGCGGCCTCGGGCGAGTGGATGAAGAGCTCGTCTGCGAGCTGGTCGCAGACGATTCGATTGCGCTCCTCCGGCATGCTGCGATCGAACGATCTCAGTCCAGCCTCGACGTGCCCGAGGCGAAGCTCGAGCTGGCTCGCGCAGACGGCGCCCGCAAGCGTGGAGGTGACGTCGCCGGGCACGAGCACGATGTCGGGAACGAGCGTGCGGAGGAGCGGTGCGAGGCGCTCGAGGATGCGTCCCGTCTGCTCGCTGGGCGGCGCCGCGCCGACGCCGAGCTCGTGGTCGGGGTCGCCGATCCCGAGCTCGTCTAGGAAGACACGCGACATCTCGGCGTCGTAGTGCTGCCCGGTGTGCACGAGCACGTGCTCGACTCCCCGCCGGGCGAGCTCGGCCGCGACGGGCGCCATCTTGATCAGGTTCGGGCGGGTGCCGACGACGGAGACGACTCGCACGGGCTCGAGGGTAGCCGGAGACCTACGGGCGTACGCTGCACCCGTCGTGGACGCGTCTGTCGTAATCGTCAACTACCAGGGGCGCGGGACGCTCACGCGCTGCCTCGACGCGGTCGCGCTGCAGCATGGAGTCGAGCTCGAGACGATCGTGATCGACAACGCGTCGCCCGACGGGTCGGCCGACGAGGCCGACGGCCGAGCCGGCGTGTCCGTCGTGCGCAACTGTGAGAACACCGGCTTTGGTCGCGCGTGCAATCAGGGTGCCGAGCTCGCGAGCGGGCGCGTGCTCTTGTTCCTCAACTTCGACAGCCGGCCCGAGCCCGGCTGGGCGGCGGCACTCGTCGCGTGCCTCGCAGACCACCCGCACGCCGGCGCGGCCCAGGGCGTCGTTCTTCGCGAGCCGTCCGGAGACGTCAATACCGCGGGGAATCGCGTGCACTATCTCGGCTTCGGCTGGGCGCCGCAGGGAGGTCCGCCGCCGCCCGTTGCCTCACAGCCGTACGAGGTCTTCTGCGCATCCGGTGCGGCGCTCGCCGTCCCACGCGCGCTGTTCGCGGAGATCGGCGGCTTCTGGGAGGCGATGTTCCTCTACCAGGAGGACGCCGATCTGTCATGGCGCATCCACCTCACCGGTCGCCGCGTGCTCTGCTGTCCCGCTGCTCGCTCGCAACACGACTACGAGTTCTCGCGCAACCCCGCGAAGTACTTCCATCTCGAGCGAAACCGGCTGCTGATGGTGGCGGCGAACTACGAGCTCGGCTCGCTGATCCGCCTCGCGCCGGCCCTGCTCGCAACGGAGGCCGCGATGGTTGCCGTGGCTGCGCGCGGCGGGTTCCTCTCGCACAAGCTGCGCGCGACGGCGTCGGCGGCCCGGGCGCTGCCGGCCGTCCGAGCGCAGCGTCGTCGCGTCCGTGTCTTGCGGCGCGCGAGCGACCGCGAGATCGGGCCGCTTCTGGAGACACGCCTCGGAGACGAGTTCGGCGCCGGCGTGGCTCGAGTGAGCGCCCCGCTCCTGCGGGGCTACCTCGACCTCCTCGCTCCCGCATGGCGTCGTCGATCGGCGGCAGGCCCGGCATCCGGCGACGCCTAGACTGCCCCGGATGATCGTCGCGCTCCGTGAGCTCACCGACTACGGCTATCTCTTCCGGACCTTCCTGCGACGAGACCTCTCCTCGCGCTACAAGGGATCGGCGCTCGGCATCCTCTGGTCGCTCTTGAACCCGCTCGCGCAGCTCGCGACGTACTCGTTCGTGTTCAGCTACGTGATCCGGATTAAGAACGTCGGCAACTACCCCGTCTTCTTCGTCGGCGGCTTCGTGCCGTGGTTCTTCTTCTCGAGCGCGCTGATCCTGGGCGCGAGCACGCTCGTCCAACACAGCGCGCTGATCGAGAAGGTCTACTTTCCTCGCGTCGTCCTGCCGCTGTCGATGACGTCCGCCAACCTCATCAACATGCTGATCGCGTTGCTCGTCGCGTTCCCGTACATCTGGTGGACGCAGGGCGTAGCGCCGCTCGCGCTGCTCACGCTGATACCGGCCACCGTCGCGCTCTTCCTGTTTGCGGCGGCGCTCGCGTCGCTGCTCTCGGTCGTGATGGTGTACTTCCGCGACACGGAGTTCCTGATCGGGATCGGGCTCAACGTCTGGTTCTACGCGACCCCGATCGTGTATCCAATGAGCGCGGTGCCCGAGCGGCTGCGGCCGTGGATGGACGCGAACCCGATGACGCTTTTCGCGAACGCCTACCGGCAGGTGCTGCTCGACGGCCACGCCGTGTCGTTTCGCGGGCTGGCGATCCTGCTCGCGATCGGCCTGGTCAGCTCCGTCGCGTGCTACGCGGTCTTCCTGAGGCTCGAGGGCCGGATCGCGGAGGAGCTTTGACGACCGAGCCGACGATCGTCGTCGAGCACGTTCGCAAGCGGTTCCGCCTCTACCACCGCCGTGAGACGACGCTGAAGGCGGCGCTCCTGCGGCGCAACCGGGCGCAGTTCGAGGAGTTCTGGGCGGTCGACGACGTCTCTTTCTCGGTGCAGCCCGGTGAGACGCTCGGCATCTTCGGCCGCAACGGCTCGGGCAAGAGCACGATGCTCAAGATGCTTGCCCGCATCCTGCGCCCCGATGCCGGGGAGATCGCGGTCAACGGGCGAGTCTCGGCGCTGCTCGAGGTCGGCGCCGGGTTCCACCCCGAGTACACGGCCGTCGAGAACATCTTCCTCTCGGGGGCGATCTACGGCCTGTCGAAGGATGAGCTGCGACCGCGTGTCGACGAGATCATCGCGTTCGCACAGCTCGAGCGTTTCGCCGACAACCCCGTCAAGACGTACTCGAGCGGCATGTACGCCCGGCTCGGCTTCTCGATCGCGGTCAACGTCGACCCCGACGTGCTGCTGATCGACGAGGTTCTGTCAGTGGGGGACGAGAGCTTCCGCGCGCGCTGCTACGAGCGCATGCTCGAGTTCCGCGATGCGGGCAAGACGCTCGTGCTGGTATCGCACGATCTCGGGGCGATCGAGAGCTTCTGCGATCGCGCGATCTGGCTCGACGGCGGCAAGGTTCGGGCGATCGGAAAGCCCGAGGCGATCGTCAAGGAGTACGTCGACCTCGTCACGGCCGAGGACGAGGCGTGGTCTCGCGGCCAGGTCGGCAAGGGACTCGTCCAGCTCCACCAGCCCGTCAACCGCACGGTGCCCATCGTGCTCAGCGGCATGGCGCTCGAGGGCGACGACGGCAGCGAGCGCGATCTCTTCCACAACGGCGAGCCGATGCGCATCCGAGCGCGCTACGAGGCGAGCAATCCGGTGCACGCTCCGTCGGTCGAGATGACCATCACGCGTCACGATGGCGCAGCGGTCGCGACCTCGTCATCGCGGATCGGGGGCCTCGAGGTCGGTGACATCCTCGAGGGCACCGGGAGCATCGACTGGGTGCTCGACCCCTTGTTGCTCGTTCCCGGCTCGTACTACGTGTCGGTGAAGCTGTTCGATCAGACGGGCCTGCATGTGCTCGACGAGCAGGAGCGCTGGTTCCGCTTCCAGGTGCGTGCCGGCGCCTATCGCGAGACGCAGGGCGTCGTCGTGCTGCCGGCCGTCTGGGAGCAGAGCAGAGACTGAGCGCCCCCGGAGCGGAGAGCCGCGACCCCATCGCGTTACTGTTCGAGCGATGCCCCGGATCACCGTCGTTGCGCCGACGCGAGCCTCGCCGCTTCGGGGGTCGATCGTCGAGGCGCTCGTCGCCCAGCTGCGTGCGCGCGGCGCCGAGGTGGATCTCTGCGATGACCGGCTGCCGCCGCCGGGGGGGATCGGCCTCGTGCTCGATCCGCACGATGGCCTGGAGCGCATCGCCTCGGCGCCGGAGATCTCCCGCTTCCTACAGCACGCGATCGTGCTCTCGAGCGCGGCGGGACCAGATGGCCGGCCACGTGACCGGCCATTCCTCGAGGTAGCGGCCGCGGCCGCTGTGACCTCGCCACTGCTCGCGAGCCGTCTCGTATCCGAGGAGCGCCGTGTCGAGCTCGTCGGCATCGGCTTCGATGAGACGTATCTCGGTGCTTCCGCGGGCGAGCGCACGAACGACGTTGCCGTGCTGCTCCCGTCGGCGGCCGGGCGCGATCACGTGATCGCCCAGCTCGCGTCGGTGCTCGCAGACCGCCCCCACGAGCTGCGCCTCGACTACTCGAGAGAGCTGATCGGACGCTCGGCGACCGAGCTCGGCGTCTCCGCGCGACGCGACCTGCTCGCTCGCACGCGCGTCGTCGTGTTCGCCCCCGACGAGCTCAACCGGCCGTGCCTCGACTGGCTGCACCTGCACGACGTCTTCGCGAACGGCTGCTGCGTGCTCACGTCCCGGACGATGGACCTCGGCCCGCTGGTTCCATCCGAGCACCTCGTGACGGCAGGCCCGTCTTCGATCGCGTGGGTCCTCGAGAGCCTGCTCTCCGAGCGTGAGCTCGAGCGACGCGTCGGGGAGGCCGGCCGGGCGCTCGTCGAGGCGGAGCTCCCGCTCGGCTCGTGCGCGGAGGCGCTGCTCGATCTCGCTGCCTCGCTGCCGCCCGTGAGCGGACGGCGGTTCGTCCCGAGCACTCGGACCATGCCCGACGCCGCGAGCGACGCTGCAGCCGCCGAGACGGTCGCGCGGATCGCGCTCGAGAACGCGGCGCTTCGCCGCGCCGCTCCGGTCAACGGGTACGCGACCTCCGTCGAGTCCGCCGGATACGCGAGCGCTCAGCCCGAGGTCTCCGTGATCGTGCCGCTCCACAACTACGGGCATTTCGTCGAGTCTGCAATCGAGAGCGCGCTCGCCTCTACGGGCGTGTCCGTCGAGGTGGTGGTC
>JANLRV010000138.1:0-16311 GCA_031361905.1 Actinomycetes bacterium
GCGCTACGCGCGGTCTGCGGGGCTTCGCGGGAGCACCGGCCGGCTCTTGAACAGGCCACCAGCCTGCCCCGCGAGCCGGCCGGCACCCCCGCTCGCTCCAGCAACCCCAGACACGAACGACACTTTTGAAACCGGCTCTTAACCTGAATGGCGATTGACTCAAAGTCGACCAGAACGAGCAGCAGTAGACTCTTGATCGTGATCAGTGACGAGGCAATCGAGACCGCGGGAAAGCTGCTTGGCGAGGCGGCAAGTTCACCCGCGCGTGTCCTGGTTTTCGGCTCGTATGCCAGGGGCGACGCAAGGGCCGACTCGGATGTCGACTTTCTGGTCATCGAACGCGAGCTCACGCATCGCCGGCGGGAAGCCACGCGACTCTATGGCGCGCTCGCGGCGCTTCCGATCCCGGCCGGCATTCTGCTGGTCAGCGAAGCTCAATGCAAGGAGCCGACTACGGCGACGCTCCGCGATGCGATTCGCGAAGGTCGACTGGTCTATGAGCACGCCTGAATTCAGGCGATTCGCCACGAGCTTGCTTGAACGCGCATCAGGCGATCTCGAGGCGTTGCGCGTGCTTGCACCGATTGCTCGAACGCTGGAGACCGCTGGTTTCCACGCGCAGCAAGCTGCCGAAAAGGCTCTCAAGGCCGTTCTGTATCTCCACTCCGTCGAGCCACCGCGCACACACAACATCCGCTTTCTCTGCGATCTGGCAACTCGCGCCGGTCTGACACCGCCAATCACCGAAATCGAAGGCGATGCGCTAACGCCCTACGCCGTCGACTACCGATACGAACCCGCGCTCGCTGACGATGACGACGACGGACTCGACGCCGGCGAGATGATTCGGCTCGCGGACGCAATGGTCACCTGGGCTGAAACCCAGCAGCTGGCTGGTGGCTGATCTCGATACGCTCAAGCAGCGCGAAAGAGATCGATTGCGCAGCTGCGCAATCGAAGCCGATCTCAGGTGGCGAAGCATTCCTTTCACGCCGAGCGTCCGAGACGGCTGCATCCCATGCACGCGTGCTCGGCGCGGAGGGCGTCAGGTGACCCTTGCGATCGCGACCCGCAGCGTGTGCGCGCTGCCGCCCGCAGACCGGACCGTCACCGCGTAGCTCCCGGCCTTCAGCCTCGGAGGCAGCGGGATCCGGTTGCGGCCGGCGTGCCCGGCGAGCGCGCGCCGGTAGACGACCTTCTTGCCACGCGTGACGGAGATCGTCACCTTCGCGCCCCGCGACAGGCGGAAGACGACGGACGGCGCACAGCCCTTCGCACCCTTGGCGCAGCCGCTCGCGAGCACCGACACGACAGCCGCACGGACGCGAGGCTTGCCCTTGGCGGGAGTCTTCGGCTTCTGGCCCGGACCGGTGCCCGGAGCGAGCGGCGTCGGCGGCGTGGCGAGCACGGCGCCGGAGCGGCCGGAGGTCGCCGTCGCGGTGGCGGGATCGTCGTCACTCGCCGCGGTCAGCACGACCTGCAGCTGCCCGCCCACGTCGATCAAGACCGGCGCGTACGTCGCACCGGTCGCGCCGGCGATGTCGGTGCAGGTTCCCGTGATGGGGCAGCGCCGCCACTGATACGCCGTCGTCGCGCGATGGGTCGTCCACGAGCCGGGATCGACGCCGACGGTCGTCCCGACCGCCGGAACGCCAGAGATCGTCGGGTTCGAGAGATTCGCGATGCCGACCTGGCGCTCGGCTGCGCCGGAGTCGCAGCCCCCGCCGAGCGGGCGCGGGTAGCCGCGACCGTCGAGCGTGAGCGCGCAGGCGCCGGCGAGATTGAGCACCGGGCTGCCCGCGAGCGGCGCCATCGCGGGAACGAGCTCGCCGCCGAGCGGAGCCAGCTGGGCGGCTCCGGCCGGGACCCGCTCCGACGCGGCGAACGTGCCATAGGCACAATCGCCGGCGATCAGGTTGAGCCCGTCGTCGGAGACGATCTTCGTGTGGCGCGCTGGAAGCGTCAGCGGATTGTGATCCACGGTGTCGGAGTCCGCGTTGCAGGCGAGCGAGCCAGCGCCGGCCTCGATCACTGATGAGCGGAGCCGCAGCTCCATGCCGTTGTCCCACGGGTCCGGCGCGATCGCGACCTGCGAGTAGCCGCCGGTGCCGCCGACGTTGCCGGCAAACGTGCTGAACGACGCGAGGATGTGGATCGGCCCGCGCGTCGTGGCGATCCCGGGCGACGTCCCATCCGCCCGGTTCTCGGCGACGGTGGCGTTCTCGAGGATCACGGTCGTGTTCGGCGGTCCGCCGTAGGTGAGGCCGCTGACGGCAAGCCCGCCGCCGGTGCTCCATTGCGTGCCATCGGCGCGATTGCCGACGATCGCCGACCGCCGGACCGTGAGGACCGGCGTCGCCCCGCGATCGGCGCCCGCGACCGAGATGCCGCCGCCGGTGCCACCGGGCACGTACTCCGCGAGCGGCAGGGCGAGCCCCGGACCCGGGATCACGGTGACCGCATTGTCACGGATCACGGTGTCCTCGACGAGCATGGTCCCGCCGCCGATGCTGATGCCGCCCCCACGCGGCGAGCGGTTGCAGTCGCCTGCCGCGACGATGTCGGAGAGCGTGTTGCGCTCGATCGCGCTCCTCGTCACCGTGACGGTCGGGTTGTCGCCGCCGTGAATCTCGATCCCTGCCCCGAAGAGCGTCTGGATGTCCATCGTCGCGTACTTCGCGCGACACGCGTCGGCTCCGGCCTCGGAGGCGCCGTTGCCGGGTCCGACCACCGTCGAGATCGCGCTGTTGTCGCGCACGCCGATGTTGTCGAGCGCGAGCTGGCCGTCGCCACGCACCTGGATGCCGGCACCACCGGAGTTCGCAGGGTCGGTGACGCTGCCGTGCTGCAGCGTCACGCCGCGCACCGTGGCCGGCCCCGCACCGAAGACGTTGAGCACCCGGAAACGCCCGCCGCCGTCGATCAGCGTCTGCTCGCGACCGGCGCCGGTGAGCGTGATCGGCGTCAGCAGGTCGAGGTCGCCGACGCTCGCATCCGGCTGGCCCGAGGCCTCGTCGGCCGCGCCCAGCGAGAGCGTGAAGGTGCCCGCGGGAACCACGATCGTGTCGGCATCGCCCACCAAGTTCGCGGCCATCACGGCGCCGCGCAGCGAGCAGTTCCCGGCCACGCAGGTCGTCGTGTCCGCCGTCGTCGTCACGGTGAACGTCGCTGCCGCCGCCGGCGCGATCGGCATTGCCGCCGTCACGGCGATCACTGCGAGCACTCGATTGATCCGCATGGCACCCCTGCCCTCGAAAGACCGCGCCACCGTACGCCCGATCCGTCGCTCCGCCACCCGCGCGAGCGATAAACCACCCACGGACGATCATCTGGGTGGTGTATTTCACTCCGCACGCTCATCGAGATCGTTGGCCGTGATTTGGCGTGTTGGTTCGGGAGTGGCGGTCGCTCTCGGACGTGATCTGCTGGCGCAGGGAAGGCTCGAGGCCTTTCAAGCCACCAGATCACGGAGCGCAACGGTTGAAGCGGCCGTGACGAATCCGACGCCGGGAACCAGCACGCCAACTCGCGGACAAGGATCTAGCCTTCGGGTCGAGATGCCCTTCCGGCTCACCACCCGCCCCGGTCACCCGACGTTCGTCGAGCTCCCTTGGCGCGAGCCGCTCTCGGACTGGGCGCTCGACTGCATCGTCACGCCGGTGCGCGGCATCCATCGCCACGTCGTCAAGTTCATCGAGCTCGACGGCGCGATGTACGCGCTCAAGGAGCTCCAGCCGAAGGTCGCCGAGCGCGAGTTCCGGCTGCTCCGCGAGCTCGATCAGCGCAGCGTTCCCGTCGTCGACGCGGTCGGCGTCGCAGCGGGCAGGGAGGCCCGCGACGGGACACCGCTGGACGCGATCCTGATCACCCGCCACCTCGACTTCTCGCTCCCGTTTCGCGCCCTCTTCGCACGCGCGTCGCTCAACGAGCTCTGGAACCCGCTGCTCGACTCGCTCGCCGAGCTGCTCGTGCGCATCCATCTGGCCGGGTTCTTCTGGGGTGACTGCTCGCTCTCGAACACGCTCTTCCGCCGAGACGCGGGCAGCCTCGCCGCGACGCTCGTCGACGCCGAGACCGGCGAGCTCCACAGCGAGCTTTCCGGGGGCCAGCGACGGCACGACCTGCAGATCGCCGAGCTGAACGTCGCCGGCGAGCTGCTCGACCTCGCCGAGGCGGCGGGCTGGGGCGACGCATTCGACGCCGGCGAGCTGGCATCCGATCTGCTGCGCCGCTATCACTCGCTGTGGGATGAGCTGACCGGCACGCGGCTGATCGCGAAGGCCGACCGTTACCACATCGACAGCCACGTGCGGCGCCTCAACGAGCTCGGCTTCGACGTCGACGAGCTGCAGATCGAGCCGCTCGAGGAGGGCTACCGCGTGAACGTGCGCACCGCCGTCGTCGAGCCCGGGCATCACAGCCGCCGCCTCCTGCAGCTGACCGGCCTCGACGTGCAGGAGAACCAGGCCCGCCGGCTGCTCAACGACATCCGCGGGTACCGCGCCCATCTGGAGCGCACGGGCACGACGCCCGTCAGCGAGGCGCTCGGGGCGCTGCGCTGGATGCACGATCTGTTCGAGCCGACGGTCGCCTCGATCCCGCCGGAGCTGCGTGGCAAGCTCGAGCCCGCCGAGCTGTTCCACCAGGTGCTCGAGCATCGCTGGTTCCTCTCAGAGGCACGCGGCGTCGAGGCGAGGACGAGCGAGGCCGTCGAGCACTACATCGACGACGTGCTGCGCGCGCTCCCCGACGAGCAGCAGGTCCTGCTCGACGAGGACCTCGATCTCGATCTCGACGACGCGATCAGCTGAGCGATGCGTGCGTGGCCCGCCGCCGCGCCCGGCGGCGACGGGACCACGCGAGCTCTCGCGATCAGCTGGTGACGTGGTGGCCGCGTCCCCCGGAGACCAGCCCGTACACCCACAGGACGACGACGCTGCCGGCGATGGCCGTCACCCACGTCGAGATGTCGAAGAACTCATCGAGCGGATGCGCGCCAAAGACGGCGGCGGCGAGGAAGCCGCCCACGAGCGCGCCGATCACACCGAGCAGCATCGTGCCGAAGAAGCCGCCCGGCTGCGTGCCTGGCATGAGCTGTTTCGCAAGGGCGCCGGCGAGAACGCCGAGGATGAGGAACGCGATGATTCCCATGGATGACCTCCGGGTACGAGTGGCAGGATCGCCACTGATGAATACCCGGCCGGCCGCTTCCTGAAACGCGAGACCGACCGTCCTCGCGAGGCCCGTCATACTGCGAGCTCGATGGCTGCGCCGCGGAATCCGGAACCGCCGTCGGTGACGGCCGATCGGCCGGCTACGACCACCCCCTCCCGCGCGGCCCTCGCAGCTGCCCGTGCGGTCACCCTCGCACGGCCCGGTGCGCGCCTGCTGCTGCTCGCCGCGCTGCTCCTGGCGGCGCTCCTCGTCAGCGGTGCCTTCCTCGCATTGCGCGACTACCGCGCCTCGCGCGCCCGCACATCGGCCGACACGCGCCTGCTCGCACGCGGCGCTGCCGTGAACGCCAACCGGTTTCTCACCGACCGGCTCGATCTGCTCGCGGTGGTCGCACACGCGCCCGTCGTGCGATCCGGCAACCGCCGGCGCATTCTCGGCTACCTCGAGTCACTCCATCCGGCGTCGATCGGCTTCAACGCGCGCCTCGGCTTCGTCGACCGCGACGGCCGCGCGCAGGTTCTCACCGGGTACGCGCTGTCGGCCCCGGTGCTCGACGTATCCGACCGCGACTACATCCGGTCGGTGCTCGAGACGCATCGCCGCGCGATCTCCGCGGCGTTCGTCGGGCGCATCGCGGGCACGCCGCAGATCGCGCTCGCATCACCCGTGCTCGACGACACGGGCCGCTTCAGCGGCATGGTGATCGGCTCCTTCCGCCTCGATCAGGCCGACCAGAGCGTGCAGATCCTGCGCTTCGGTTCGACGAACGTGACGATTCTCGATCGGTCCTCCCAGCAGATCGTGACACGGGCGCCCGTCACGCAGTTGCGCAGACCGCCCAACAGCGGCCTGATCGCGCGCTCGCGCAGAACACGCGACGGCGTGCTCGTCGATGTCGCGAGCCTGGACGGCCGGCCCGGGCGGCTCGTCGCCTTCGCGCACACGACGCCGGGGGGTTGGACGATCTTCGTCGAGCGCTCGACGAGCGAGGCGTTCGGCCCGGCGAAGCGCGCGCTCGCGTTCGAGCTCGGCGGGATCCTGCTCGCGCTGCTGATCGGGAGCGCCTCGGCGGTGCTGCTCGCCGGCCGGCTCAACCGCGTACACGACCAGCAGTTGCAGCTCGTGATGCAGGAACGTCACGCGCGCGAGCTGGCCGAGAGCGAGGAGGCGCGCTCGCGCCTGCTCGCCGAAGCCGCGCTCGCGCTCGACCAGCCGGGAGCTCTCGGCGATCGCCTCACCCAGGTGCTCGCCCTCTGCGTGCCGGAGCTCGCCGACTCCGCGCGGGTCGAGGCGATCGACGACGCTGCCACTGCGCGCATCCTCGCGACCGCCGGCGATGCCGAGCAGCCGTCCGAGCTGATCAGCGAGCACGCAGTCGTCGCTGCGATCCAGAGCGGTGGCCGTTCGGCCGGCACGCTCACGCTCGCGCGCCTCGATCCCGATCGCCTGTTCTCGCGAGCCGATCGTCAGCTGGCCGACGACCTCGCGGCCCGTATCGCAGTGGCGATCGCGAGCGCCCAGGCATTCGACGAGCAGCGCCAGATCGCGCGCAGCCTGCAGCGCAGCCTGCTCGCCGGAGTCTCCGAGGACTCCGAGTCGAGGCTCTCCGTCGCGGTTCGCTACGAGTCGGCGACGCGGGCCCTCGAGATCGGCGGCGACTGGTACGACACGTTCCCGCTGGCCGATGGCCGCATCGCGGCGATCGTGGGCGACGTCGTCGGCCACGGGCTCGTCGCGGCGTCTGCGATGGGAACCCTGCGAAGCGGCCTGCGCGCGATCGCGCTGACCGTCTCGTCGCCCGGCCAGCTGCTCGCGCAGCTCGACCGGTTCGCCGAGCGCACCCCGAACGCCCACTTCACGACCGTCGTCTGCGCGGTGATCGACCCCGAGGCCCACGTCCTGACCTACGCGGCGGCGGGTCATCCGTTCCCGCTGCTCGTGGATCGATCCGGCGTCGCACGCTTCCTCGAAGGCGGGCGCTCGCTGCCGCTGGCCGGCCTGGGAGCCGCCGGTCGCACCGAGCAGACGGTCGCCTTCGAGCCCGGCTCGACGCTCCTGCTCTACACCGACGGCCTCGTCGAGCGCCGGGGCGAGCCGATCGACAAGCGCATGTCCCGGCTGTTGGCGATCGCCTCTGCGATGAGCGGAGAGGCGACCGAGGAGATCGCCGACGAGATCCTCGAGCAGCTGCTCAGCGACGAGCCTCGCCGCGACGACGTCGCGCTGCTCTGCCTCTCGCTCCCCCAAGCGCTTCCGCGCTTCCTCCGTCACCGACCGGCGAGCGCCGACGAGCTCGCTCCCCTGCGGCGGGATCTCCGCGCCTGGCTCGAGTCTTCCGGCGTGGCTGCCGCGACCGCCGCCGACGTCGTGCTGGCGGTGGGGGAGGCCTGCGCGAACGCGGTGCTGCACGCCTACGGCGCCGACCTCGACGGCAGCATCAAGGTCGAAGGCACGGTCGCGAACCGCGAGGTGCGGCTCGTGGTGCACGACTCGGGCCGCTGGAAGCCGAAGCGCGCCCGCACGGGCGGCCGGGGCTACGCGATCATGCGCGCGACGATGAGCGACGTGCGCGTCGTCGCCCGCGCGACCGGCACGACGGTCTCGCTGCGCCGGAAGCTCGACGCCTGATCGCCGTGCGCGTGCCCGTTCCCAAGCTCGCTCGTCGCATCGTCTCGCGCGCGCTCGACGCGCGCATCACCGAAGGGGCGGCAGCCCTCACGTACTTCGAGACGATGGCGCTCGTGCCGGCCCTGGTCGTCTCTCTGAGCATCGCCAGCGTCGTCGTCGACGATCCGCGCGCCACCGTGGACGACCTCGTCGCGAGGCTTGGCGGCACGAGCAAGGGAAGCCTCGCGAGCGCGCTGCGCGAGATCGTCTCGAGCCTGAGCGAGAGCGGAACCGCGTCGACCCTGATCACGATCGGCGCGCTCACCGCGATCTGGTCGATCTCGGGCGCGATGAGCGCGCTCCTCGGCATCACCGGCCGCATGCTCGGAGAGGCGAACGAGCGCGGCCTCGTGCGCGCGCGTGCTCGCGCCCTCGCGCTGGCTCTCGCCTCGGCGCTCGCCGGCGCGTTCGCGCTCGGCAGCGTCGTCCTGCTCGGGGGCGCCTCGTCGTGGCTCGCCCGGCAGACCGATTCGACGTTCCTCTCGGTGATGCTCGAGCGCGGCATGTACGTCGTGATCGTGCTGGGCCTCGCGGCCTACCTCGTGGTGGTCTTCCGGATGGCCGCCGTCGGGCCGCCGCCGCGCACGCGGGCCCTCGCGGTCGGAGCCCTCGTGGGTGCACTGCTGTTCGCGCTCGGCACGATCGGGCTCGGCGCGTACCTGTCGACGATCGGATCGAGCAATGCGGTCGCGGGCTCGCTCGCCGGCCTGATCGTGGTGCTGATCTGGATGTACGTCTCGAACCTCGCGATCCTCGCGGGTGCGGCCGTCTGCGGCGAGCTCGACGCTCCGTCCGGCCGAGCCATCTAGGCCTCGTCGGCGTCGAGGTGGCCGCGCAACGTCTCGATCGCCGCACGCAGGATCCGCGACACGTGCATCTGCGAGACGCCCACGCGCTCCGCGATCTGAGACTGCGTCAGTCCCTCCCCGAAGCGCAGCGAGACGACCTCTCGATCGCGACGGGAGAGCAGACCGAGCGAGCCGTCGAGCAGCATCCGCGCCTCGACCTCGTCGAACCCCCGCTCCTCGGAAACGGCCTCGACGACGTGCCCTCCCTCGTCGTCTGCCCGCTGCGAGATCGATGTCGGATGCCGCGCGCTCTCGCTGTGGATCGCCTCCAGCACCTCGTCCGTCGAGACGCCGAGATACTCGGCCAGCTCGGCCGCGGTCGGCGAGCCACCATTGCGCGAGAGCTGTCCCGTCGCGAGATTGACGCGTGCTCGCAGCTCCTGCACCGAACGCGGAACGTGAACGAGCCACGCGCGGTCCCGGTAGTGACGACGGATCTCACCGATGATCGTCGGCGTGGCGTAGGTCGAGAGCTGGAGATCGCGGCTCGAGTCGAAGCGGTCGATCGCCTTGAGGAGCGCGACCCAGGCGATCTGGGCGAGGTCGTCGAACGGCTCGCCCCAGGCGACGTACCGCGCCGCCAGCGAGCGCACGAGCCCCTCGTAGCGCTCGACCAGCTCGCGACGGGCCTCGGGGTCGCGGTCGCTCTGCCAGCGTGCGATCAGCTCTCGATCCGAGCTGCGCAGGACCGGCCTGGTCGTGGTGTCAGCTGGTCGCGTCATGGAGCGAAGGTGCCACGCACGCTCGATCGCCAAACCTCGTGATCTCGATCAGGCACGAGCCTTGCGACGAGAGCTCGCCGCTGCCGCGCGCTCCGTGCGCGTGCCCGCGGTCGCGAGCCTGCCGCCCGAATCCTCGATGTGTGCGCGCACGAACCAGTGGAAGAGCTCGAGCGCCGCGGTCTGCCCGATCAGCATGTCCTGGGTCACCGGGTCGATCTGCTCGGTCTCGTCGATCGCCTCGCGATGCGACGTGATCACGCCGGCGTAGACGAGATCGAGCGCTGCGAGATGCGCGTCGACGAGATCGCGGCCGAGCGCGTAGTCGTCCCAGCTGCGCTGCGCGACGATCGCGCCGGCCAAGCCGTTGGGGCTGCCGCCGAGCGTCGTGATCCGCTCCGCCAGCTCGTCCACGATCTCGCCCACGCGGACCGCCTGCGGGTCGAGCATCTGGTGGACGCCGATGAAGTGCGGGCCGACCACGTTCCAGTGCACGTGCTTGATCGTGAGGCCGAGGTCGAGCAGCGCGATCAGCCGCCCCTGCAGGATCTCGACCAGCTGCTCGCTCTGCTCCCGCCCGAGGCCCGCAGGGAGGAATGTGATCTTGGCGGCCGTTCGGCCGTTCGAGGTCTGCGCCATGACGTTGCCTTTCGCTCGTGTCTTCGGCCCGAACCGGCAGCCGCTCCTGTTCCTACCCCTGTCACCACACGCCGAAACACCAGCAACACCCGAGCACACGGAATCCGTCATCTAGGGTGCTCGCGTGACCCGCGACGTGACGATCCTGGACGGAGCGACGTTCTGCGTGAGCGGGCCTGTCGGCGACATCGAGGCCGGAGTGCACGGTCTCTACGCCGCCGACACGCGCTACCTCTCGCGCATGCGGCTTCTGATCGACGGGAACCCCCTGCTCCCGCTCTCGACCGGACGGGTCGAGTACTTCTCCGCGGCGTTCTTCCTGCGCAACCCCGTCGGCGGATCGCTCGCACCCGACCAGCTCGTGATCCGTCGCGAGCGGTTCATCCGCGACGCGCTGCACGAGCACGTGATCGTCGAGAACGTCGCGAGCGGCCGCGTCTCGTTCGAGCTCGCGCTCGAGGTCGCCTCCGACTTCGCCGACATCCTCTCGGTCAAGGACCACGATTTCGCCCTGGGCGATCCGGCGCACGCGACGTCGCTGCCCGCGCCCGTCCTGCCGCACGACGACGATGGCGCCCTCGTCGTGGCGGCCGGCGACGGGCCCGAGCGCACGCTGATCACCGCGACCCGCCCGTCCCTGCTCCGCGACGGTGCGCTCGTCTGGCGCCTCGAGCTGGCGCAGCACGAGCGCTTCGAGCTGAAGGTGACGTTCTCCCCCTCACCCAACGGCGGTTCCGGCGACGTCGAGGTCGACGACGTTCACTTCGGCGCCGAGCGATCACGCATCGAGGCCTCGCTGCGCGCCTGGAACCTCCACACGCCGCGCCTGACCGCGTCGTGGGACGGGCTTGCCGCAACCTTCAACCGCTCGATCTCCGACCTCGCGTCTCTGAGGATGCGAACGGGCGTGGCCGGCGTCGCGCAGCTGCCGGCTGCGGGGGTTCCATGGTTCATGACGGTGTTCGGGCGCGACACGCTGATCACGTGCCTCGAGACGATGCTGCTCGGGCCTGAGCTCGCCTACGCGTCGCTCACCGCGCTCGCCGACCTCCAGGCGCAGACCGATGACGCCTCGATCGACGCCGAGCCCGGCAAGATCGTGCACGAGCTGCGGCGCGGACGAGCCGCCGAGCGATGGTTCGCGCGCTACTACGGCACCGCAGATGCGACGCCCCTCTTCTTGATCCTGATCTCGGAGACGTGGCGCTTCACGGCAGACGATGCGTTCGCCGAGCGGATGCGCGTTCCGGCGCAGGCCGCGCTGCGCTGGATCGACGAGCACGGCGACCGCGATGGCGACGGCTTCGTCGAGTTCGAGCGACGCACGCCGAACGGCCTCGAGGTGCAGTCGTGGAAGGACTCGCACGACTCGCAGCGATTCGCCGACGGGCGGCGCGCGACCGGGCCGATCGCCGCCGTCGAGGTGCAGGGGTACGTCGTCGACGCGAAGCGCCGGATCGCCGAGCTCGCTCGGCACGCCTGGCACGACGAGGCGCTCGCGGGCTCGCTCGAGGCCGAGGCCGAGCTGCTCGCGCGCCGGATCGACGACGCCTTCTGGATCGAGCGCGGCGACGGCGGGTTCTACGCGCTCGCGCTCGACGGCGAGAAGCGCGCGGTCGACTCCGCCACCTCGAACATGGGACATCTGCTCTGGTCGGGCGTGCCCACGCCCGAGCGGGCCCGGCAGGTGGCCGACGCGCTGATGAGCCGGGACGTCTTCTCCGGCTGGGGCGTCCGCACGATGTCGGCGAGGGACTCCGCGTACAACCCGATCGCGTACCACAACGGCACGGTCTGGCCGCACGACTCGGCGCTCTGCGCGTGGGGCCTCGCGCGCTACGGGCTGTGGGACCAGGCGTTCGTGATCTGCGACCGGCTGATCGAGGCCGCGGCGTACTTCGGGCACGCCCTCCCCGAGGTCTTCGCCGGGTTCGAGCGCGGCGAGACCCCCTTCCCGGTGGCCTACCCGACCGCCTCGAGCCCGCAGGCCTGGGCCGCGGGCGCGCCCCTGCTCGTGCTCCGCCTGCTGCTCGGGATCGAGCCCGACCCGCACGCCAAGACCCTCCGCGTGACGCGGACAAGCCGCGTTCCCGACCACTTCGGCGAGCTCACGCTTCGCGGCGTCCGGGCCTTCGGGCGGTCGTTCGACGTCGCGCTACGCGGCGGCGTCAGTGAGGTCTCACCCTGACCGGGTAGGGTGACGGTTGAGCGGCCGGTCATCGGGGTATCTCCCTGCAGCGACTGGATCGAAGCATTCCGTCGCTTGCATGGTCAACGTCAAGCCCGGAGGTCCCTCTGTCCGCTCTCGCCGAACCCCTCGTCGAACGCACCACCGATTCGCGCTACGACCCATCCAGCGTGAGCTCGCGCTCGGATGCGCTTCGCATCGCGATCCTCAGCCCGCCGTGGTTCGCCGTTCCGCCAGTGCGCTATGGCGGCATCGAGGCCGTGGTCTCGCTGCTGACCGAGGGCCTCGTCGCGAATGGACACGAGGTGACCTTGTTCGCCGCCGGGAACTCCCGGACGAGCGCGCAGCTCTCGTTCGTGCATGACGAGGCGCCGAGCGGGCAGCTCGGCATGAGCCAGCCCGAGCTCCTGCACTCGCTCGCCCTGCTCGAGCGCGCAGACGATTTCGACGTCATCTCCGACCACAGCGGCCCGCTCGGCCTGACGATCTCGGGCCTCGTCGCGACGCCATCGGTGCACACCGTCCACGGCGCGGTCGGCGGCGAGCCGGGACGGCTCTACCAGAGCATCACGAACGTGATCGGCGAGCGGGCCCGTCTCGTCTCGCTGACGCTGAGCCAGCGAGCGCCGATGCCGGCCTTGCCGTGGTTCGCGAACGTGCCGAATGCCGTCGACCTGTCAGCGCACCCGTGCCGCGCCAGAAGCGGCGGGTCGTACCTGTTCTGGCTCGGACGAATGTCGCCCGACAAGGGCGCGGAAGACGCGATCGCGGTGGCCCGACGCGCCGGCCTGCCCCTGGTGCTCGCGGGCAAGATGTCCGATCCGGCGGAGAAGGAGTACTTCGAGCAGCACGTGCGGCCCAAGCTCGATGACGAGATCCGCTACGTTGGCGAGGTCGATGGCACCGAGCGGGTCCGGCTGCTGCACGGCTCCCGCGCGCTGCTCTTCCCGATCAGCTGGGAAGAGCCGTTCGGGCTCGTGATGATCGAGGCGATGGCATGCGGCGTCCCGGTGATCGCGACGAGGCGCGGCTCCGTTCCCGAGGTGATCGAGCACGGCCGGACCGGCTTCATCGTCGACTCCCTCGACGAGATGGTCGAGCGGATCGGCGACGCGACCGCGATCGATCCGCGCGACTGCCGTCGCTCGGTCGAACGTCGCTTCGCACCGGAGCGGATGGTCGATCGCTACGTCGATGCGTTCCGGCGTGCGGTGAACGAGTCTGCCGATCCGGCGGCGGGCCGGCTCGAGACGGTCGCCCTGAGCGCCTGACCTGCGCGGGCCGGGGGATGAGCCGGAGGACGTAGCCTGGATCCAGAGGCGTCCTACAGGCTGCGGTGTTTGAAACGGCGCCAGATGGGGCACATGGGCGTCATCGCACTGACAGCTCGTTTCAAAATGCCTCGTGGCGTCTGGTGGCGTCTCGCTGGCGCCTGAGTCGTGATCGCCTCTTGCCGTTCCGTTTGGTACAGGAGCGGCGGCTTCGAGACGATCCCGCCTCAGGCTGGCGAGCCACTCACCAGCCACTCACGACTCATTCTGAAACGAACTCTGAAAGGGACGCGCCGGTGAAGGACCGATCGATGCACGGCTCGCAGATCGAAGCATTCGTCGAGGACGGCGACGGCGTCGTGATTCTGCGCGGCGAGCACGACATCGCGACGACGCCGGACCTGCGGGCGGCCCTCGGGCGCGTGCGCACGGGCTCCGACCGGATCCTGATCGATCTCGGCGCGTGCGAGTTCCTCGACTCGAGCGTGCTCGGAGTCCTCATCGGCGAGCTCCGCCATGCCCGCGAGCGCGCCGGCGTGCTGATCATCCTGCTGCCCCGAGATCACGCGAGCCCCGTGCGACGCACGCTCGAGCTGACCGGGCTCTTGGACGTCTTCGACGTGCGCGAATCAGTCATCTAGATGAGGCTGCTCCGCATCTGCCTCGCCCCGCAGCCCGAAGAGGTCGCGATGGTCCGGCAGGCCATCTCCGGGGTCGGCGAGGCGCTCGGGCTGTCGCCACGGCTCCTCTCAGACGTCAAGCTCGCCACGAGCGAGGCCTGCACCAACGCGATCGTCCACGCCTACGAGGACGGAGAGCGAGGCGCGGGCACGCTCGTCGTGCTCGCGGCGAAGGCTCCCGACGCGCTCGTCGTCACCGTCACCGACGGGGGACGCGGGATCGCGCCTCGCATCGACAGCACGGGCCTCGGGCTCGGGTTGCCGCTGATCGCGGCGCTCTCGCGCTCGCTCGTGATCCGCGAGGGACCAGGCGGCGGCACCGAGGTCGAGATGACTTTCGGGCTCGTCGAGGATCCCGTTCCGTGAGCCTGCGAGCCGAGATCGTCTGCGGTCCCGTGCTTCAGCGAGTGCTCCCCCGGATCGTCGGAGTGCTCGCAGCGCGGGCGGAGCTGCCGATCGACCGGCTGAGCGACGGGCTGCTCGTCGCCGACGCCGTCTCGGCGGCCGCCCAGGCCACGCTCGGAGACGACGCGGCGCTGCTGCTCGAGGCGCGCGCCGATCGCGCGGTCACGCTCGAGCTCGGGCCACTGCCGCGAGAGATCGCCGAGCACCTGCTGGTCCGCACATCCCTCCCCAGCGCGGGGCGCATCGTCGAGCGGCTCGCCGAGGTCGAGCTCGTCGATCGCGAGGGCGGCACGACGATCGTGATCGTGCTGGGCCCCGTCGCACCCAGCTGCTGACCTCACGGGTCGAGCTGGTGGCGCAGCGCCTCGAGCGCCTGGCGGAGGAGCCGCGAGACGTGCATCTGCGAGATCCCGAGCTGCGACGCGATCTCCAGCTGGGTGAGCCCCTCGTCGAAGCGCAGCTCGACGATCCGGCGCTCGCGGTCGGCGAGCTTCGCGAGGCCGTGCTCGAGCAGCATCCTCGTGTCGACCTCGTCGAAGCCGGCCTCCTCGGCCTCGATCGCGAGCATGCGCTCCTCGCCGTCGCTTCCCGTCGTCTGGAGCGGAGCGTACGCCCGCGCGAGCTCGGTCTGAAGGGCGTCCAGAACCTCGTCCTCGCTGTGGCCGAGAAGAGCGGCCAGCTCGCGGATGGTCGGCGCGGACCCGTGCGCAGCGGTGAACCGATCGATCTCGCCGTTTGCCCGCACCCGCAGCTCGTGAAGCGGCCTCGGCACGCGGATCGCCCACCCGTGATCGCGATAGTAGCGGCGGATCTCGCCGACGATCGTGGGCGTCGCGTACGACGCGAGACGCAGCTCCCGCGCCGGATCGAAGCGATCGATCGCCTTCAGCAAGCCGATCCACGCGACCTGCAGCAGGTCGTCGAACGGCTCACCGCGGTCGACGTAGCGCGCCGCGAGCGAGCGGACGAGTCCGCGGTAGCGGTCGACGAGCTCCTCTCGGGCCTCGCTGTCGCCGTCACGCTGCCAGCGCTCGATCAGCGCGCTGTCGGAGAGGTCGCTCACGCTCGTTGTCTACCCCATCCCCACCGGCCACGGTTTCAATTCACCGCTCGCGCGGGGAGGCCCGTGGGAACGGCCAGCGCCCACCCGTCAGCACGCACGCGCAGCCCGCGTGCGCTCAAGCGCCTCACCGACCGTCGAGCCGATCGGCACGACCACATCGAGCTGGACCAGGTCGAAGACCCGTCGCACCGGACCTCCCGCGCAGACCACCGCGAATGGGATTCCGCGTGAGCTCGCCCGCACGGCACCTTCGTGGAGGGCGGCGATGATCGTCGAATCGACGAACGTGACCTCGGTCAGGTCGAAAATCAGCGCGTCACCCTCACGGGCGACGGCGAGCGCCTTCGCGATCGCCTCGCCGAACTCGGCAGCGCGCGCGAGATCCCACTCGCCGTCGAGGGCGACTAGCACATGTCCATCCTCGTGCATGCGTTCCTCTCTCGGTGTACTACGCATGCGGCGGGGTCACGGCCGCGTTCGGGCGAACGATAGCAACTGCCGAACCGCTCGGCGAGGCTCAGGAACTTAGCCTGGATCCACCGTGGGCTGGGTTCGTGGCGGGCCTGCTGGTGGCCGTCAGGACGGGCTGCGCTGTCGCAGGCGCGGCCGGACGCCTCGGCCAGACAGCGCAGCCCGAAGCGCACCACGCGGCTGGG
>JANLRV010000166.1:0-3614 GCA_031361905.1 Actinomycetes bacterium
CCCAGCCGATAGGCGACGCCATGAAGGTCGCGGACCCGGCGATGGGCGCGCTGCTTCTCGCGCGACGCACCCTCACCCGCGCGTGAGCGCAGCCGCGGCAGCACCCCCGCCGCTACGCGAGGTGTCCGCCGATCCACGTCGACACCACCCGCAAATCCTCGTCGAGCGCAACCACATCCGCGCGAAGGCCGACGGCGATCCTCCCGCGATCTTGCAGCCCCATCACGCGCGAGGGACCGATCATCGTCGAGACGACCGTCCGGCTCGGCTACGCCGTGTTCGCGCTGGTGACGCTCGCCTTCCTCGGCTTCGGCGAGGTCGACCCGTCGCCGGACTGGGGCGTGCAGATCGCCGTGCACTACAGCTACATCGAGCAGGCCTGGTGGACGGTGCTGTGGCCGGCGATCGCCATCGCGACGCTCGTCGTGGCGCTCAACCTGGTGGCCGACAGCGTGCAGCAGACGGTGGACAATTGACGACCCACGGCGCGATTCCCGATCCCGCGCTCGAGCTGCGCGACCTCGACGTCGCCTATCGCGTGCGCGGCAAGGAGCGCCAGGTGATCCGCGGGCTCTCGCTGTTCGTCGCGCCCGGTCACTCGTACGGCCTCGTCGGCGAGTCCGGCTGCGGCAAGTCGACGGCGGCGCTCGCAGCCGTCCGCTTTCTGCCACGGAACGGGCTGGTGCGAGGCGGCTCCGTCAAGATCGGCGGCGTCGACGTGCTCGCGCTGAACGACCAGGGGTTGCGCGAGCTGCGCCGCGACAAGGTCTCGATGGTCTATCAGAACCCGGGCTCGGCGCTCAACCCGACGCTGCGTGTCGGGCGCCAGCTCGCCGAGGTGTTCACGTTGCGAGGTGCGAGCGAGGCCGAGGCCCGCGAGCGCTCGATCGGCGCGCTCCGCGAGGTCCAGATCGCCGACCCCGACTCCGTGCTGCGCCGGTTCCCGCACCAGCTCTCCGGCGGCATGCAGCAGCGCGTCGTGATCGCGATGGCGCTCGCGACCGACCCGCAGCTCTTGATCCTCGACGAGCCGACCACGGGCCTCGACGCGACCGTCGAGGCCGAGGTGCTCGATCTGATCGCGGCCCTCAAGGAGAAGCACCAGACCGCGACCCTGCTGATCAGCCACAACCTCGGCATCGTGCGCAAGATGTGCGACCGGATCGGCGTGCTCTACGCCGGCGAGCTCGTCGAGGAGGGCGATGTCGATCAGATCCTCGGCGAGCCGCGCCACCCGTACACGGTCGGCCTGCTTCGCTGCATTCCGCGCGCCGGGCGCCGCAAGGACGACGGACGCCTCGACACGATCCCGGGGTTCCTGCCCGAGATCGGGGCGGAGCTCCCGGGCTGCGTCTTCGTCGATCGCTGCGCGCTCGCGCAGGACGTCTGCCGGACGACGAAGCCGGAGTTCACGCCGCTCGGCGACCGGCACTCGAGCAAGTGCCACTTCCACGAGATCGCTGAGACGCTGCCGCGCGAGACGGATGAGCGCGCCGCGCTCCCGCTCGTCGACCGGAGCGCAGCGCCGCTTCTGCAGATCACCGACCTCGCGAAGACGTTCACGCAGGACGGCGTCTCGGTGTACGCGCTGGCCGGCGTCTCGGCGATCCTCCACGAGGGGGAGACGCTCGGGCTCGTCGGCGAGTCGGGCTCCGGCAAGACGACGTTCGCGCGCACGCTGCTCGGGATCGTCGACCCGACGCGCGGCGACGTCGCGCTCGACGGCCGGCAGCTGCCGCCGATGCTTGCCGATCGCACGGCGAGCGACATCGCCGCCCTCCAGATCGTCTTCCAGAACCCTGACTCCGCGCTCAACCGGCGCCACTCGGTCCGCCGCCTCCTCAACCGCTCGCTGAAGAAGCTGGTCAACGTCTCCGGCGCCGCCGCCGACGCTCGCTCGGCGGAGCTCGTCACCTCGGTCCGCCTGCCTGCGAGGGCGCTCACCGCGCGGCCGTCGCAGCTCTCCGGCGGCCAGAAGCAGCGTGTCGCGATCGCACGCGCGTTCGCGGGCGAGCCGAGGCTCGTCGTCTGCGACGAGCCGACCTCCGCCCTGGATGTCTCGGTGCAGGCCGCGATCCTCAACCTCCTCGTCGACCTGCAGAGCGAGCGCAGGACGAGCTACGTCTTCATCAGCCACGACCTCGGCGTGGTGCGCTACCTGGCGGATCGCATCGCCGTGCTCTACCTGGGCCGGCTGATGGAGCTCGGCTATGCCGCCGACGTGTTCGGAGCGCCGCACCACCCGTACACGGAGGCGTTGCTCTCGTCGGTGCCGTCGATCGACGGCGAGCTGCGCGAGCGGATCGTGCTCGCGGGCGAGATCCCGTCGGCCGCCAACGTGCCGGCCGGCTGCGTCTTCCAGACGCGCTGCCCGCGCAAGCTCGGGGCGATCTGCGAGACCGAGGAGCCGCCGCTCGCAGATGTCGGCGGCGACCACCTGATGCGCTGTCACATTCCGATCGACGATCTGCGGCGACTGCAGGCATCGGTGCCTCCGCCGCCGGTCGAGAGCCCGCTGGCTTGACCGCGGGGTCCGTTGGGCTGCGCAGGTCGCGGCTGGTCGTGCGGTGATTCCCGAGCCCGTCCGTGCGCGCGATCTCGTGGGCTACGGGCGCACGCCGCCGCCGTTCGCGTGGCCCGATGGAGCGCGCGTGGTCGTCAACATCGTGCTCGTCTACGAGGAGGGATCCGAGTACTCGGTGATCTGGGGCGACGATCGCAACGACGGCTGGGGCGAGTACGCCGAGCCGGGCGTGAAGCCGCCGCAGCGCGATCCCGGCACCGAGTCGCACTACGAGTACGGCAGCCGCGCCGGGGTCTGGCGCCTGGCCCGCATCCTCGATGCCGCGGGAGTGCCGGTCACCGTCTCGGGAACGGCGGTGGCGCTCGAGCTGAACCCCGCGGTCGCTGCCTGGATGCGCGAGCGCGATCACGATCTGATGGGCCACGGGTGGCGCTGGACCGAGCCGTGGACGTACGACCGCGCCGGCGAGCGCGAGCAGATCGTCCGCGCGATCGAGACCTACGAGCGCGTGCTCGGCAGCCGTCCGATCGGCTGGAACTCGCGGGGCTGGCCGAGCGAGAACACCCGCTCGTTGCTGCTCGAGATCGGTGGCTTCGCCTATCACTCCGAGGGATCGGCGGACGACGTGCCCTACTACGAGGCGATCGAGTCGAGCCCGATGCTCGTGATTCCCTACTCGAAGACCTACAACGACGGCCGCTATCTGATGAATCCCGGGTTCGCCAGCCCGCGCGACTTCCTCGACACGACCGTGATGGGGCTCGATCAGCTCGTGTGCGAGAGCGACGAGCGCTGCGCGATGATGACCGTCGCCGTGCATGCGCGCTGGAGCGGGCAGGCGGCCCGAGCAGCGGCGTTACGCATGTTCATCGAGCACGCCCAGACGCTACCCGGTGTCCGCTTCATGCGACGCTCAGACATCGCGCGCTGGTGGCTCGACACCTATCCGCCGCTCAGCTAGATCGTTGTCCGTCAATTGGCGGGCTGGGTGGCGGCGGGGGGTTAGTCACGGGCGGGGTGTTGGGGGGTGGAAAAGGCGGAAAAGGTGGCACAGCCCCCCGAAAACCAGCCAGGGCGGGCCCCCCCCCCC